>JAPLRL010000074.1 GCA_026399205.1 Gammaproteobacteria bacterium
AATGGTTCGACAACACTTAGAGTAACTAACTTGATTGCTTGTACTAATTTTAACATCTCTACATCCTTGTAAAAATGCAGAGATTCTAAAAAAATTACAGGGAAATCAATAACATTTCCTTAACTTAATGGCAGTGAGGGTTAGGGAGGGGGCTGACTTCGGGTTTTGCCCCCCCTCCCCAACCCTCCCCCGCGAAGAACATCAACATACTGTTCAAACCTCTAGCGCGGGAGAGGGGGTATTCGAGTGTAAAAACCGTTATTATTTTCTTCTTGGGGTTGGTGATACCGTGACCTTAGGTTGTTCTTGCGCCTGCTCCCTCACCTGCCCCACCTCTGTCTTCATGCTTTTTTGCAATGCTTCTAGTGCTGAACCTACCGCCTTAGAGGCCTTTGAGCTAGGGCCCGAGGTTTGTAAATAGCTAAAATCACCGGCCTGCGCTTTGGCTTTTATCTCTGCGCCATCACCCCGGAAGCAGGTTTGTAGAATCCCTCTGATGCTTGAAAATATCCCGACTTCAGAGAGCTTAGGCCCTTCTTCTAGCACTTTTTCAATCTGACTTTCTATGACCTTACGGTAATTCTCTTGGCAGCCCTTTAATGCTGATGGATCAGGCGTTTTTTGGTCTAAAAGTGCTTGAGTAGCTTTGATATAAGTGATTGTAGAGCTATAAAAGTCGTTATAAATGCCTTCGAGGGTTTTGATTCGCAAGTCTGTTTCTTCGGGGGTGCCTTTGTCGATTAATGTTTGTATTTCCACTTTAATCTTTTTCATAAATTCACAGGCGCCTTGGTAGTGAACTGTATTGGCCTGGCGCTCGAATTTGTCAGCATAGCCGCTAAGCACAATAACACGTTGTTTTGTCTTTTCGACTTGAGTGAGTTGCGTGTTGATCTCTTGAAGCCATTTTTTAAACGCAGGTAGATCCCCTGGCACTTGAGCGCGTTTGGCGGCTATGGTTTTTATTTGATCGTTTAGGACTTCTAGTGCCTTTTTCTGGGTGCTGATATAGGGGTTGAGCGAGGTGTTTTTTTCTATTTTGGTGGCGGCCACTTGCTGGAGATTAGTGATAACCGCTTCTATTTTTGTAGTTTCTGTGGAGATGTATTGATTGACCATCGCCGCATGTTCATGGGTAAGTGTTTGCTCGATTTTGTTATAGGATTCTCGATAGTGTTGAATGGGTTTGTTTGGGTTAGTCTCTAAGGCATTTTTCCAGGACTCTACAGCTGAGGTGGGCAGGGCTTGCCCAATTTTTTGAAGGCTTGAGTTTAAATGAAGAACATGTTGAGCCAACCTGGTAGGAAGGGCACGGATTTCGCTTTGGTAGTTAAGGGCTACCTGCTCGAGGTTGCCTCCAATGGCAATCAAGCTTCTATTGATTTCTTTAGCAAGTCCTTGCGCCTCGGATTCTAAGGTTTCAATCGGTATTAACTCTTCTTGGGTGGGTTGTTTTGTGGAGAGGGCTTGGAGGCGAGCCGCGATGTCTTGACTGAGTGTCTTTAATTTTTCAAGGTCACTGGCCATCATGTTGAGTGAGGATTGAAGTTGTTTGACCTCCATGCCTTTATTTGCCAAGTCTGTTGACGTGTCTTTGTATGCTTTCAGTTTTTGGCTTAATAAGTCGATGCTTAAAGGTTCGGACTTGAAAGGGATGTTGGGTTTAGGTGTTGTCGGGGTGCTTATGGGGGAGGGCGGAGGAGAGGTGTCGGATGAGCGAGGGGTTGGCGTTGGGGAGAGTGTACTTTGGCTATCTACCAGGGTTAGGGTACGCAGTAGCAAAGGATTGTTGAGTTGATTGAGTTTTGCAACCGTGAGATAGCTTGTTTTAATTTGTGCTTTTTCGAGGTCTTTGGGATTCTTTCCAAAAAATCCTGTTTTGGTGGGTGCGTGTAGCACGGCAAAGGGGCTGAGTAACTCCTTAAATGAAGCCTCTTGGTTATCGACAGGGAATTTCTTGTTAATCACTTGGCCGCTCGCATTGGGGCTTAAAGGATAAAGAAAGCGATTTTCGAGTGCACGGATCAAAGGCTTGGTTTGCGCTTCATCGAACTGAAAATCTGAGTTTTTTAGTAAGGCAATCACCAGTTTGACTTGTTCTGTGAGGGTTGTGGCAGCTGATTTGACTCGTGGATCGTCAAGATGGTCACGAAAATTTTCTGCTTCTAAGCTATCTAATTGTGTCATGAGGGTTTGCAGTGTTTGGTATAGCGCGTCGCGTGCTGGTTTAAGTGGCGCAGGACCTGTTCGTCCTTCTAGCAAGGCGAGTCGAGTGTCAATGTCTTTCAAAACAAGGTCGTGAGCGTCTTTATCTACAGCTTGTAATTCTTTGAAGAGTTCGGGGAGTTCCGTTTCACTGGGTGTTCCTATATTGACTTTGTTATCAAGGATTCTCAGTCGGTTATCCATGATTTCAATTTTTTCCATGAGTGACTGAGTGATGGGATCGGTGTCCACATAAGGGTTGGCTGGTGGTGGATGGAGCTCTTTTTCTTTTGCGAGTTGATCGCGCATGGCTTTGGCAAAAGCGACTTGGGTTTTTAAATTCTGCAGTGTTTGCGGCATGAGTTGTCTTATTTATGGTAATGTATTATAAATATAGACCATGTTTTGGATTTGGGAGGAATCTGCGGTGTTGATTTGGGGTGCCCACCCTGCGGGTTTTGCGTTTTTTCGTGCCCACCAGGGTAACGCCGAGTGACCGGTGGGCACGTCGCTGAGGGTTTTTAGCAATGGGGTGGTTTCGTGCTAGGCTCCTTTGCCCACCCTACGGTTTTTGCGTTTTTTTGATGCTTTGCTTTTTATACCGATAAAAAAAGAACGTTGGTGCAATCATCAGCACAATTCCCGCACTAAAAATCAGTTGAAAATAATGCGCGCTTCCGGTGTCGATGCTGCTGTCAGGGGGAATAAATCCGATGATTAAGGTGATAAAGCAACCGATTAAACCCAAAAAACACGTGAGGTAATAGCCTATTTTTCCGCCAGGAATGCAAAACGTACGCGGTAAGTGGGCGTGGGTGTGTTTAAGGCGAATAGCGGCAATAAACATCAAGACATACATCAGCAAATAGAGCTCGGTACTTAAATCAGTAAACAGCCAATAAATCGCGTTGATTTGGGGAAAGAGTAAGAAGCAACTACAAAGCAAAGTGACAATGACCGCTTGGATGAGTAAGAGCCGTGCGGCTACTCCGTGACGATTGAGTTGGTATAAAAAAGGGGGCAAAAAGCCATGGGTTGCGGCCATGAGCATGCCTTTTGCGGGTGAAATGATCCAATTGATCATGCCGCCTAAACTCCCCAGCAGTAAAAATACGATGATGAAGGGAAGTAAATAAGACAGATGGAACGCGTTTAAAAATTGAGTGAATGCCTGCATGACCCCTGCGACCAAATTGATATCTTTTTTAGGTAACACCACCGCAATCGATAATGATCCCAGTAACATGGTGAGCAGAATGAGGATGACAGAAAAAAAGATGGCTTTGGGAAATTGACGTTGTGGATTTTTAATTTGCCGTACGTGGACTGCTGCAAGCTCCATGCCTAAAAATGAGGTCATAATGGCGGTGAGTGAGGCCCAAGATTGGCCAGTTTGCCACTGAGGAATAAGGGAGGCGCGATTAAATTCAATGGCCAAGGGATGCCCTTGATACAGCCAGGTTGCCCCTAAGCCGATGATGAGAAAAATGGGGAAAATCATGCCGATGATCGCGCAAAACCCTGCGAAAAACGCAGAGGTTTTTAGGCCTCTTAAGCTTAACAAGGTGAGCGACCAGAAGGTGATTAAGATCACCCCAATTAAATAGCCTTTATGGTCAGCCAAGGCAGGGTTAATTAAATACGCCAAGGTGCCTGCGATGAAAGAGAGAATCGTGGGGTACCACACCATGGTGTTAATCCATTGCAACCAAATGGTGAAAAAGGCCACAGATTCACCAAAGGCATGTTTGACCCAACTGTAAATACCCCCTTCTTCATGAGAAAAAGTAGAGGCGAGTTCGGCAGAAACCAAGGCAACGGGAATCAGAAAAATGAGGGCGGCAAGCGTAAAAAAGAAAAATAAAGACGATCCAAATAAAGCGGTCGTCGGTAAATTACGAATGCTGTCGATGGCACCTGTGATCAGCAAAACCAAGGTGAAAAGGCCGATGGTTTGTGCCTTTGAGTGTTTAGCTGGCATGGTATCCTCCACGACACTGGGGGGAGGCTGGCATCAATGCGGCTTGCTCGTCCCATTCTTCTGGTGTAAATAAATGCAATGATAAGGCGTGGACGCCTTGAGCAAAAACAGGTTTAAGACAACGATAAACAGATTGATGCCGTGCGACACGCGTTTGCTCAGCAAAACAAGATGACACCAAGGTGAGGTTAAAATGGGTTTCTAATTGACTGTCAGTGTGGTGCAGATGTGATTCATTGACGAGTGTGAGGACACTGGGGGTGAATTGATGGTTGAGTATCCACTGAATTTCCTCGGCTCGAGAATGAAAAGTTTGCACGGTCAGTTGTCAGTTGGTCAAATTGGGTCGGAGTTTATCATGTTTTAAGACTGCAGCATATAAAAAACCGGTGCTGCCGCAATTAAGCTATCTAACCTATCTAACAGCCCACCGTGCCCAGGCAGCAGTTGCCCCGTGTCTTTACAATGAACGCGGCGTTTAAATAAGCTGATAGATAAATCCCCGATGACACCGAAAACGACCGTGGCAAGCGCTTGGCTGACAAACAAAAACAAGTGGGGTGGATGCATCACTTTATAGGCAACCCCCATTACAAGACCCGAAAGTAGCAATCCGCCTAACAAGCCCTCTAAGGTTTTACCCGGACTGACCGCGGGAATGAGTTTGTGTCTACCAAAGGCTTTGCCTGCAAAATAGGCGCCGGTATCTGATGCCCAAATGAGTAGCAGTAAATAGAGTAACAGCCAGGCACCGTGTGGAAGGGTATCAATCTTAATTAAACTTACACCACATAAGGGTAGGAGAACCCAGCCGAACAGACTGAGACAGGCCGGTTTTCCCCAGTAAGGTTGTGAAGCAGGGAAGGTGCAGATGGCAATGAAGAGAGACCCCCATAAGAGCAGACCGAGTGTGAAATAAAAAGGAAAAAACAACGTGGCTAGCCAGGCCGAAAGAAATAGGCCGGCTAAATAAAGCGAGCGAAGATAGGTTTTAGGGCAAGGAATCAGTTGTTGAAACTCCCAACCACAGCCCGCTAATAGCAAGGCGGCAACGGTCAGTAAGATCATGGGTGGCGCGTAGAATAGTCCGAATAGAACGAAAGGAATCAATATACATGCGGTGAGGAATCGTTGCATTAACATGGTTTAGGGCTCTCGCGTATCGTCGGTTGTGAGTTGACCAAAACGCCGTTGGCGGTTTTGGAAATAGTGAATGGCTTGGTTAATCTCTTGTTCGCCAAAGTCTGGCCAATGGACGGGTGAAAAATAAAGTTCGGTATAAGACAATTGCCAAAGAAAAAAATTACTGATGCGTTGCTCACCACTGGTTCGAATGAATAAATCAGGGTCAGGGAGCGGGGCTGTGGCTAAACAAGCCGATACATGGTGTTCATCAATTTGCTCGAGTGAGAGCTGATTCGTCATGACTTGTTGAGCCAGGGTTTTGAATGCTTGGAGAATATCCCATCTTCCGCCATAATTCATGACAATATTGAGTGTCATGGCTTGGTTAAGCTCCGTGAGGGCGGTGGTCTGTTGGATATAGTCTTGTAAGTCAGGCGGGAGCTGGGTTAAGTTGCCCGTAAACCGCAGACGAACTTGGTTCTGGTGCAGCGCTTCTACTTCACTTTGTAAGGCCTGTATAAAAAGCGCCATGAGGGCATTAACTTCCTCTTGGGGTCTTTTCCAATTTTCGCTACTGAACGCGAAAAGACTCAGGATGGAGATGCCTTGCTTAAGACAAGCTTGTACGACCTGTTTAATGGCTTGCATCCCCGCAACGTGGCCTTGATGTCTGGGCAGGTTTTGGGCTTGAGCCCAGCGCCCGTTTCCATCCATAATAATGGCGATGTGTGTTGGGAGGGAGGTATGCAAGGGGCGTACTCTTATGATTCAGGAAAAAGGGAACATAGTCTAAAAGAGAGAGATGATGCAGTCAAATAAACCCGTGGTATTACTGATTTTAGATGGATGGGGTGTGAATGCCTCCGCTTCATACAATGCGATTGAGCAAGCGTTAACCCCTCAGTGGGATGAATGGTGGGCCACCATGCCGCACGGCGTGCTACAAGCGTCTGGAGAGGCTGTGGGGTTGCCAAAAGGTCAGATGGGGAACTCTGAAGTGGGCCATATGCATTTGGGGGCAGGGCGAGTGATTTTACAAGATCTAACTCGCATCAACCAAGCAATAGCGCAACACGGTTGGGAAGGCCAACCCGTCTTGTTAAACCTGTTAAACGCAACCACAGCAGGGCATAAGCTGCATGTGATGGGGTTATTGTCTCCGGGCGGGGTGCATAGTCATGAAGATCATTTATTTGCGCTCCTGGATTGCTGCCAAAAATTAAGCGTGACGGGTCTTGAACTGCATTTGTTTTTAGATGGTCGAGACACCCCGCCGCAAAGTGCTTTGGCGAGTATAGAGCGTTTGCAACAGCGCATCGATCAATCGGGTGTGGCGAGAATTGCATCGATTTGTGGTCGTTATTATGCGATGGATCGTGATCATCGCTGGGATAGAACAGAACAAGCGTATCGTTTAATCACCGAAGGGCATGGCGTCAAGCAATTTGCAGACATCAAGACCGCGTTGCAATCTTATTATCACGAAGGGTGTTTTGATGAATTTATTCCCCCAACCGTGATAGGTGAACCGGTGGCCATGCAAGCGGGTGACAGTGTCTTTTGTTTTAATTTTCGTTCAGACAGAGTTAGGCAGTTAATGGAGGCCTTGGTTTTACCTAATTTTAGCGGATTTCAAAGGCAGCGCCTTGTGGCCTTTCATCAAGTGGTGACCCTGACGCAATACGACGTGCGGCTGCCGGTTGAAGTGGTGTTTGCGCCACAGCGCTTGCAGAACACCTTAGGCGAAGTTCTTGCTCAGCATGGATTAAAACAATTGCGAATCGCTGAGACTGAAAAATATGCACATGTGACCTTTTTTTTCAATGGCGGCGAAGAAACGCCGTATCCTGGCGAGTCTAGGGTGTTGATTCCCTCACCTGGGGTAAAAACCTATGATTTGAGCCCAGAAATGTCGGCGCGCGCGCTCACCGACCAATTGGTTGAGGTGATTCTTGCGAAGACCACGGATGTGATCATTTGTAATTATGCCAATGCAGATATGGTCGGGCATACCGGCGTGATGGCTGCGGCTTGTGCAGCCATTGCGTGTTTAGATGACTGTATGGCGCGGGTGAATGAGGCCGTGCAAGCCGTAGGTGGGTGTTTAATGATTACGGCAGATCATGGGAATGCGGAAACGATGTTTGATGAGGAAACAGGGCAAGCGCATACGGCACACACCGCTTATCCGGTGCCGTTTGTGTTTGTGGGAAAGGGATGGCACTATCAAGCAAAACAAGGTAGTTTAATTGATGTTGCGCCAACGATCCTTCAGGTCTTAGGGATTGAACAGCCTAAAGACATGAGCGGACACGCTCTTTTAGCGAGGATATGACAGTATGCTGCCATGGAAGGTGGGGTTAATGGCTATCATGGTTTGGGGGGTGGCCCATGCTGTTCCTCCTATTGCCAAAACACAAGATAAACTGCAACACCTAGATAAAAAAATCAGCGCATTAAAGCAACAGCTTGAGCTTGCTCAGGGCCGTCAAAATGGCATTGAACAGCTGCTGGCTGTTCAAGATAAAAAAATGAGTGATGTGGTGCACGGATTAAACGACAGTGCACAAGCCATTCGCGATAATCAACTTAAAATTGATCGTTTATCCAAACAGGCGTTACAGTTATCAACCGCATTACAGACACAGCAAGCCGCACTGTCTAAACATTTATATGTGCGATATTTAATGGGTAAGACTGCGGCTTTGAAGGGTTTGCTTTACGTCAAGTCGCCCACACAAATGAACCGTTGGGTCACGTTTTTTCAATATTTAGTAGCATCGCGTCAGCACGTGATTGAGCAGTTGACGCGTACACAACAGCAACTGAATCAGGTGCAAGCCTCGCTTAAACAAGTGCAGGCCACGCAGGTTGCGCGACAAACGCAGTTAACGCATTTTCAAAAAAAATTAGAGGAAGAAAAAGCTGCGCAGATGGTGGTGATGAATAGCCTGACTCAGCATATTACAACCTCACAGCATGTGTTATTGGATTATGAACGAGATAAAGAAAATTTAGCCAGGCTCTTACAACGACTGATGCAGCATCCAGTTAAACGGGCATCAGCATTGCTGACCCCTTCTTTAAACGCCTCTTTTATATCACCCATAGCGGGTGACTTGGTCGCGACTCGGCCCTGGAATCAAGGCCTATTATTTGTGACGCAAGAAGGCAGAACAGTGAGAGCGGTGCGGTCAGGCAAAGTCGTGTTTAGCGATTGGTTGCGTGGTTACGGTTTACTCATCATTGTCGATCATGGTCACGGAATGATGACGTTATATGGGTATAATCAGTCTTTATTTAAGCACCAGGGTGAACAGGTTGTCGCAGGTCAACAAATTGCAACTGTTGGGCATAGCGGAGGGCGTCGTGAAGATGGCCTCTATTTTGAGGTCAGGCGTTTTGGTAAGGTGCTGTCAGCAAATAGTTTTTTATAAGTTTGCAATTATCAAAATACCGACCACACTCAATATAAGTCTTCTTAACTTTCTATTGGAGAAGTGGCATGCGGAACAGGGCGTGGTACTGTGTTGTAGGGTGCGTATTTATTGGTGGGGCTTCACTTTCTTTTGGGGTGAATGCAGCAGATGAACGGGTGGGGCAAGAAGGGGATGCTTCGCAAATTCAAATGGATGATGTACAACGTTTTTCCAATGCCATGGGACTCATTAAAAAATATTATGTGAACAAAGTCAGTGACAAAACGCTGTTTGATAATGCGATTCGAGGCATGTTATCGGGGCTTGATCCACACTCTGCATATTTAGATGAAGAAGAATACCAAGAATTACAAACCGCAACCAATGGTGAGTTTGGTGGGCTGGGACTTGAAGTGACCATGGAAGAAGGGGTCATTAAGGTGGTCACGCCGCTCGTTGATACCCCTGCTTATAGCGCAGGCATCAAGTCAAATGATTATATCGTGAAGATCGATAATCATGTGGTGCAAGGCATGAAACTAAAAGAAGCCGTGGAATTGATGCGCGGTAAAATTGGGTCGACCGTCTCATTAACCGTGTTACGCAAAGGGGCGAACAAACCCTTTCACTATACGTTGGCTCGCGAAAAAATCTTGATTAAAAGTGTGAAAAGTCAGATTTTAGAAGGCAATTATGGGTATGTGCGCTTAACGCAATTTCAGGCTTTAACCGCGCAAGAAATGAAAACTGCCATTGCCGGGTTAAAAAAGCAAGCCGGTGGCTCGTTAAGAGGCATGATTTTAGATTTAAGAAATAATCCGGGTGGTTTATTGGATACTGCTATTCAAGTCTCTGATGCTTTTTTAGATACGCCTAAACAGGCAAACCATAAAGAAGAGCTGATTGTTTATACCGAAGGTCGTTTCCCAGGATCTGAGTTTAAAGCCGTGGCCAATGCAGGCGATGTATTAAGTGGCGTGCCATTGGTGGTCTTGATTAATCATGGCTCAGCATCTGCTGCAGAAATTGTCGCTGGCGCCTTAAAAGACAATAAACGAGCGCTCATCGTGGGGACTCGAAGCTTTGGTAAAGGCTCAGTTCAAACAGTGTTACCGGTCGATGATAAGCGAGCCATTAAACTAACAACAGCATTATATTATACGCCATCTGGGGTGTCGATTCAGGCAAAAGGTATTACCCCTGATATCGTCATCGAAGAAATGCAAATGCCCAGTGTGAAACAAGCTGCTACTCCTGAGTACTTTGATTTTGATGAAGCGGGCTTAAGTGGTCACATCGCAAATAAAGACACGAAGCCCGCTATTGCGCAAGTTAAAGCACTCAAAGTGGTGCCTGATCAAGATCTCATGCATAAAGATTATCAGTTGTATTCAGCGCTGACGATTTTACGCGGGATTGCAGTAGCAGAACACACAGCTCCATAGTCCGGCAAGAAATCCGAGCCGCGACCGTCAGGGAGCGGAAGTTTTAAAAGCGCCGCTTCTTAATGGTCGCTGAAATATTAAAACTTCCGCTCCCTGACGGTCGCTAAAATATTAAAACTTCCGCTCCCTGACGGTCGCGGCTCGGATTTCGAGTTATAACGCCTTGTTACAACACAACCCCCAACACCGCTGTCAAATACTGCCCTTCAGGAAAGATCGGCAAGGTCGGATGACACGGTGCGGGTCCAAACACCCCTAAAACACGAAAGGTTTTATTTACACTCACGGCCTGCAAATAAACCAACTCAACAAACTGCTTCGCGCTTAATGCTGCGGAGCAGTTGCAGGTCATCAGTAAGGTTGACGAACGCATAGACTTAAATAATTCTCGATGTAAAAAGCGGTAGTAATTTTTTGCCTGGGTTTGGTTGCGCATAGAAGGCGCGAGTTTGGGCGGATCTAAAATAACGATATCGAAGTCACCTGCTTGGTGTAAATACTCGCGCGCATCTCCTTTAATCCATTCGATCTGCTCAACTTGATTTAACAGAGCATTCTCTTGTGCACGTTCAATGGCCTGCGCCGAACTATCAATGGCGCGTACAAAAGCGGCATTGGCTTTGGCTGCGTGTAGGGCAAACCCCCCGGTGTAGGTGTATAAATCTAAAACCCGCGCCCCTTGTGCATAGCTTGCAATGCGTTGATGATTGTCGCGTTGATCCAGAAAAAGCCCCGTTTTTTGTGCGGTTGCAAAATTGATTTTAAATTGGACGTCATATTCTTTTACAATGGTTTGTTCGGTGGCTGCGGGCTCTGCCACACTTTGCCAGCCATCTTGTGCCAAGGGTTTAGGCTGAGATCGCCAAATCCATGTCAAATGAGGAAATTGACTGTGTAGACATTCAAGAATCAGCGCACGATGTTCTTCAACCCAGTAGGCGGAACTTGCAATCACAGCCATGTTATTAAATTGATCAATCGTAAGCCCTGATAAGCCATCTGCTTCGCTATTGAATAAACGAAAGGCATTGGTGTGAGCGTTCGGTAGCTGTATGCGGGTTCTAAGCGCGGCTGCTGAGCTCAGGCGCTGCATGATGATGGAGCGCAGGGTGATGGGGTCTGGTAAGCCTATTTTCGAGGTGGCCAACACCCGAACGCGATATAACGAATGCGCATTATAAATTCCCACCCCGATCCAATCGCCTGTGGTGGTTAGAAGCTGCACGAGATCGCCAGTATTACAAGCAGGCTTGGCTTCAAGAATGGCCTTAGGAAACACCCAAGGATGACCTTGTTGAATGAGAGAAACTTTATGTGGGGCAATGGTGAGGTGCATGATTTGTACTCGTTCGTGCATCCCCCGTGGAGTGAACTTCACGGGCGATGTCGAGGGTGGGATGTCCGTAGGGTGGACAAAGGAGCCTAACGATGATCTCACCGATTAGTGGAACCAGTCTGGCGACGTGTCCACCGGTAGCTCCGAGCCACCGGTGGGCACGTCGCTAGAAAGCGCCCAGTAAAAAGAGAGTTCAACGCCAGGCTCCTTTGCCCACCCTACGGACATCCCCCACAACGGACATCCCGACGAACATTCACACAAACGGAGGGGGATTGCATCATCACAAACCGGCAAGGCTAGCGGATCTCAGTTTAAAAAACAATCATTGATTTCAAATGAACCTTATTTGTATAATAGGACCCCTAATTGATCAGCTCTGTTCATAAAGGATGTTAACATGAAAATTGCATTTGTGGGTCCGGCAAATTCAGGAAAAAAGAGTGTGGTGTCTAGGCTAGCGCATAACAGTAAACCTGACGCGGATGCATGGCAACTTCCTGAATATGTTTCATCACTATGGTCCGACCTAACGAAAGTTGGCGAAACGAAGCTGTGGATACTTCCTATAAATTCGTTGCAAGCATCGATTTTAAGAGACGCAGATCATGTTTTTTATTGTGTCGATTTGTCTGGGCATATTGATGAAAAGACATTAAAAGGAAACTTTTTGGAAATACAGGGAGTCATCACGTCGTCTACGGTTATTCATTTACTCGGCACCAAAGCAGATATCGAAAAACCTGGAAATCAGGCCGTGTTACAGCGTGTTGCTGGAGAATTGAAGCTGACTACGAAGCCAAAGAACGTATCCGCAAAGACCGGGTTTGGGATGGAGGCTTTTTATGCAAGGTATATCAGTGGGGCGCCTCAAGACGCAGAGTCTTCCGAGCTAGCGGGGAGTTTGACTGGGTCCAGCGCGCCCTCTGTCTATGACACGCTACCACCAGACTCAAAAGACAGCACCATTGAGTTAGCGCCGTGTACACAGACGTTATCGTTAGCGAACTTTTATGAAGATATCGAATCTCTCCCATGCCTGAGACAACGTCGATTAAAAGCAGAAGCGGAGAAATTACGCGCGTTTGTGCGTTCGAATGTTCACAGTGAGGAACAAAAAACGCAAGAGATCAACGCGTTCATCAAACGTTGTCATCTCATCATCGATTCGCCCTATTCCTTTGCGATGAAAGCCGTCGCGTCTTTTGCAATGGGCGTGTTAGTCACTGTATTGGCGGCGGCACTTGGGTTTGGTATTGGTATGGCAGCCGGCGCTTGGATAGGCCCACTCGCCTTCTTTGCCGCAATCCAGGTCGCCAATACCGTGGCATTGAGCGTGCTTGCAGTCGGTGCGTTGGTTGGTGCGGGTTCTGCTTATGCAACTTGCCGGATGTTTAGAGACGTGTCTGA
This sequence comes from Gammaproteobacteria bacterium, assembly GCA_026399205.1. Classification (GTDB taxonomy): domain Bacteria; phylum Pseudomonadota; class Gammaproteobacteria; order Legionellales; family Legionellaceae; genus 2-12-FULL-37-14. The sequence continues at coordinate 12,922 of JAPLRL010000074.1, forward strand.
AGCGAAGAGGGATGTGATTAATCCGACGTTGGAGGGTGTGGCTCCGATCGCGGTGTAATGTTGGGGATTTCGTACGGTGGATCGGTGTACGGTGGATCGGTGTACGGTGGATTGGTGTACGGTGGATTGCGTATGGTGGGTTGTCGTACGCTGGATCGCGTAGGGTGGACAAAGGAGCCTTACTTTGATCTGATCGGTTAGTGGAAACTGTCAGGCGACGTGTCCACCGGTAGCTCCGAGCCACCGGTGGGCACGTCGCCAGAAAGCTACCAGTAAAAAGAGAGTTCAACGCCAGGCTCCTTTGCCCACCCTACGAGCATCCCCCACAGTGAGCATCCCCCCAAAACGAGCCCCCCCCCAATTGGGCATCCCCCCAAAACGAGCATCCCCCAAAGTGGGTATCCCCCAAAGCGGACATGACATAACTCCCCATTCCCATCCCTCCACCATTATGAGACAATGTCTTCCTTTTACACAAAGTCACCCATGATCCGAGTTACCCTTCTCCTCTTGAGCTTCTTCTACACCTATGCCACCTTCGCCAACACCACCATCGAAGCCCATTTTGAAAAAATCAAACAAAACCCAGCACAACTTTATGCGTTCTTAAAAGCCATGCCCAAAGGGGGCGAATTGCATTACCATTTTTCAGGTAGTGCGCATCCTGAATGGATGCTGGGTTTAGCGGCAACACAAGCATTTTGTTTGGACAAAAAAAAATGGGCGTTAACCCCCAAACAAAAACAATGCGCAGGGCTGCCCTCTACAGCTTTAGCTCAGCATGAGCACTGGTATAAAAAAATACTTAACGCTTGGTCGTTTCACCATTTTCACCCAGGTGCGGAGTCTGCACATGATCATTTTTTTTCAGCTTTTAGTAAGTTTTATGCGGTGTATCTGCAAAATCGTGGTGCATTGTTGGCGTTGATGATGCAGCATGCAGTAGACCAGCACGAGCAATATTTAGAAATCATGTTTTTGCCAACACCCGTTCCGGTATGGGAGCATCCACCGGCTAGGTTTAGCATGACGCAGTTAGCAACTTATCATCAGCAGTTGATGCATAGCCCCGCCTTTTTAAAGAGCGTGACGCAAAGCATGGCAGAAATGAATGCGATTCAACGCGCGGCAAGACACACTTTGCATTGTGACAAAAATCCCGCATTACCTGCTTGTCAGATTGAGGTTGCATTTTTATATAACGCCAAGCGTGATCAACCCTTAGATAAAATATTCCCACAACTGTTACAAGGTTTTTTATTGGCACAACAGCGCTCATCAGTGGTGGGGGTGAACTTCATGCAACCTGAAGATGCCCCTACGCCATTACGCGATTATCACCAACATATGCAGTTATTTGATTATTTACATCAACAATACCCCAATGTGCATATTGCGTTACACGCAGGTGAACTCACTCAGAAAGTCGCGCTTAACAGCAGTCGCGATCATATTCGACAAGCAGTGTTACTCGGGCATGCCGAACGGATTGGCCATGGTGTTGATATTCGTTTTGAAAAAAAGCCTGAAGATCTTGTCGCTTATTTATCGAATAAACGGGTCGCGGTTGAGGTGTGTTTAACCAGTAATCAACGGATTTTACAGATGAATGCTGCGCAACATCCTTTGACGTATTTTTTAAAACATCACGTGCCGGTTGTGCTCTCGACGGATGACGAAGGGGTGTTGCGCACCACGCTAACTCGAGAGTATCTACTGGCGACACAACGCTACGCACTGAACTATCCGACCCTAAAACAAATCAGCCGAAACTCCTTGACCTATGCGTTTTTGCCAGGGGAAAGCATTTGGGCGAACGCTCGCACAGCTGAACTCAAAGCGCCGTGTGTCCAGTTGACGGACGCGACCTGTTTACGCTGGATTGCGAGCTCTAAAAAGGCAACGTTGCAGTGGCGATTGGAGCGTGCGTTTGTGGCGTTCGAGGCGGGGGAGTTGGCGCAATAGCGTTGGTGTAATCCTATTTAAGCAACCGTACCTCATACCCCGGCCCTGCGATCAGCGGTGTTTTATCAAAAAACGCGCTAGATGCATCCGAGCCCTTACAAAGCACTGCTCTACATTGCAACTGTAACCCCTGTAAGGTTTGTGTGGTCATGTTGGGCATGATGCTGATGAGCTCATCAGGGTGCAGCGTCATATGGTGTTGTGCGTCGGGCTGAACGGTGTAACGGAAAGGTTGAATGCTCAAATCAGGAATAATGGGGTTCGCTTGGCGTGAACGCAAATGCTCAGTCACTAAATTGAGAAAATGCTGTTGTTGTGCTGCAGGAAGCGAGGCAAAAGCAGTGTCAAAATAAGTTAGACCGTCACTGATATGGTTCATTTCATGCCAGAGTAAAACCGCATCAAATCCACTCATGGTGGTAACCACGAACGCCATATTGTTGAGCGGATCTTGATATTGAACCGTGATGGATTCTGGGCTTTCCACCGCACAACGGTTTGAACAAGGCAAGCTCAAACAAGCATGGTTAAACACTTGCGTTTCAAAACTACGGTCAAGAATAACCGGATTAACCATGATGATGGCTTGTGGAGGCTTGGTGTTGGGGTAGCGCCGATTGACTCCTGCAACATGCTCGGGTAATTCATTAAAAACGCCGACAATGGCAAATCGATAGGGTTTATCAATATGTGCACATTGATTAGCCGCAATCCCTGCACCATGGGTTTTAACCAGTGCGGTTTTGGCCAATGCGATTTGTCGAGCGAGCTCTTCTGATTGAGCTTTTGTTGGATGTTGAGGAAAGGAAGTTCCAGGTTGTTGTAATATCGGATCCCCAATGATGCGAATGAAGGGTGCTGTTTGCGATACAAAGCACGCCCCTTGCGGCTGCATCTCAAATTGAGCGTGTTGATGAATGACTTCATTGCGGTTATGACGCTCCAATGACAATTGATATTCGACAAATTTGCCAAGATTATTTTCATAAACACTACAAATTGTTAGATCGTGCCAAGCTTGGGTGTCAAGCGAGAGCCGGGTGAGTCGTTGAAGATCGTCTTTTTGATGTGTAGACGTTTTTTTGATGAAGTTCTCGGCGGCCAGTAGCGCAGCTGGTGTGTTTTGCAACATCCATGTAGCCGTTAATCGTGACTCCAGGGTTTCAATTGGGGTTTGTGGATAGAAGTTGGTTTTAAGAATGCTATCTGTGTAGCGGTGAAATAACTGCCGCATTTTTGCTGGAACACGAGGGGGCATGGGACATCCTTATTCAATGTAAAAAAGGAGGGAGTTTAACATGCCGCTCGTATTCGTCTAGAGCTGTGTTTTAAATCCGTTTTAGATGACTGTCGTCCCGGAGTTTACCTTAATGTCCGGGGGATCCATGCACCAAGCTGCTGGGACGACATGAGGCTCGTAAAGACTTACGGTATTTGCTTTGAACGTAAGTTCTCAGTTATTCCTTCAGCCGGAGTTACTTGCGCATATAACGAAGCAAACGACTCAGGTGCAGGGCTAGCAGGTACAACCGCTTGCGGCATAGGTTGAGAAAGTGCCGCCATTGGATGACTGAGCGCGGGAACCAAAACACCTTCATGTCGAACGATAAGGTTTGCATTTAGAAATTTGCTTAACAGTTCAACTTGCTGTTGTTCAAGTAATACGCTGATTACCGATAGAGAGCGACCTATCGTTGTATTTGGATGCCCCCATAATTGGATAGGGGTAATCAGGTTTTTAACCAATAAATCATCAATGATGTCAAACTGGCAATGTGTTGTCAGCCACCAGAGCAAATTACTGCCTGGATTAAGCTCAGTTGATGTGGCTTCTAAATCAGCTTGGGTGATCGAGGTATCAGTGTTGATTCTTGCTTTAAGTTGGGCAAATTCACCCCGATAGGCAATGTCTAAAAGCGTTGGTGTTGGCATAAGAATAGGTGCTCTGTTGAGTTTAAAGTGGGCATTATACCAGAATTTACTGTTCTTACAATGAGCTCAAAAGATAAGTTTTAGCCAAGAGAGGCAATGTCCCTAAAGTTTTCCTATACCCCGATCTGTCCCCTCTCCCGCGCGCGAAACGCTTATAAAACTCATATGTTGAACGCGGGGGAGGGTTAGGGAGGGGGGCGTAAGATCATACAGGTTTACCCCCTCCCCAACCCTCCCCCGCGAAGGAAATCAACGTATTGTTCAATCTTCTAGCGCGTGAGAGGGGGTAGTCGAGCGCAAATAAAATTTAAAGGTGGCGATGCATAAGACATCATCCCGCAAACGGATGTCTCAACACAATTGTCGAATCGCGCTCAGGCCCAGTCGATATGATATCAATGGGAATATGCAGTAGTGTTTCTATTCGTTTAATATAGTTGATCGCTTCTGCTGGGAAGGCATCTAAAGATTTCAGATCTTGCGTTGAAGCTTGCCAGCCGGGGAGTTCTTCGTAAACGGGCGTTAACGCCTCAAACTCGTCAGCAGATTGCGGAGGGCGCGTGATTTGATTGCCTGCGCTATCGCGGTAGGCGACGGCGATGCGAAGGATGTCTAAGCCGTCTAAGACATCGAGCTTTGTAAGGCACAGCCCAGAGATGCTGTTGAGCTCGATAGAGCGGCGCAGTAAAACTGCGTCAAACCAACCACAACGTCGCGGACGTCCGGTGACCGAGCCAAATTCACAGCCCCGTTCAGCCAAGCGAAGTCCAGTCTCGTCTTTAAGTTCCGTTGGAAAAGGACCACTGCCAACACGCGTGGTGTAGGCTTTGGTGATGCCTAAGATATAATCAAGATAGAGGGGGCCGAATCCTGCACCATTGACCACACTGCCAATGCAGGTATTCGATGAGGTGACAAAGGGATAAGTGCCGTGGTCAACGTCTAAAAAGACCCCTTGAGCGCCTTCAAATAAAATTTCATCACCAGCTTCACGGTGTTGATGGAGTTCGGTGGTGACATCACAGACCATCGAGCGCAACGTATCAGCCCAAGTAGCCGCATCTTGCAAAATAGGTTCAATGGCAATGGCGGGTTGTTGATAGTATTGTGTCAATAAAAAATTATGTAAGTCTAATAAATCAATCAATTTAGATTTAAAGCGTTCCGGATGAAACAAATCGGCGATTTTAATCGCGCGTCTAGCAATTTTGTCTTCATAAGCAGGACCAATCCCGCGCCCCGTCGTGCCAATCGCCCCTTTACGTTTTTCACGCGCTTGATCAAGGGCGATATGCGAAGGAAGAATCAGCGGACAAGCTACACTTATTTTTAAGCGTGATTTAACATCGATGTTTCTGGCTTGAAGTTCAGCCATTTCAGTCAGTAAGGCACTGGGTGAAATCACGACGCCATTGCCAATATAGCAAAGGACAGTAGGGTGTAAAATGCCGGAAGGAATCAGTCTTAAAATGGTTTTTTCACCATTGATTTTCAAGGTGTGGCCCGCATTGTGCCCCCCTTGATACCGTACGACAACTTTTGCTTTTGAGGTGAGTAAGTCGACAATTTTACCTTTGCCTTCATCACCCCACTGGGTCCCAATAATTACAACGTTTTTATTCATCGTGACGACGTACTCTTAGTTGATTTTGATTCGGTTTTAAGTGGATGTTTAAAAAAATCAAAAAAGGCACTGGATTGATCAAGGACCAGCGTGCTTTTAGGATCACTTAAACTTTGTTCATAGGCTTTAAGACTACGATAATAACTGAAAAAAGAAGGATTTTGACTAAACGCATCAGCATAAAGGGTTGCAGCTTCCGCTTGGCCATGGGCGCGAATGGTTTGTCCACGACTACGCGCGGTCGCCAGTAAAACCGTGACCTGTGCATCAGCTTGCGCTCTAATAAATTCAGCGGTCGCTTGGCCGTCCGCACGATGGCGGTTGGCAATTTTTTGCATATCAGCACGCATTCGTTGATAAATGGCGTTGCTGGTGTTGTTAGGGAGCTCAATGCCTTTAAGCCGTACATCCATAACCGCAATACCAATGACTCGAGCTTGGGCTTCTGCTTTTTTTCTTAATCCGTCCATGACATCATTGCGACTACCCGAGACCAATGAGGAAATGGTGAGTTTACCAAATGCTGCGCGTAAGTAAGTGTTGAGCTGTTGTTCCAGTAAAGTTTCAGCTTTAAATGCACTACCGCCGGTTGAAATAAAATATTGCCCTAAATTAATGATGCGCCATTTGACATAATAATCAACAATCACGTCTTTTTTCTCTTTGGTGACAATGCGCGAAGATTTAATGTCGAGTGTTTGTAGGCGTGTATCGAAGTAATACACCGACTCAATGAAAGGCCATTTCATGTGGATGCCGGGTGCAAAAACTTTAGCGTGTTTGTTTCCTGAGTTTTCTACCATTTGTCCAAGTCTTAAAAGAATCGCATGTTGACCTTCAGAGATGGTGAAGACACTGGACGCCAAAAAAATGAAGAAAAAAAAGACAGCGGTTAGTAATGAGGCAACGGTGGTACGCATGTTATTCTACTCTCTCTGTCGGTCGGTCGGTGGTGCGCGTCGTGGGTCTTGTTTGATCACCCGGCACAGATGGGGAAGATAAAGCAGATTTTAAAGTAGAGGCCAAGGGTGCTGGGGGTGGGGTGATGCTATTTCTATCTAGCGGTAAATACAGCACGTTGTTGGCTTTGGTGTCGACAATGACTTTTGTTGCACGCGATAAAACGTGTTGGATGGTGTCTAGATATAAACGCTCAGACGTGATGTTGGGTGAGCGATTATAAACGGGTAAAATGGCCAGAAACTCAGAGACTTCACCTTTAGCGCGTAAGACCATTTGCTTAGCGATGGCTTCGGCTTCTTGAACAATGCGCTTAGCATTCCCTTCAGCGATAGGGACAGCGCCAGCTTCATAGGCATAGGCTTGTTCTTTAAAGCGTTTTTCGTCTTCTTGCGCTTTAATGGCATCATCAAATGCGTCTTGTACGTTTTCGGGTGCTCGTGCCGGTTGTGGGGCGACATTGGCAATTAAAATACCGGTTTGATAGGGTTTTAAAATGGAAATTAAGGTTTCGTGAACTTGGGTTCCCCAGGCTTCACGACCTTCGGTGATGATTTGATCAAGGGTAGTGTTTCCTACGACTTGTCTGAGGGCGCTAGAGGTTGCTTGCTTGAGGCTTTCTTCAGGATCGGTGACATTAAACAAATAGTCTTTGAGATCGTCAATTCGGTATTGTACAGCCAAAGAAACAGAGACTAGATTTTCGTCTTTTGTGAGCATTTGTGCTGAGTAAGAATAATCTGAAACGCGTTCTACGTTATAGACGGTTTTTGAATAAATAAACCGCGGAATCCAATGCGGTCCAGGCCCGACTGTTTTGATGTATTTTCCAAAACGCAAAACGACAGCTTGTTCGGCGGGGTCAACGATGAAAATGCCAGACAGAACCCAAAAGAAAAAAATAATCGAAAAAAAGAGTATCATGCCAATTTGCAGCGATGGATTAGGTGAAGACGAAGATGTCTTAGACTTCCCTTTTTCAAAGAGGGCAGTGACTTTTTTTAAGAATGATCGCAAGATGGCATCGAGATCGGGTGGCGCATTTTTGCCATTCCAAGGATCTTGATTGTTGCCAGAGTCATTCCACCCCATTGAATTGTTCCCCTGCTCAAATAAACCACTTATTCTATGGGGTAAGTCGCGGAGAAGCAAGTCATTTCAGGGGAACCGCATCTTAATTTTTTGTTTACGCCATGTCCGAAATCCGAGCCGCGACCGTTAGGGAGCGGAAATTTTAAAACTTCCGGAAGCAGGCGTTTTAAAACTTCCGCTCCCTAACGGTCGCGGCTCGGATTTCGGACGTGGTCAGATTTACTGACACGCCTCGCAATCCGGCTCTAAAATCGAGCAAGCTTGTGGGGCATCGATTTTAACCGCATTGAGCGACGAATCATTTACCGTTGATTTTTCTGCATTGCTCGCACCTAAACTTCTTAAATAATAGGTGGTTTTTAAGCCCCTGACCCAGGTTTGTTTATAGAGTTGGTCGAGCTTTTTCCCTGACGGCTTAGCCATGTAAATATTAAGAGATTGAGCTTGGTCAATCCATTTTTGGCGCCGAGATCCCGCTTCAACCAGCCACATGGGGTCAATTTCAAAGGCTGTGGCATAGCGTTTTTTTAAGTCTTCGGGGATGCGATGAATGCTTTGAACACTGCCATTGAAGTATTTGAGATCATTAATCATGACCTCATCCCATAAGTGCAGGGCTTTTAAGTCGGCAACAAGATAAGGATTGATGACCGTGAACTCACCTGACAAATTAGATTTAACATACAGATTTTGATAGGTGGGCTCAATCGATTGAGCGACATTACAAATGTTAGAAATGGTTGCCGTAGGGGCGATAGCCATCACATTAGAGTTGCGCATGCCTTGCGTTTGCACTTTAATACGCAAGTTTTCCCAATCGAGTCGTTGCGTGGTGTTTTGTGCTAAATAATGCGCGGTTCTTGATTTTTTGAGGAGCTGAATACTGTCGATAGGTAAAATGCCTTTGCTCCATAAAGAACCTTCATAGCTAGAGTAGCGGCCACGTTCGGCAGCCAGTTCGGTAGACGCTTCAATGGCATAATAACTAATCAGCTCCATGGATTCGTCAGCAAACTCAACGGCTTCATCAGACATATAGTTTAACTGCAGTTTATAAAGCGCGTCTTGAAAGCCCATGAGCCCTAGTCCAATCGGACGATGCCTGAGATTTGAATGACGTGCTTGAGGTACGGAGTAATAGTTGATATCAATCACGTTATCTAACATGCGAATGGCTGTTTTAATGGTTTTCTTCAGTTTCACAGGGTCTAATTTGCCATCCACAATATGGGCCGGAAGATTAACGCTGCCTAAATTACACACCGCAATTTCCTCTTGTGAGGTGTTAAGCGTAATTTCAGTGCATAAGTTTGAACTGTGAATTACCCCTGCATGTTGCTGTGGAGAGCGGAGGTTACAAGCATCTTTGAACGTGAGCCAAGGGTGACCTGTTTCAAATAACATTGATAGCATTTTACGCCATAGCTTGATAGCCGGAATGCTTTTTGTATTTTTAATGCGGCCGGCTCTGGCTTGTTTCTCATAATCAACATAGAGATTTTCAAATGTTTTTCCATAGGCATCATGCAGATCAGGGGTGTCATCAGGTGAGAAGAGTGTCCAAACCCCTTCTTCGTGAACACGATACATGAATAAATCAGGAATCCATAAGGCGGTATTCATGTCGTGGGTCCGTCGTCTGTCATCACCGGTGTTTTTTCGAAGTTCAAGAAACTCTTCTACATCGATGTGCCAACATTCTAAATAAGCACAGACCGCACCCTTTCTTTTGCCACCTTGATTGACCGCGACCGCAGTTGCATTGGCAACATTTAAAAAGGGTACCACCCCTTGCGATTTACCGTTGGTGCCTTGGATATGTGCACCCATAGCACGCACAGACGTCCAATCGTTGCCAAGGCCGCCCGCAAACTTCGATAGCAGGGCGTTGTCGCGTATGGCATTGTAAATGCCTTCTAAGTTATCGGGAATCGTGGTCAGGTAACAGCTTGATAATTGAGGCCGAACAGTTCCGGCATTAAACAGTGTAGGCGTCGAGGCCATGTAGTCAAAAGAAGATAAGAGCGTATAAAATTCGATGGCTTTTGCGTTAGGATCGTTTTCACGCATAGCAAGCCCCATGGAAACACGCATAAAAAAGGCTTGAGGTAGCTCGTAGCGGTTGCCTTGTTCATGAATAAAATAACGATCATATAACGTTTGTAAGCTTAAATAAGTGAACTGCATATCTTGTGCAGGACGCAGGGCTTTTCCTAGGCGGTCTAGATCAAACTCATTGAGTTTAGCGTCTAAAATGCCCAACTCGATTCCTTTATGGATATATGTTTTAAAGTAATCAGGATATAGCTTGGTCATTTCATCAAAGGTGGCTTCAAGGCCTAGATGTAAGTGATTGAGTGCTTCACTTCTTAACGAATCGAGTAAGAGACGTGCGCTGACATAGCTGTAATTCGGTTCACGCTCTACCAGCGACCGAGCCGCCATGATTAACGATTTTTGCACGTCTTCTAATTTAGCTTCGTGATAGAGATTACGTAACGCGTCTTGAATAATTGGTTCGATTTGCACATCTAATAAGTCACGACAAGATTCTTTGACAATGGTTTCAATACGGAGCATATCCAGCGGTTGAATATCGCCATTTGGCATGGTGATAAGCGGCAGGTCAGAGTCTGTTTTAGGTCGTTTGACAGATTGTTCGCGCGCTTTTCTGTGTTCTTCGCGGTATAAAACATAGGCGCGGGCAATTTTATAATGTTTATTACGCATGAGGGCTAATTCAACTTGATCTTGAATGTCCTCAATGTGCACGGTGCCGCCGCCTGGCAGTCTTTTAAGAAAAGTCTGGGTAATTTGTTGGGTGATGACGTGAATTTGCTCGTGAATACGGTTGGACGCCGCCGCACCACTGCCTTCAACGGCAATAAACGCCTTGGTAATCGCTACCCTGATTTTGTTGTCATCATAGATGACAATGTTGCCATGTCGTTTAATGGTCTTAAGTTGCGAGGGGGTCTGTTCATCCGAGGAAGTGGATTGTGTTTTTTTGTTCGTCTTGGGCATGCTGTTTCCTCATCGATTAATTTGTTACCACTGATTCGCGTGGCGTATGGAAGTAATCTATCAGAATGACATCAATTATCAAGGTTCATTTTTTTTCATTTCTAGAAACTTGCATGTTGCGAATCAGGGTCTATCCTTTACTTATCACAGTGTTAGAAGCTGATTGATAAAGGAAACGAGGCGATGAAAAATAAAATGGTGGCGGTTGGATGTATGTTTACCTTATTGAGTTTCACGGCGACGGCGCAGACAAAAGAAATTGCATTGACCATTGATGATTTACCCTTTGTGGGGTCGGCCGATCATAATGATAAAAAGTTGCAGCGCAAACATGATCGGTTTATGCAAATCGTAGATACGTTAAAATCAAAGCAAATTCCAGCAACCGGATTTATTATTGCAGGAAGTATTGAAAAAGGGCAGTGGGCGCTGTTAGAAACATTTAGAAATGCAGGCCTGGGGTTAGGGAATCATACCTATACGCATCAAAGCTTGGGTAGCATGTCGGCAGAAAAATACATTGAGGATGTTGCCAAGGCCGATCGCATTTTAAGCCCAGTGATGACGGAACCAAAGTTTTTTCGCTATCCTTATCTTGCAGAAGGGGTTGGCGAGAAACGTATGCATGTTCACAACTTTTTGACCTCACTGCATTATCGCATTGCGCCCGTGACGATTGACAGCAAAGACTATCGGTTTAACGAGCAGTTATATCATATTCCGTACCGTTCGCGCCCTGCGCAGTTGCCAGGATTAATTAAGCGATATTTGGCTTATATTTGGTCTCAAACACTGCGGGCAGAGAAAGGGAGTGAAGATAAACCCATTAAACAAGTCTTATTGATTCACGCCAATTTATTGAATAGCCATGCTTTAGGCGAGCTCATTGATATGTTTCAAAAAAATGGCTACCGATTTGTACCCTTGACAGAGATTGTCCCCGAAGCACCACTGCCTCTTCAGAGTATTCATGGCATGATGCAAGAGCGCTATGTTTTTTGCCGATTATGACAAGGCAACCTTAGGGAGCAACAACCAAAGCATACCAGGCGCCTTGGTCTGGTTTGCAATTTTTGCAGCAGCATCACCGATTCCCCAAAAGATATCCCCACGTACTTTGCCCTTAATTGCCCCCCCGACATCTTGTGCCACCATTAAACGGTGTAGGGTTTTGGGTCCTTTTGATATGGGGTTTTTAGTGTGAATTAAAACAGGAATGCCAAGCGGAATCCATTTTTTATCAACTGCCATTGAATACCCTGGGGTGAGCGGAAAAAGATGCGCACTAGGGGCACCCATGGTTTTACTTTTGTTGAAAAACACAAAAGAGGGGTTTGAGTTGAGCGCCTTTTTTCCTACTGCGGGGTGAGTTTTGATATAGCGCTGAATGTTTTTTATCGATGCCGTGTCTTTTGTGAAAATCCCTCTTTTAATGAAATACTGAGGGATGGAGCGGTAAGGCGCACCATTTTCACTGTCATATCCTAAAGAAATCAGTCGGTTATTGACAAAAACAATACCAGCACCTTGAATTTCTAAGTTGAGTCGTTCGATTTCGCTTCTAAGCCAAACATGAATCGGTGCTTTATGCCTGATGGCACCTTGGTTAATTTGAGCTCTTGTATAATGGTGCCCCCGTTTCGCTAAGTCTTTGGGTGGGCCATAGACTGGAACTGAATAAGTTTCAGTACGGTGTAAGCTGCCTTTTAAAAAAGGAGAAAAATAGCCGGTGAATAAGCCGGGTTTTGAGGAGCGGTTTTTCCATCGGACAGGGGTAAAATTCTGTTCAAAAAATTGCCTAATTTGCACGTTAGAAGCATCATGTAGCTGAGTAGCTCGTTGGCAAGCGGGTTGAAAATCTTTCGCTTTCAGCGGAACCACGCGATTACCCACGTGTTTATTGGGAGATTGCTTCATGAGCCACTCACATGAGCGTTGAAAGGCCTCTAGTGACGGCTTTAAATTGAGGGAGTTCCATGCAGGTAAATGTTGATATGCAAAGGGTTGTAAGACAGTTTTGGTTTTTTCAAAGGGTGACATGAGGAGTTGGGAGTAGAAAATCAGCAAACAAAAGGCGAACGCGGGAATTAAAAACCGTAAAATGGATCGTGTCATTGTTTATGTCCTATGATACTGGGGATAAGGTGTTGGGCCAAGGCCCAACCTACGCTCGGACAAGTAGGTTGGGCCTTGGCCCAACACCTTTCAACCTGCACTGCGATCCCGTGATTCTATTTAAATCTAGATGACGCATTCTAACCCAAAACAATCTTTTTTTCCAGTGCTTGTTGAAATTTAGCTCTCATGATGCCCAACAGCATGGCAGTTTTTAAACTTTTTTTGACTTCCACAAGGACAAGGCATGTTACGCGAAACGCGCTGTGCTGGCGCAGAGATCGGTGTCCCATCGACATAAAACCAGTGGTGATTGATATGTTGAAATTGACTCACCTCATGAATGGTTTTAATCATGTCTTTATCTAAGTATCTCGCAATAAATTCAACTTGATCTTGATGCGCATTAACGACACGCAGCCCGAGCCAATAAACTGACTTTGCCCAACGCTCAGCCTCTATGTCATTAAAGCCAACCAGCGGTTTACCTTGCATGGTGTGTTTGATGTAAGTGATATTGGCCATGGAATAGGCCGTGTAACGCGACCGCATGAGGGTTTCTGGGGTTTGAGGGATGGCTTTGCCGTTGAGATAGGGTTCGCAACAGTTAGCGTAGGTTTGAGTGGAATTACAAGGGCATGGTTTCATATTATCCTCTTGTCAGTATTAAATACAGGCACGAAATCCGACACGCACGAAATCCGAGCCGCGACCGTCAGGGAGCGGAAATTTTGCATACGGGAGCGGAAAAGTTAAAATACAGTATAAAAAGTTCGATCTTTGTTTTCAAATACAGCCATAGGTAAACCTTGCTCATGAATAACATACTGTATTGTGGCTTCAACCTCTGCTTCTTTCCATAGATATTGAGTACTACCGTGCCGCGTCCATCGATTGACTCTATCCTCATCCAACTTTGCTTCATTTAAATAACGAGAGGCATATGATTTTATTGTATTCATCATGTGTTCTGGCTGTGAAATGGCATGAATAACAAGGTGCACATGATTCGATCTAACATGCGCAGCCAACAACACCCACTGACGATACCTGCATACTTCTATAATCGATTGTAAAACAACTGATCGTCTTGATTCATCAAGAAGGTAGGAGGCTTCTGAGATTCGTTTTTTTATCAACTGCGATCGTTTGGCGTTAAAAGACAAAAAATCGGTTCCTGGCGTATTATGGAGACGATCAACTGAGGTTGGCTTTTCCCCATGTAACCATGTTCCGTAACAAGTGAAGGTAATAAAATATGCAAGAGGAATTGCTTTTTCCGGCAACATGATTCCACCATTTTCCTTTTGGCTTATGGACTTGTTTCTTGCTGTGAATATTATCAAATTGGCGGGTGATTTCAAGTATGGCAGGTAACCGCATCTTAATTTTTTGTTCAAACAACGTCCGATGCATCCAACAGCGTCCGATGCATCCAACAACGTCCGATGCATCCAACAGCGTCCGATGCATCCAACAACGTCCGATGCATCCGAGCCGCGACCGTTAGGGAGCGGAAGTTTTAAACGCGCTGATCTTTCATTGTTGCGGAGATTTAAAACTTCCGCTCCCTAACGGTCGCGGCTCGGATTTCGTGCGTGTCGGATTTCGTGCGTGTCGGATTTCGTGCGCATACTCCGCGCCCTTATTCCTGGACAATATATGAATATTAAGATAAATTAATCGGTTTTGGCGAATGAATTAGATAAATTAATCGGTTTTGGCGAATGAATTAGTCATATGCGAATTGCGTTGTCGATAGAGTATGATGGAAGTGAATATCACGGGTGGCAGGCTCAAACAGGTCTTCGTACGGTGCAGCAAGTGGTTGAAACGGCGCTGAGTCGTGTGGCCAATGAAGCGGTGACTGTGGTGGGTGCGGGGCGGACCGATACCGGGGTGCATGCTTTCAATCAGGTGGTTCATTTTGATTCTCACCATGTGCGCAGTATGCGATCGTGGGTGCATGGGACCAATGCTTACTTGCCGAAAGATGCTTGTGTCAGATGGGCAGGGCAAATGCCAGATGACTTTCATGCGCGTTATTCTGCGCTGTCTCGTCGTTATCAGTATGTCATTTACAATTCGTCGATTCGACCGGCTTTATATCGACGGCAGGTGACTTGGCAGTATCGTTATCTTAATCACGAGGCCATGCAAGAAGCCGCACAGTATTTAGTAGGTGAACATGATTTTACTTCATTTCGCTCAACAGAATGCCAGTCTCATTCACCGATGCGCGCATTACATCACATTGAAGTGACTCGGCGGCATGATATTGTGAAAATCGATGTGACCGCCAATGCCTTTTTACATCATATGGTGCGAAATATTGCAGGGGTTTTAATGGCGGTGGGGGCAGGAAAATACCCCCCAGAGTGGGTTCAGGCTGTTTTACAAGCCAAAGATAGAAAGCAAGGTGCAGAAACCGCACCCGCATACGGACTCTATTTTGCAGCAGTTGCATATCCTGCACAATTTGATGTGATTCAACCCATCCCAGAGCCTTGGCTGATTTAGGAATACCATGACAGAAGAGACCGATCGTACGCATTTTATTAAGCAACTCATTGAAGACGATTTGGCTTCAGGTAAACACAAGGCAATCGTGACGCGTTTCCCACCTGAGCCTAATGGGTATTTACATATTGGCCATGCCAAATCCATTTGTCTTAATTTTGGGTTGGCCATTGCCTATCAAGGGCGTTGTTTTCTACGTTTTGATGATACGAACCCTATTAAAGAAGAAGAAGAATATGTGCAGTCCATTATTGAAGATGTGACCTGGTTAGGGTTTCAATGGTGTGAGATGCGGCATGCGTCAGATTATTATCAACAGCTTTATGATTTTGCGTGCCAGTTAATTGAAAAAGGCTTGGCGTATGTTGATGCCTTGACGATGGAAGAGATTCGCCAGCATAGAGGTACCTTAGAAGGCGGCGGGAAAGAAAGCCCCTATCGTGACCGCCCCATTGAGGAAAGCTTGGCCTTATTTCAAGAGATGAAAGCCGGCGCTTTTGCAGATGGGACTTTGGTCTTACGTGCCAAAATTGACATGCAGTCGGGAAATTTAAATATGCGCGATCCCGTGCTGTATCGCATTCGCCATGCGACACATCAACGCACGGGCGATGCTTGGTGTATTTATCCGATGTATGACTACGCGCACCCTATCTCTGATGCATTAGAAGAAATCACGCATTCTTTATGTACCCTAGAATTTCAAGATCATCGTCCGTTATATGAATGGTTTATTGAGCACTTACCCGTGCCTGCCAAGCCCAAACAAATTGAGTTTTCTCGCTTGAATTTGTCACATACCTTGACCAGTAAACGCAAATTACGTCAATTGGTTGAAGACCACATTGTCGAAGGATGGGACGATCCGCGTTTGCCAACCTTACGAGGCATGAGAAAACGGGGTTATCCTGCTGAAGCGCTGCGTTTATTCTGTGAGCGCATTGGTTTGTCGCGTGCAGATTCCGTGATTCCGATGAGTGTCTTAGAAGAATCCGTGAGAGAAGTGCTCAATCGAGACGCGAAAAGGGCGTTATGCGTTGCAAAACCCTTGAAAGTGGTGATTGAGAATTATCCCGATGGACAAGTCGAATCGTTATCTGCGCCTTGGTTTTCTTACCAGCCAGATTCAGCCAGGCGTGTATTGCCTTTTTCTAAAACGCTTTATATCGAACAAGACGATTTTATGTTAACCCCAGTGAAAGGGTATTTTAGGTTAACGGTGGGTAGTGAAGTGCGCTTGCGTCATGCGTATGTGATTCGTTGTGAGCGGGTGATTCAAGACGATGCGGGGAATGTAGTAGAGCTTCGTTGCTCTTATGACCCTGAAACCTTAGGAAAAAATCCGGAGGGTCGCAAAGTGAAAGGGGTGATTCATTGGGTGGAGAGCGGAAGCGCACATCCGGTTCAGTTGATTGAATACGATCGATTGTTCATGGATGAAAATCCTGGTCGCGAAGATGATTTTCTTCAATTTTTAAATCCGGAATCGATTCAGACTTTACAGGGGTTAAGTGAGCCCTCGATTGTGAGCTGCGAGCCTGGCGACGTGTTTCAATTTGAACGTTTAGGATATTACGCGGTGAGCCAGGTTACCAATCATCAAGTGGCTGCTTGGCACCGGGTGGTCTCATTAAAAGACTCATGGGGAAAACGCCAAGATGCTTAAGCTATATAATGGACTAACAAGAAAAAAAGAAACCTTCGAACCCCTGAAAGCGGGTCAAGTGAGTCTCTATATTTGTGGTATCACGGTTTATGATCGCTGTCACATGGGACACGCGCGATACTTAGTCGGCTTTGACATGATTGTGCGTTTTCTAAGGGCCAGTGGTTATCAGGTCAAGTTTGTCAGAAACATCACGGATATTGATGATAAAATCATTGTGCGTGCGGCGAGCTTAGGTGTGCCTATTCAAACGCTAACTGAGCAATCGATTCAAGCCATGTATGAAGATACGGCCGCGTTAGGGTTGTTGTCGCCAGACCGTGAACCCAAAGCGACCGATTACATTGAGCCGATTATTCAACTGATTCAGCGGTTAATGACCAAGGGCTTAGCTTATGTGAGCGACGATGGTGATGTGTGTTTTGAGGTGTCAAAATTTAAACCCTATGGTCAGCTATCTCAGCAAGATTTAGACGGCCTCATGGCGGGTGCGCGGGTGGAGGTTGTGGCGTCTAAGCGCTCTCCGCTCGATTTTGTATTATGGAAAAAAGCAAAGCCAGATGAACCGTTTTGGGCATCGCCTTGGGGCGATGGTCGACCGGGTTGGCATATTGAATGTTCAGCCATGAGTATGGGTGAGCTTGGCGAAACCATGGATATTCATGGGGGTGGCATTGATTTGCAGTTCCCTCATCATGAAAATGAACTTGCTCAAAGTGAAGGGGCGACAGGGCACTGCTTTGCGAAGTATTGGATGCACTCTGGATTGCTACAAATCAATCGTGAAAAAATGGCAAAATCAACGGGAAATTTCTTAACCATTGAGGCTGTTTTAAAACAGTACTCGGGTGAAGTATTGCGTTGTTTTTTCTTAAGCAGCCAGTATCGTAGTGCTTTAAATTACTCAGATGATGCGCTCAATCAAGCGTTAAAATCATTGACACGTCTGTATCAAGCACTGAAAGGGCATGACGTTCTTGACGTACCCTTACAACAAGCGTGGGTGGATCGTTTTTTTGCGGTGATGAATGATGACTTTAATACACCAGAGGCCTTAAGTGTACTCTTTGACTTGAGTCATGAGCTCAATAAAACGCAGGATCCCTCGCTGGCTGCAACCCTGAAGCATTTAGGGGGGCTGTTAGGACTCTTACAAGACGATCCTAATATGTTTTTACAATCAGGGCAAAATCTCTTGGACCATGCGCAAATTGAGCAAAAAATTGCTGAACGAGAAGCGGCAAGACAAGCTAAAGATTTTAAGCGTGCAGATGACGTTCGTCAGTGGTTGTTAGACAAAGGCGTCGTGCTTGAAGATTCGCCAGCAGGAACCACTTGGCGGCACTGTCAGTAAGTTAAGAAAGGTAGCCTGGATGCAGCGCAGCGAAATCCGGGAATTCGGTGCCGCTGATCCCGGATTTCGCTGCGCTGCATCCAGACTACCTTTCTTAACGTAATTGCAGTGGGGCAACCTACGCGTCAGATTTCAATGTTCAGTTCGGTAGACAGCGTGGGCACGGTCTGCGCGATCGCGCGCATCCTGCTTTCATCATCATCGGAGTCCGCGGCAAAGAAAGTGCCTGGGTACGTTAATAGAGCCTGCGGTTCGGGGCTGATAGGTTTGACCATCAAGCACTGTTGATCGCTCATACCGGCCTGCTGAAAGCCAAGTTTTTGATAAAAAGCAATGGCAACGCGATTCCTGGGCTGAACGTGAAGGCTTATCTGTGTAAAATCAATATCACTTGGTTGTGATATGCTTGAGCAGAGCTGGTTAAATAGTAATGTTCCTATCCCCTGTCTCGGCGCAGTCACGCCAATAAAAGAGATATGTATTGATGCTTCTGAGTCGTCATCTGTGTCATATACAGGATGCGCAATCAGATAGCCTTGCGGCTCTTCTGTCGCGATATGCACCGCAAGAAAAGAAAAGCGAGAGTCATATTGGGAGCACATAAAATCAAGAGTAGTTGGGTTATGCGGGAAAAGTTGTGAATCTAGTTCATGCGCTAAAAATAAGAAGTCTTCCGTCAGGGGTTTAATGAGATAGTGTTCGGGATGTTTTTCTCGAGAGGGTAAGACTAAAACGGCAGGGTCCTGAGGTTGAGTATGTGGCTCGAGCGGCGCATTGAGATCGATGAATAATTCACGGGGCAACAATGCATACATATTCAATAAATTTTCTATACTGTTGTCTTCAAATGAGTCGATATTATCATCCAAGTCTTGTGCTTTTGCCTCCTCTCCATTGAGCCTCATTAGCATTGCAAAATCGATGCGAAAGTGGCGTAGGACATCAGCTAGCGAACAGTTCATGTCTATGGTGAGTTGTTCTAGGGACACCAGTTTTGTTTCTGTATGGTTGGTTGTTTCAGTTTGAGGGTGTGGCATAGAGATCTCTTGTTTTTAATGTTATCAAGTGGGCAAATATAACGCATTATGAGGATTCGATCAACATTGGACTTTTTTTGTAACTACCCAGGTACGTCATCCTGAGCGTAGCGAAGGATCTGTAACTCCCCACGTCATCCCGAGCGCAGCGAGGGATCTCCTGTCAGTGGCACAGTCTTCAGCATATCGACTGGTATAAGTCTTTCCATTCAGGATTGAATGCATTAACAAGGTCATTCTTCTTTTTCCGCGACCATCCC
>JAPLRL010000009.1 GCA_026399205.1 Gammaproteobacteria bacterium
CAGCATATGAGTCTTACAAGCGTTTCACGCGCGGGAGAGGGGACAGATCAAAGTGAATTTAAAGATTAAGCCCTACTAAAAATTAATCCCTAAATTTTTCCTATCGGTCACCAACATCGAGCTACATTGCTCAGAGTACCCACCATCGCGGCATATTACAATTTGTTGATCGGTAATCGCTTTAACACCGCCTTGCCATAAACAACACCCTTGAGGGTGTTGCATATCCATGACGGCATGACGCGTACAATAACAAGAAGAATAAAAACCGTTGTTACACACCTTGCGACCGGCGGAAGAGTCACAATAACTCACCCCACCCATGCCATTACAGCAAGCATCTCGATTGTTTGAACATTTTGGCATATTCGGCAAAGACGGAGGAAAACACCCTGCTGCAAAACTCGTTAAACACCATAACACCAACCCAGCCCCACATACCGCACGACCCATTTGTTTCATTACTCTCTCACAATCCTATAGCCTTTCATTTGAGCATAGCATATAGTTTGAAAACAACAAGTTATCATAATAAATGAACCAATTGGGTATGCAATTCTACGGCGAAATAGCGACAAAACATTTGATACGAATCAATCACAGGCCATTCGATGCCCTCTTCACCAATCCGACACACTTCAGCTTCATAAATTTCGTTATAATAATGTCTTAGAAAAGGCTTTAAGTCAAACACTTGATCTAGGTTTTTCACAATGACTGTCGCATCTTGTCCCCACTGAGACATATCAACCTGGGTAAGGACCTCATCATCAGATTCGGTACATTCTAAAAGGCGTGAACGCACCCATTTAGTCAAGACGCTGCGTGGTTTTACTGAAATCATTTGTCTTGCATCAACGACGGTAGGTTCCATCAATAAGATATGGGAATGCAAATCAAATTTAAAACAACATAAAAAATCTAAAAAACTGGCTTTAATATCTTGTTCAATATGCAACCCAAACCAGCGTTCAATTTCATATTTAAATATTTTTGGATATTGCCGCTCTATTTCATCTAATAACTCTTCATCCGATCCCTGCTGTTGAAGCACATAACCTGTATTATCTGTCTGTAACAAACGGTATTCAGGAAGGGTTAATTCAGGTAACTGAGAACCAATAAATGACAAAAAAGCAGGAGATGGCTTAAGGACAATAATCTCCCATTGATTCGGCTGCATGACGGTCTCCTTGTTTTTAGTTCATCCCTCCATGGGGTACAACTCAAAAGCAAACACCACATCTAACAACCTAAAACTTTTTAAGACGCTCAATAATTCGAGTTACTAAAGATTAGACTGACAAACTGACAAAAGCAAGACATTCTCGATTATTTTTTCAATCTTTCAAACTATTGGCGTCTAATCGCTTTGTTTTTATCCGATGTAGGTAGATATTCCCGAGTTAAGAATAGTAGCCTAATGACAGTGTCCCTAACCTACACCATACGCCAAGGAGGAGGACCACGCAGTTGACTAACTGGAATTCTCTTCGGCGTATTATCTGATAATATTTTCTCTAAACCCGTCGTCTGCTCTGAAATCAAATTAACATTTAAAGATTCTGCTTTTAATAATAATTTCAAGCCCTCTACCTTAGGACGCTCTACTTGAGGAAGTGATGAGGTGCCTTCAATGGCTTTAAGCAACTCTTCCGCACGATTAACCACACAGTCTTTTTTGACTTGAGTGGCCCTGTCTTGAAGCACCCAAACTCGTTCATAAACCCCTTTAATATCCTCAACTGTGCCATTTAAAATCGCATTCATATTCTTAAGTTCTTCAAAGAGTTTCGCTCCTCCATTAAGCCGAAAATACTGCTGTGTCGAAGGTGTCTGATTTGGAATGCTTTTATAGATAGTCACGGTTTTATCAAATAACGTACGCAACATCACCAACGTCACAGCCTGCTCTTTTTCCTGAGACGCTACAGAAGATGAGTGCCCTACCGGTGAAGTAGCAGAAGGCGCCGGACTCAGCGTACGAGGTGCATGCTCCGGTACATAACCAACCACAGTAGTCAACTCATCATACTGTTCTAGACATCTGGTACACTCATCTGTAACCCTATCCACTATAGTCAACAATCTATGTCGTTCACCAGGAGAGAGTGCACTAAAGCGCTCTTTCGTTATGCGATTTAAAGACTTAATCTCGTTGAGTACATCTTCTATCTGTTCGCGCACCTGTTGTGAGTCACGATTGATAGGCAGACGAGCAAGACATAACTCCACCTTATGAGCCTGAGTAGACGTATGCTTTAACGCTGCTTCAAATTCAGAATATAAAACTTCAGAAGCTAACTCTCGCGAACGTGGACTTTGGTGAACGGGAGATCGAGGTGAAAAACTATCTCCACTCTTCACTGATTCGGCTCTGCGAGGAACTAATCGATCATATTTGTCAAGCAACGGTTGACACTCTTTTCGAAATTTTTGCGCATAACTCAGCAATATTGCTTTTTTGGGATCAGTATTTGCGTCTCGCGCCAAATCATTAAACTGCTCACTACCGTAGTCAGCAATTTTTTCCTCCATCTGCTTAATCAGTACATTCAGTAAATCCGCATTCGCCTCACTTGGGTTCATCCTTTCCTGAAGAATACGCAACCGTAATTGAACCTTCACATCATCCGCACTATCTAGCTCTTCATTGAAAGTAGCGACCTTTCGATCACCCTCCTTCACTGTTTCATGCGCGACCCGCGCTTCTTTCCACACAGCTCTGGCTTGATTGAACGCTTGTATTGGTTGCTCTTTAGGTTGCACTGCAATCTCGCCAGCTAATAACCGCTCCAGATGAACGTAAGCCTCTAAAAATGTTTTCTCTGCCTCAAGAAGGGGTGTTGTTCGCGCGTTTAGATCTCGCACTTCTTTTTTCAGCAATTGGTCCGCTAAAATATCTTCAATACTGCCTTTTAGATCAATCATATTTTTAAATGAAACACTGAACTTCTCCACAACATCTTGATAGTCTGCTTTTGCCTGGTTAAACTTTTCCCGGTTTTCTCTCGTCTCAGTACAAGCATACATCGAACGCAACTCTTTCAACACATTAAACTTTTCTTCCAATTTTTTAAATGTAGCATTCGTCTTATCAAATCCCTCCAGTACGCTATCATGCAAAACGACAAAAGAGGAGTCTTGTTGAGTCAGTAAGTTAGCTTCTTTTTGAAGCGTCTCATCATGATTTAAAAACGCATTCAGCGCCTTTTCAATGCCCCCTTTTTCAACAGGCGTCCCACCTTGCCTAATCAGTGCAACATTACCCTCATCAAACGCTTTTCTGACCTTCACCAAGCCTTCCTCTGCTCGACTCATGGCAGCCTTTGCAGCAGCGTCTTGTTGCTCCCAATGCTTTATTTCCAGAAGGATGTCATTTCGAGCTATATCTTGTTTAATCTCTTTCTGAGTTTTGTCTTTCAGTTGCTTATCTCTGATGGCCAATAGGGTCTTCGTCAGCGGCAAATGACAGGCTGCTTCGCTCTCTAGGCTTTTGGCAACACGATAATCAATGATGATGGCCGTCATCTCTTGCAGTGGTTTTTTCATCATCTCTGGTAAATTGATATCACCAGCCACAGATGATGGCGTAACCAACATTTTGGCCATAAACGCCTGCGGTGTTGCTTTCCACTCATCAACAGGGCCTTTTGTAGGGTTAATTTTAGCGTAATAAGCTTGATGTGCTTTGAGATAGGTTTGGGTTTCTTTGTCAAAATTACCGCAAGCATCAACTAGGTTCTCGTAATTATCTTGAGTTTTTTCAAACTCGTAATTTTTTATAGCGTCTTGCAGACTAATCCAAAATTTTTGCCATTTCTTCTGCTGTTTCGTTAACTCAGCTGGACAAGCAGCCTCTAAAACCTCAGGTGTCATCTGTTTAAAGCGTAGTAAATCTATCGCGAGATTCCGATCATTCCTCGATGGGTTTTTGGCATCACTCGCCACCAGAATCAACCTATCCGCCTTAGTCATGGCTGATCCACTTTGTTGAATCAACGAGAGTGCTATTTGATGCTTTGAAAATTCTTGCTCACACTCCGCCGCATTTATTTCTGCCTGTTGTAAGACT
Source organism: Gammaproteobacteria bacterium (assembly GCA_026399205.1). Lineage (GTDB taxonomy): Bacteria > Pseudomonadota > Gammaproteobacteria > Legionellales > Legionellaceae > 2-12-FULL-37-14. The sequence goes on from JAPLRL010000009.1 coordinate 4,076, forward strand.
TTTTTGCATGTCTTGATTCTGGTTTTTAGGGCACGACACTCTGGATCAAACAAGCCAGCCCTACTGATTTGCGCTTTGCGAATCACAAGACGTTGCTCTTCTAGGTCTAAATGTCCCTTTGCCGTCGTGATTGCACGTTGATTGATGTCATATAAGGCCATGGCATTGCCCATTTTATCTATCAATGAATTGATTTCTGTTTCTTCTTTAGTTAACTTAGGCGCTGAGGGCGTCAGGGGAATGATTTTTTCTAAGCGGTCGTTATGATCCTCGTAATCCGCCTGTGCTCGCTGTAGAGCTACGTTTGCTTCTTCATATTGACGATATGCCCTCACCCATTCTGCCGCGAGCTCAAGTCTGTATTGCGTGTTACAGCTAGCATCGGACTCTAAAGAAAGATACTCATTTTGGAGGTCCGTACAATATTGATGTGCTTTATTAAATTTCAATATCGCCGCATTGATCGGTGTGAAAAACAGCATGATTGGTGCAGCGATGATTTTCACGTTCTCTCTTACCGTAGCGCTATATTTTTTTATCATTGAGTCGTAAAGATTATCATATGTCGTTTGCAATTGGGTGCAGTCTTTTGATGCAGATTCCACCTCACCCATAGCCTGGTTAAATTGCTCAATCTTTGCTTCGTTTACTTGACCAGATATGGAGCGCATTAAAAAAACGTCGTGATGCAAAAGATTTAATTTTTTAATCGCTTCATTAAGCTCTGTAAGCGACCTTTTCAAAGCAGTCTTATCATCTGAGCTCATCCTCTCTAATTTTAATAATGAGGGTTCGGCATGCAACTCATAGACTTTAGGATGCAGTGGATTCAACGCTTCCGTATCCTCAAGTTGCGGTGGTTTTCTCAATCCAGTAAACTGCTCTAACTCAATATGTAAGGGGTATGCCCTTGCTTCTTCAGCGCGAATCTTATCAATAATTCGGTCATGTTCTTGATATTTAACAGCTAGTTCTTTGACCAAATTAATATTAACAGAGGTGTCGCCCAAATTTTTCTTTTCTTCGGGCGTCAGGTGTAACTTAGTCTCTAGTATCTTTATACTTTTTTGAATATCAGTTAACGTCTTATTTAAGTCTTCTTTAGTCGCATCAATCTCTTTTAATTGCGCTGTTATCACATCTCTTTCAGTCTTAAAGTGCGCAGAAACATCGCCTAGATGTGCTGGCCATTGATGAAGAAGTGCTTCTGTGAGCTGGGCTTGAAGCTGTTCAACTTCTTCAACAGCTTGACATACTTTTACAATCCAGCGCTTATATGTATCAGCTGAAGGTGAGCCGCTTAAATTCACTTTATTCTTGTTCTCTTTATCAACCGTAGATACATTGCGCCATGCGGGATGCCTAAAGTGTGTTCCAGCCACTTGTCGACTCTTTTCTCGACTCTTTTCAACGTTAAGCTCTTGAGCCATATGCAGAGCAGTACTCATACCTATCAATGACGTCTCTTCCACTTCAGTGATTAATCGCGCTGTCTCTGGGTTACGATTTTTTATCTCGGTTTCATATTGGGCCTGTTTTTGTTTTTCTTGTTTGATTTTCTCTTGTTGTTCACGAATAAGTAGGACTAGGTTATTCACGCGTTCACCTAACGTGTTAACCTTTTGATTATACCGTTTGTTGATAACCTTTTTAACCTGTACCTCATAGGCCTGAAGCTCTATCTTATAAATCTCTTCGAGAAAATCAACTTTCAGGTTCAGGATAGCCTCGCGTGCTTTGCTTGCACCTAATCTATTAATCGCTTGCTTTAAGCCTTCTTTTTTGTCTTGAATGTCAGCAGAGTCGCTTTCCGGTATATTGAACAAGTTATCGATTAAGGTAGGCACAGTAATACTCCTATGAGTAGAATGCATTATTGTTCATTTTAAATCTAATCTCTTCAATAGTCAAGCTTTGTGCATTATTTTTGTATACCTGTTTCCACGCCGATCTGCCCCCTCTCCCGCGCTATATAGCCTTATAAAAACTCGATCTTGAGCGCGGGGGAGGGTTGGGGAGGGGGTTGAAAAATCTTGTAACCCCCCTCCCTAGCCCTCACTGCCATTAAGTTAAGGAAATGTTATTGATTTCCCTGTAATTTTTTTAGAATCTCTGCGTTTTTACAAGGATGTAGAGATGTTAAAATTAGTACAAGCAATCAAATTAGTTACTCTAAGTGTTGTCGAACCACTTTTTA
>JAPLRL010000041.1 GCA_026399205.1 Gammaproteobacteria bacterium
GACCCTGAGACACAGATCTTTCCGGCCAAAAATAATGACTGGGCGTTTTCTTGGCACTTTCTTTTCATGAGTCAAGCCAACCCATCTACCAAAATGGCAAATCGGCTTAACTTAATGGCAGTGTCCCCAACCCTCCCCCGCAAAGAGCATCAACATGCTGTTCAAACTTCTCGCGCGGTAGAGGGGGTGTTCGAGCGTAAAAAACTTTAGGGACGTTACCTAATTCAACGTAATAGAGTGTTATTTTCCATTTTATGAACTACATAACAGAATATAGAGGGCAACATAACAATGAAGAACATTGCTTTTGCGATTCATGGTGGCGCTGGAGACAATACACTTTTTTTGAAAAAGCATGTCAAAGAAAGTGAAAAAGGATTAGTTAAAGCCGTGCAAACCGGTCATCACATTCTTCAAAAAGGCGGTAGCGCATTAGACGCCGTAGAGGCGGCTATCAGGCTGTTGGAAGACAACCCGTTGTTTAATGCGGGACGCGGATCGGTGTTAAATAGTCATGGCGAAGTTGAAATGGATGCATCCATCATGGATGGAGAACACTTGAAAGCAGGCGCGGTATCTTTGATTCGAAATGTAAAAAACCCAATCACACTGGCTCGCGCTGTGATGGAGAAGACCCAGCATGTTTTTCTTTCTGGTGATGGCGCAATGGCTTTTGCAAAACACATCGCTATGCCCTTAGAGGATGATTCATATTTTATCACTGAGCATCAGTTTGATGAATTTAAAAAAAAACAAGATGACGCCATGATTCAACAAAGCGATGCAAGAAAAACGCATGGGACAGTAGGGGCCGTTGCTTTAGACAAGCAAGGCAACCTAGCCGCAGGAACCTCCACCGGCGGCACAAGTTATTGTTTGCCCGGAAGGGTGGGGGACAGTTGTATCATTGGCGCAGGATGCTACGCGAATAATAAATCCTGTGCGATTTCAGGAACAGGCGAAGGTGAATATTTAATCACGGGGGTGATTGCTCATACCATCGCTATCATGACCGAATTTAATATGACCCTCCAAGAGGCGTGTGATCATGTTATTTTTACGCGGAACAAGCATATCAAGGCCGATATGGGTGTTATCTCAGTCAGTTTTAAGGGTGATATTGGTGTGGCTTTTAATAGTGAAATCATGAAAAGAGCTTGGATAGGTTCAGATGGGGTTCTGCAAGTGAAACTATAGTGAATTAAATTTTAATTGACACATACGTCATCCCGAGCGCAGCGAGGGATCTCCTGCGCCGCACACTGTTTTAACGCTGTATTTTTGCTTCTTGGCGCTATATTATTGCGGCGGGCGAAAGAGAGCGTGCCCTCGAAACCTGTTCGAATTCGCCTATGCTCGTAACTTAATGAGGAGTACTCTATGCCACGCCGTAAAAAAAGACCGACCACGTTAACCGATCAAATCAGTGTACTACCTGATTGGATTTTATTTTTATCAGTGATGCCTGGCACATTGATGGAAATGATGATATTGCGATGTTGGGTTGGCACAAATAGCGGTGCGCTTGGAGGCGTGTTTGCTTTTGGGGGGCTGGTTTTAGCCCTGGTTACCACAGCTTTCACGATCTTATCTGTTGCGAAAATCAGCAATAAGCACTGGGTTGATGAAAAAAAATGGAACGCCATTTGCGTCGACGCAGCGCATCAGGCCTCTCCTACCCTCTTTCCCCCTCATTATGCGCAGTCGCCTATTTATCAACAAAAAAAATTACATCAGCCGAAAAAAAGCAATAATCAGAGCGTCAAAAAAAATGAGAGCATAGCGTCTTATTCTGCCTAACCATTTTCGTAGGAGGAGATCCCTCGCTGCGCTCGGGATGACGTGGTGGGGAGTTACGAAAAATTACCTGATGGGTATAACTGATGTGTCGCGTGCTAATCGAGCTAGCTCAATATGTTGCGGATATGTTGTGACAAACGCTTCTCGAGTGAGCAGCTTAAAGTCTTTAAAATCAAAGCCAGGGGTCACAGCACAACCCGCTAAACAAAAGCGTCCGAGAGGTTCTGCAGAAAACAGATGCCCTGCTCGGACAGTAAACTGCAAACAACCTTCCTTGGTGCCTAAGGTCATTTCATTCAGTTCACCACTCATGGGATCAATGATACGCAACAATAGAGCGTCTCCTGCGTGAGCGTACCAAGTCTCATCTGATTGGACGGTATGCCATCCGGAGAAATCACCTTGGGCAAGCAAATAGAGAATAGATGTACCGGCAGTTCTTGGTTCACCTAAGTATCTTGTTGAGGCATTGCCCGCGGCCTTAACCCAGTCGTTCGATCGAAAGGTTTGACGATACCATCCACCTTCTGGGTGTTGAGTGAGTTCATATTTAGCAATGAGGTGACTCATTTTTTTCTGTTGATTGAAATCAGCAATCATGTTTAGACTTTGTGTATGATTTAAGAGTGCGGTCAAACATAACGCAAGCCTTTCGGCACAAATTTCTAGCGCATCTGGACTTGTTCCTAAATCATGCCCCGCATCATCAAGGAGATTACTGATGGCGCGAAGAGTGATGACTGGAACATCATAATATTCTGCGGCTTTAAATACACCAGCACTCTCCATCTCAATGGCGCTACAATCAAGATTTTTAATCTCAGAAAATAAACTTTTTGGAGCAGGAAAGGTATTGCTTGTGACGATAATCCCGGTTTTTAATCGCTCAAATGAAAATGAAGACATGATATCGAGGATTGAACGATGTATTGTATATTCGGTTGTAATAGACGTTAACGTATGGGGATCAATTAAGGCATTTTTATAAGGGGAATCTCTCAATATAGCAGGTAATTGATGCAAATCGGCATCAATAATTTTACTGGCCAGGATAAGATCGCCTATCTGTTGAAAGGGTTTAAGACCGCCAGCAACACCACAGAAGATGATGAGGTCAGGGTTGAGTGTTTCACATAAAATGGTTGTTGTAATTGCCGAAGCGCTTGTTCCAATGCCTGCTAAACTCATGACAAGATCATGACCGCTCCATTGCGTGACCAAGCAGCGACATTTAGAAATCATGGTTTCTTTTAAGTTTAAAAAATGTCTAGTAATGCTTGTTAATTCATCACGAAAAGCAGCTAAAATAAGGATACGCATTAAAGTTCCACATCATGTTAATTGAATGTTAAACATGTGGACATGCGCTTATTTTTGCAGCACCTCCTGGTTTGGTATCATACGCAATAATGACCATAATTAAAAGGTCAAAAATCGGGCAATGGCGCGTGAACGAAAAAAGCAGGTTTTGCCATTCGATAAAACCTGCTTTTTTCATTTACAGAGAATTCACCAGAACCTTCGGCAATATTTTTGGCGCACGGTGAAGGACCAATTTATGTAACTACCCAGGTACACGTCATCCTGAGCGCCAGCGAAGGATCCCCCCTAGCTAGCAATGTGCTAATTAGCAGGAGATCCTTCGCTGGCGCTCAGGATGACGTGGGGAGTTACCAATTTATGTAACTCCTCAGGTTGTGGATAAGTTTGTTTTATTAGCACTCAAAACGAACAAACGTCATCCTGAACGCAGTGAAGGACCTCCTGAATTTGGCTAGATCTTTGTCAAATTGAGATCCTTCGCTACGCTCAGGATGACGTACCTGGGTAGTTACCAATTTATTTAAAAGTCCAATTTAGCGGCAAAGTTATTAATTTCTGATCTTGGGGTGTGGTTATGTTTTGCAAAAAAAGTTTTTTGAGCCTTACTAACAAGCGTTCTGACCTGTTCTGCACTGTCTGAATGGACCACAGTTTCCTGCTTTGGCGGTACAGTGCTTTGCTTTGGCGTTAATAATGTTTCGGGCTTTCTTGGCTGTTGATTTGTTCTGTGTTTGTATGTTATTTCTTTATGACCAGGCATGAGGATTATCCTTCTCAAAGTTAGTTAAATTAATGTTTTTTATCTTACCGCTCCATTTTATTTCTGTGCTCCATTTGAGGGCATTATACCGATATAAAGATCAAGAACAAGTGCTGCGAAGAGCTATAACAATGCGGCTGCTAGGCATGACATCAAAAAAAGCAATCTCATTTTATGGCACATGATTTTGTATTTCCGACTACGATGACACATTCAATTTGCACCCTGCGTGCACCCTATAAGTCGGGGTTGAATGTGAGGTTTTGAGATAATTCCTTGACTGTATTGGTGGCTACGGGTGGACTCGAACCACCGACCTCAGCATTATGAGGGCGAATTTAATATTTTGTCAATGCATTTCCATATGTCTTGATGCATGAATAACCCATATATAGCACAGACCTTTCATTTTAATTTGATATATGGCGACATATTGTTATACTACATTACACAAAAAAATCACACTCTATATGCACTCTGTTTGAATGAGTGTAACTGTTTACACGTCATCCCGAGCGCAGCGAGGGATCTCCCGATTTTTGCACAGTGCCTTCTGATTGGATATCCCTCGCTGTGCTCGGGATGACGTGGCGGGCGAGTAGTTACAAATTAGTCAGGCACTGCCTGACCAATTTAAATTTTTCGAGAAGGTGGCGCACATATGAAAAAAATAGGGAAAGCATCTGTTTCACTTCAGGTAGATGAAGCGTATCAAAGTCTTTTACAAGAGATTAAGGTTCGATTAAAGAAAGCACAACTTCGTGCAGCGATAGTTGTGAATCACGAACTGATTCAATTTTATTGGGATATAGGCAAGCTTATTATTGAAACCCAAGAGCAGGCTAAATGGGGGAATAAATTATTTGAAGTATTGGCAAATGATTTACGTCATAGCTTTCCAAATACAGAGGGTTTTTCCACAAGAAACCTTTATAACATGCGTCAATTTGCGATGCATTATCCAAATTTAGAGTTTTTGCAGGCGCTGCCTGCACAATTAACTTGGACACATCACATTGTATTAATTCAGTCTTTTTCATCAGAACAAGCCAACATAAAACAGTGGTATGCTCAAAAAACACTCGAAAATGTTTGGGGTTATAGAGAGCTTCAAGCACAAATAAAAAGTGATCTTTATCATCGACAGTCAAAATTAGAACATAAAACAACCAATTTCAAAGAGAAACTTCCTGAACCGCACTCTCAATTAGCTCAAGAAATGATTAAGGATCCCTATAAGTTTCATTTTTTATCGGTGGGTGATGCTGCCCACGAAAAAGACATACAAGATGGCTTACTGATTCATGTCAAAGAGTTTTTGATGGAGTTGGGGCAGGGGTTCGCGCTGTATGGAACCCGATATCCCATTTGGGTTTCAGAAAAAAGGTTTGAGATTGATTTGTTGATGTATAACACGAAGCTTCATTTATACGTGGTCGTTGAGCTGAAGCGAGGCGAGTTCAGCCCTCAAGATACAGGGCAATTAAATTTTTATCTCTCCGCAGTCGATGAGCAATTAAAAATGCCTGAGGACGGGCCCACGATTGGATTATTGCTGTGTGAAAAAAAGGATAAAATTATTGCAGAATACGCGTTAAGACGTGTCAACAGCCCCATGGGCATTGCCGAGTATGAGTTAAATAAAGCCTTACCAGAAAAACTCAATCACATTTTGCCAACCACAGAAGAGATAGAAACAGAGCTGAGCGCCTATACACAAGAAGCAAACATCTCGGGGGACGAAGATGCAAGCAAAAATCAGTAATTCCTTAATCAAAACATTATTGCCGGGTGAAAAAGTATATGACGTACGGGATCTCCATTTAAAGGGGTTTTTAATTAGAGTCCATCCTTCTGGTGGAATGAGTTATGTTTGCCAATATAAAAGAGGGCGTCGCGTTAATTTGGGCCGGGTGGGTGTGATGACGGCCGCACAAGCTCGTGAAAAGGCCATTGAGGTATTAAGTAATATTAATAAGGGTATCGAGCCAAAGGTTCAAAAAGGGATTAACAAACCTAAAACCTTACAAGAGTTCATCGAAAAGGAGTATAAGCCTTGGGTTCTTTCTCATCATAAAAGAGGAGAGGAAACACTTGCGACACTGACTCGATGTTTTAATAAATTCTTTCCAAAACCCCTCACAGAAATAGCCCCTTCAATTTTAGAACAGTGGCGCATTAAACGCTCAAATGATGGTATCTCTAATGTCACGCTTAATCGCAACATTGCCACACTCAAATCCGTGATGACGAAAGCCAGTGAATGGGGGTTTTTAAAAGAAAATCCTTTAAAAAGTTTAAGGTTATTTAAAATAGACCGCTCGCCCAAAGTAAGGTACTTGTCGCTAGAGGAAGAGAGGCGGTTACGTCAGGTATTATTGGCGCGTGAAACCCAATTAAAACAAGAAAGAAAAAGTGCGAATCAATGGCGAAATGAACGCGGATACCCTTTGTTTCCTGAAGTTGCTGATCATGAATGCTGTGATTATTTGATGCCGATGATTGTGCTCTCAATCAATACTGGTTTACGGCAGGGGGAGTTATTTAATTTGAGTTGGGACATGGTCAATTTATCAGAGGGATCATTGATTGTGTCAGGAAATATCACAAAAAATAGCAGCTCTCGTTATATTCCCTTAAATGAAGAAGCGCATGACATGATTAAGCAACTGTATAATAAAAGTGCGAATAAGGAAGGGCTGGTGTTTCCCAGCAAAAATAATCAACCGTTTAATAATGTGAAACGATCTTGGTCTTCCGTTTTAAAGAAAGCTCAAATCACCCAGTTTCGCTGGCATGATTTACGGCATCACTTTGCTAGTAGGTTGGTGATGGCTGGCGTTGATCTCAATACAGTCCGTGAGCTATTGGGGCACTCTGATATTACCATGACGCTAAGGTATGCGCATTTGGCGCCGGAGCATAAAATTAATGCAGTTAGAAAAATAAAATGGTCGACAGCCGCAATGGAAAACTACTCATGAGTCATGCTTGGAAACAATCCGTAAGGAATCGTAACCGATGATGTATTGTGGAAGTCGGGTATCGATTGGGGGATGACAGATGAAAGCCAATGCTGGTAAGGTCCATGTCATTAAGAAAAGCAGTGTTAGCGTTTTCATGATTTCAATTTTTTCTTTAGTATTTAAGCACTGAGTTACATTTAATTCGCACTCTATGTGCACTCTGAAAAACGGCTTTTAAATTTGCGGATTTCTCAATCCCTTGATTCTAATGGTGGCTACGGGTGGACTCGAACCACCGACCTCAGCATTATGAGTGCCGCGCTCTAACCGGCTGAGCTACGTAGCCATCTTGAGCGCGAGATTTTCGCTGTTTGCGATGAAAATGTCAATATGATTTTTGAGGTAACTACCCAGGTACACGTCATCCTGAGCGCCAGCGAAGGATCTCCCCCAGCTAGCAGTGTGCTAATTAGCAGGAGATCCTTCGCTGGCGCTCAGGATGACGTAGGGAGTTACTTTTTGAGTTGATACTTATTCCGGTGAACGCGCTGCCATATCTTAAACTGAATCAATAGACGAATAGATTAAATTTTCAGTTGATATCTCCATAGTCTGTTTGTAGTATACGATACTCTCCGTTTTTTCTTTTAAGACTTAGGTGTAACGATATGATTGGTAAACAAAAAAACGTTGTCTTGGCGGGTGCAATTGGGAATGCATTAGAGTGGTATGATTTTACGATTTATGCTTTTTTTGTTCCTATTATTGCTACGCAGTTTTTTCCTAATAAAGATCCCTTTGTATCGCTGTTGGCAACTTTTGGAGTTTTCGCGGTTGGGTTTTTAGTGCGACCCTTGGGGGCGGTGTTATTTGGGTATATTGGCGATCATGCTGGGCGCAAAAAAGCGTTGGTTGTCTCGATGATCATGATGTCATTTCCAACGTTTTTCATTGGTCTCTTGCCAAACTATGAGCATATCGGACTCATGGCGCCGATGTTACTCATTGCGTTACGTATTATTCAAGGGCTGGCGGTCAGTGGTGAACTGACAACGGCAACGGTTTTTTTAATTGAACATGCGGACAAAAATCGACGTGGGATTGCAGGAAGCTTGGCAATGAGTGGGGCGTTAGGGGGCATGGTATTAAGTGCGTTATTTGCTTCGCTCATCAGTGAGTTAGTCGGAGACGCGAATCTCGTAGCATGGGGCTGGCGTATTCCTTTTTTAATGGGTGGGCTGATTGGTGTCATTGGGCTAATTATTCGCTTAAATTCGGTTGATCCTGCGGTGTATCAAGAGGTTCAGGTGGGCCGAAAAGAAAAAGTAAGCCGTGCTTCTGTTAAAAATCATGTGACCAGTTTGAATTATCGTACCTTATATACCGGTATTTTTTTAACATCGTTGATGGCGACCTCTAATTATTTTCTCATTGGGTTCTTTAATACTTTTTTAATGAAAACGATGGGCATGCCCATGAGACCCGTGATGCTGATTAATACCATAGCGATTACCGTCTTGGTGATATTAACGCTCTTGATGGGGCGCTTATCGGATTATGTGGGAAGAAAACCCGTATTGGGCGCTGGCATCGTTTGCATGGCCGCATTTAGTTATCCGATTTTTTGGCTCTTGACGCAACATGATATTTATTTGGCACTTTGTGGCGAGTTGTTGTTTGCATTGGCAGCGGGCGCGTTAACAGGGTTGATTCCAACAACACTGGCTGAAATGTTTGATACGTATCACCGTAATATGGGCATCTCGATTAGTTATAATATTTCGTTAGCCCTGTTTGGTGGGACGGCACCACTCATTGCGATCACGTTGGTTGCCTCGACTAATCAGCTATTTGCACCAGCCTGGTATTTAATGGGGTGTGCAACCTTGGCGTTTTTGGCGCTGTTAACGGTGAAAGAAAGTTATCAGAAGCCCTTTGTTGTTTGAGTTTAACTCTTGATTATATTTTAAAAAGTAGGTTGGGCCTTGGCCCAACATGCAATCTTTTGTTGGGCCAAGGCCCAACCTACAGCTCGCACTGACGAGGACTCTGGTCTACACTAAAATCATATCTTCATTATTTTAGTCGAGAACATACACCATGAAAGCCTCTGACCTTTTGTTAAAATGCCTAGAACAGCAAGGTGTAAATACAATCTACGGGTTGCCGGGTGAAGAAAACGCCGATGTGATGATGTCTTTGCTTCATCATCCTACTATCCAATTTATTACCTGTACCCACGAACAAACAGCGGCGTTTATGGCGGGCATGCATGGGTATATGACAGACGTTCCTGGCGTGTGTCTTGCGACCTTAGGGCCTGGTGCGACCAATCTGATGACGGGTGTTGCGCAAGCCAATATGGATGGTTCACCCTTGATTGCCATCGTAGGGCAAGCAGAGACCACGCGCTTACATAAATTATCTCATCAAAATATCAATGCCATTGAGATGTTTAAACCCATTACAAAATGGGCGACAACGATTTTATCTGCAAATGTTATTCCAGAAGTCATTGCTAAAGCGTTTAAAATTGCAACCTCCGGTCGGCCAGGTGCGGTGTTGATTGAATTACCTGAAGATATTGCTAAATGTGAAACCGAGGCGGTGGCGATTGATAAAATGTGTGGTAGCAATCAAGAAGACGCCTCAGATGCTCAAATTCGTCAGTTTATCGAGCTGCTACAACAGAGTAAAAAGCCGCTGTTGTTTTTAGGCGATGGTGCCACACGGACTTTAAGTGATAGCGTTGTCCGGGAATTTTTAAAACAAACCCAGCTCTATTGTGCCTATACGTTTATGGGTAAAGGGGTGATTAGCAATCTTTATGAGCGATCCTTACATTGTGTGGGGCTTGGCATGAAAGATATTGTGATCCAGGCGTTTGAGGAGGCAGACTTGGTGATTTGTGTAGGTTATAGCATGGTCGAATGGTCGCCCGCCAATTGGGATATCGGTGTAAAAAAAACGATCATTCATATTGACGCGATTGCGGCTGAAATTGATGAACATTATTTACCTTTGCTTGAAATGGTGGGATCAATTCCGTGCATCATGCAGCAAATCAATGCGAAGCTCACCCCGAATTGTTGTAAGAAAGAACCCTATTTTGCGGCGATTCAGAAAAAAGCAGAAATCGATATTCGCGGTGATGCTGATGATGCTGGGTTCCCCATGAAGCCTAAGCGTATTTTAAAAGATATTCGAGATACGTTAGCCGATGCCGATATCTTGGTGAGTGATGTGGGCGCGCATAAAATGTGGATTGCGCGTCAGTATGGTGCAAGAAAATCGAAAACCTGCGTGATTAGCAATGGGTTTTGTTCCATGGGTGGCAGTATGCCGGGTGCGATGGAAGCAAAGCGCTTGTATCCTGAAAAAAATGTGGTTGCCGTGTGTGGGGATGGTGGGTTTATCATGAGCATTCAAGCGTTATTTACAGGTGTTGCGCAACGGATCCCCTATGTTGTGATCGTTTGGGAAGATGCAGCTTATGGGTTGATTCAATGGAAACAAGAGATGCACTATCATCAACATTCACATACTGCGCTCTCTTACTCAGATTTAGTCGCACTGGCGCAATCAATAGGATGTCATGCAAAACGGGTGACGACAGCGGCTGAATTTAAATCGATGTTAAAGTGGGCACTGGCCAATAAGGACTATCCGACAGTCCTGATGATTCCGGTGGATTACAGTGAGAACATGAAGTTATTTCATCATCTAGGTAGGGTGGGCAAAGGAGCCAAGCCTTGAGTTTTTTAATTGCTGGAAGCTTCTAGCGACGTGCCCACCGGTGGCTGGGAGTGATTGTGGGCATGTCGGTTTTACGCCCATTGTATCCAGTCGGTTCTTTCTTAAAAAGGAGAATACAATGCCATACATCAACATTATCAATCCCGCATCCGGCGAAAGCTGTGGTTCCTATCCCATGATGGAGCAGCCCGAGGTCGAACAGCTCATTCAAGACATGCATGTCGTACAACAAAGCTGGTCACAAAGCCCCATACCGCTTCGTCAACAGTGCTTATCGAAACTCGCCCAGTTGTTGCGACAACATCAAGACGAGTCTGCAACCTTGATGACCAATGAAATGGGTAAGCCAAGAGCACAGGCACTGGCTGAGGTAGAGAAGTGCGCACGTTTATGTGAATATTACGCCAAAGAGGGTCCTGGTTTTCTAGAGCCCGAGATGATTCAAACTGAATTTTATAAAAGCTATCGCGCGTTTCAGCCATTGGGCATTATTTTTGCCATCATGCCTTGGAATTTTCCCTTCTGGCAAGTGATGCGTTTTGCGGTTCCTAATTTGATGGTGGGGAATGCGGGGCTTTTAAAACATGCGCCGAATTCGACAGGGACAGCACTGTTCATCGAGCAGCTGATATTAAAAGCCGGGTTTCCTAAAGGATTATTTCGTAGCTTGGTGATTGATGTCGCACTCTCGCCATTTATTATTCACCATCCTCAAGTGATGGGGGTCACGTTAACGGGGAGTAATCTGGCCGGAAAAAGTGTCGCCAGTGAAGCCGGTGCTGCGTTAAAAAAAGTCGTGTTAGAGTTAGGCGGCAGTGATCCTTATGTGATTTTAGACGATGCCGATATTGAACTGGCTGCTGAGCAATGTGTGTTGTCAAGGTTAAGCAATGCAGGTCAGGTGTGTATTGCGGCTAAACGCATGATTGTGGTTGAAAGCGTAAAAGAAGCCTTTACGGCGCGCGTGCTTGAAAAAGCACAATCTTATGTGATGGGCGACCCGCATCTTTTAGAGACAAAATTAGGTCCGATGGCTCGTGAAGATTTACGCACAAAATTAATCGATCAGGTTGAACGTGCTATCAAAGGGGGAGATCGCTGCATATTGGGTGGAAAAACGCCTGCAGGCAAGGGGTATTATTATCCCGCCACGGTGCTCGTAGATGTCACTGAAAACTCACCCGCCTTTCATGAAGAGCTCTTTGGCCCCGTGATTTGTATTATTGCTGCAAAAGATGAAAAGGATGCGATACGTCTTGCTAATACGACAGAGTTTGGATTGGCTGGAGCTATTTTTACACGTGATCTGGTTCGGGGCGAGCGTCTTGCAAGAGAGAGTATTGAGTCCGGCTCGTGTGCGGTGAATACCCTGGTTGCATCTGATCCCAGGCTGCCCTTTGGCGGGATGAAGCAATCCGGTTATGGGCGTGAGTTGAGTATTGAAGGCATGCGAGAATTTGTGAATATTAAAACAGTGATCGTGTCAAAATAACCGTAGCGAGGGGTCACCGCAATCTACCCCCTCGCCCGCGCCAGAAAATAGAGAAGAAAACCGAGGCTCATCGCGGGAGAGGGTTAAAATCATTGCTGACTGCTGGCCCGCCTTCTGTTTTTTCTGTTTTCGGGTTCCATATAAAATAACTGGGCGGAAGGGCGCCGAATGCGCCTCGTTTTCCACTATTAAACAGAGGGTTATTGGTCACGGAACTATCTGCATGGTTTACCTTTTCCGCAGCCTCGGCTGCAATTCTTGATTGTAAAGCTGGGGTTGGCGATAAAACCACACTATAACCATCAGTATGAAGTATATCTCCATTAATACTAATTTCGCAGTTTGGGAACTCACAAAAATTATTTCTAGTAAGAGAATGAAAATTCTCGCGGATGACCTCAAAAGCAGCCAATAATTCCTCGTGGTGGTATGTACTCATGAATAACATGCCATCCGGCTTAATTTTCATAGGGAGTATGTTTGATAAAATAGCTGTAAATACTTCAGGCATATTAATAATATTAGGTTGGCGTATAAAAACAATGTCAAAACGGCCTGGAACTAACGTTTGCATTTGAACTTCGTCAGTTGCATCAAGACAGTTCCACTGAATATGAGGAAGGGTAGGAAACCTTTGCTTCATAACATGAATCACCTCGGCATCATTATCTACTCCAACAAATTCCCAGTGAATATGAGGATACAGTGTCGTTAAGCATAGAAACTCGTACGCCTCCCCGCAGCCCAAACTAAGAACCCTTAAGGTATGAGGATTTTTTTGTGGTAAATGATCTAATAAGCCTAATTGTTCAAAAACATCTTTTAAGTGGTTAAAAATACCCTCGGTTGCATAATAATGATTTAATAGATGTTGAATAGAAGGAGAATCAGCAAGAGATAAAACGGTTTTACCATTGGCATCTTTCTTCATTGGAGACCAACCATGGTTTAAAAGAGTTTGGCATACGCCTTCATGTTTATTTAACGCAGCAAGATGTAAGGCTGTTCGACCGCAATAGGGTTCATTCGTGTCTGGGTTGATACCAAATTGAGCATAATCACATTCAAGAGGGTGTGTATCAAGCAATTGCTTTACTTCTTCCTCATCTCCAACCGAGGCAGCTTGCTGTAAACGTAAATTTAAATCTAGGGTTGAATATTGTTTTCTTGGTTCATTAAATTCGGTGTTTAGCATGATTTGCCACTTAAAAATTTAAAACGACATTATACAGCAAAATAATCATTTCGCATATAATGTAAGCACATGGGTTAATTTATTAGATAGGCAGAAAACAACCCGGAAGAACCTGGAAGAAAAATATTTCCGGCTTGAATTCCGAGTGTTCTGTTTTTGGTTTCCACATCATGTTGCCTAATGTTGCCCTACAATCGGGCAGGCATGCAATAATGGTCTGTAATTTAGTCAGTTGACCATTTTACGAGACAAGCATGCCAAACGACAATCATCATCCCTTATTGACTGCGTTGTGTTACGCCCTTCCCGTTCATCAAACGCAAAAATATAATTGGAATGACTATGTGCCTGAGTCCGGTTGGATAGACAGGTTTGCTCAATTTTTGCTTGAACGTAACCGTACCGTACTTTGGAATGGCAATCTGCCTTCAGCGGGCAGTATTGCGAAAGAAATTAAACGGCATTTTGCACAAGGGGATACGGTTGCTTGTCGTGCGTTACCCCGGATTTATGCGGTATTAACCAAAAAAGTAGACGATCCTTCATTAGAGATTTGTAAGGCCTCTGCAAAAAATCAAGAAGAGCAGGCGCAAGCCATTACCATCGAGTTTTTAGAAGGATTAATCAATTGTGGACGAGGGGTCGGTGAGCGATTAGATACGACGTGGGATCGATGGACCATTGAAGAAAATTTAACAGGGATTCTTTATCGTATGCGCTTTGAAATTGTTGAGCGTATTGCACGAGCAACAACCGATGATGTGCATGCACGGAATGTTTATTTTTATCAGGCAAGTCAGATGGGGTATGGTGTTAATGCAACCAGTACTCGCTTTTCTAAAGCTTCTGAGCCCATTCGTGAAGGATTTAAAGCTTACTATTCACCTCTTCTTATCATCAAATACTTGGATGAGTTTTTGTTAAATAGATTGAATGAGATGCTGCTAAAAGAGGTCGATACGTTATCTGGCATGACTCGCTATAGTCCAGATACGATTATTCGAGCGACGGAGTTCTTGAATGCGTTCTTAAACACCAACCTGACGATGTATGACTATTTTATGACGAATGACGATGACGAAATCACAGGCATCAAGTTTTCATTTATTCGCGAGCGTATTCAACACACCTTACTGGATTATGGTCTGTTAACGCAATCTGTTTTAGATAAGTTGCCTGATCCTGAGTGTCGAGAAGAGATGCGTTATTGGCTTCGCGTGTTGGTCAAAGATGAAGACTTTAAGCAACTCTATGCCGGATTAACAGCAGATAAACAATTAGATACGATTTATTTGGAGCAGCTCGCGAGAACCAATCAGTGGGATACGGTGATTAAGATTGCGATGGCGCCCTCTGCGACTAAAGATCCTATTGATTTAGCTAGAGCGCTGGTCTTGGCATTCAGTGCTAATAACACGGAGGCCATCATTGCACTGATTGAGGTAGGGGCGCTCTCTAAAAAAAGCTCAAAAGCATGGCTGAGTGCGGATGCTTCAGATGAAACGAAACGCTTGATGTTGACGCAGTTAAACGCGCACCCTGAATATGCTGCAAATTTACACGGTGATGATTATATAACATGGGTTCTTGGTTTGTATAAAAAAGAACCCTTATTATTTAATGGAGCCCAGTATTCACAGGGTCTTTTTTTAGCGGCAGTTGCCCTGAATGATGAGGACTTTGTGAATAAGCAACTTGCCACAAGAACCCCAGAAATTTTATCAATAATGTTATCTTGGCAGGGTAGTGAAGGAGAAACCGCACTCGAGATGGCTGCAAAAAATGGAAATTGGACGTTGGTTGAGAAAATAAGTCGCCTTTGTTCAACGGATGAGGAAGATAAAAAACACTATATGTCGGTTCTTTTTTATGCCATGCGTGATAAACAACCCTTGATTGTTAAAGCATTACTTCGAGCGGGTGTGATGGAAGCCAAGCCTCGCAAACCGAAAAAAGAAGGTAACATTTGTCATCTTGCAGTCAGTCAGGATGATAGGGCGATGTTAACTGCCATTTTAGCGCACCCTGATCGCAGTGCCTTTTTAGAGATGGAAAATGCCGAAGGCCTGACCCCCATCTATTTGGCCATCAAGGAAAAAAAGTGGGAGGTGGTGAAGTTATTATTAGGCACAAAAGAAGAGAAAAAGCGGTTAGCCGGTAGAGTGTTAAGTAATTTGGCCTGTAGTCATCGCACAGAGGCATTTAGCCAGTTTATTCAAGAAGTCGGCTTGATTAAAGACATGAGCTTCTCCTCTGATAGCACAACACACAACACGCTATTTCATTATATTGTTCAGCACAATGATATCATCATGTTACAAAGCATGTTAAACGGACTCAAAACGGCTTTCTACACAACAGGGCATGCAGCACTGATGCAAAAAAATAAAGACGGATTAACGCCTTTTGATCTAGCGGTAAAGCAAGGAAAATGGGAGTTGGTTGCTTGTCTGGTGAAGGTAGATAAAGACAGTGTTTCTGCAAAGCAACTGCAGGACGCACTGGGTTCTGCTCTGAATGCTAATGCTACGGGTGCGGTATTGGCGTTGATGGAAGCAGGTGCGATGGCTAAGTACAAAGAAAAACCATGGGAATGGCCATTGGTTACGGAGACCTCACTTAGAATCTTCATAAAGCAGTTATTCATTGTCTGAAGAAAGAGATAGATATCGATGTCAATCCTTATTTGGCATTGTAAAATCAAATCGGTCAGATTGGTTTGCTAGGTGGTGTAAAACAGAAGGGATTACGGTTTCTACAATGGTTCTTGTTGAAAACAAGTATAATGGATTCCGCAAGGGTGCAGTGATAGACAAAAATCAAAATACTGTTTTCCATCATGCGGTGCTCAATAATAACCTCGTGATGTTAACGGCGTTATTGGATGGGATTAAAGATGCTGATCTAAGGAATACCTTTTATTCTTTCAGAAATAATGAAGGGTTGTCAGCGATTCAGTTGGCAGAAATGCAAGAAAAATGGGATCTATTGACTCTACTCGCATTAAGAGCAGATCCACGTAAAATTCCTTTCCAGCACCTTGATGCTGTTTCGGATGAGTTAAAAAAAGAAGTGTTCTTGTTTTTGGTCGACAAACCAAGCTACAGGGTGGGGGTGGATCAAACTTGGATGTTGGATCTTTATCATCAAGTGCCAGATTTATTTAATGAATCATACCGAGCGTCAATACTCTTAGATGTTGTGATCAATCATGGCGATCAACTCGCTAATCGAGCTGATGTGATTAGCCGATTAGTGCAAGCTGGAGCTTTAGATCAGGAGGCATCAATTCATTTTAATTCTCGAACAAATATTTGTCATTACGCGATATTGACGCAAGATGTCGGTTTGTTAAAAAAAATATTGAATTCTAAATACCATCATGGCTATTTATATTCAAGAGATGAGAACGCACGCACCCCGCTCGAGCTTGCAATTGATAGGAAAGACTGGCCAATGGTTAATCTTATTTCATGCTGTCAATTTACTGACGATCGGATGCTGGCGGAGGGGAGGGCGCCTCATCACCCGGTTAAACTGATTGGGAGTGCTGCGAGGTTAGCTGCAGAGAACAATGATGCAGTTGGGTTTACCTTGTTGGTCAGATTAGGTGGCTTAGACAAATTGGCTTTGGAGGGGTGTAAGGATGAAAAAGGCAATACGGCTTGCCATTCTTTGATGCGACATGGCAATTTAGATATCTTAAAAGAGATAATAGCGCAACCGACTTGCGGTGAGTTTTTAATGAGTAAGAACCAAGAAGGGGATACGCCACTTGATCTTGCATTGAAGTTAGAGAGATGGGATCTTTTGCAGTTCATCATGGACGCAGACGTTATCGAGCCAAGTGATGCTTTAACGGCAATTAAAATGCATTTGATGGAAGTGGTGAAGGAGGATAAGCCGCGCGATAGGCATGGCTTCTTTCCAGCTGCTTCTGAGTCTGAGTTAGAACAGAAAAAGACTATAAATAAACCGCCACCGCTGCCATCAGCAAAAAACCAATAATTACAAAACTAAAATCAGCTAAGTTACAGCAGCGCTCCACCAGTACACAGCGCTCTAACCCGTGCAGTGTGCCTAAATATAAAAAAGTACCGGCAGAGGCTGCAATGAGTATCGGTGAGGTGAGGGAGTTATATGTGGGGTTATCGAAATAGCAGCCTAAAAAAATCCCCGCAGGGGTCATGCAAGCGAACAGAAAAAATAAGCCATATTTGCTGAAGGGGCGCAGGGTGCTTTGATTCAATTGAATGGCTAAAGCAAAGCTTTCTGCCCATTTATGAGTGATGATCGCAAGAAACAGCATGATGATGATTGATTCACTGTGATTAATGCCAAGTGCTGTGCCTAAAATAAAAGAATGAATCGATAACATAGCCCATGCCAACACCGCAAAAGCGGGGTGGGTGGCATGATGATCGTGCTCATGATGAACGTGATCAGTTGTCGCGTGAGGCGGGTGGTAAAGCACTTGGCCGACGTGTTCAAACCATAAAAATAAGAGAAACACCGCACCTGTGATGAGGTAGGCAAAAGGGTAATGATGCCCTGCGCGGTCAAAGAGTAGGGCCGCATCTGGTAACATATGTAAAAGCCCTGCGCCTAAAAATACGCCTGTAGCGAGCGTTTCACCAATCGAAATGCCATGGCTTGCGGTCGCGCATTTTTTTTTCTTAAAGGGATAAAAACCCGCGATAAGAATGGTGAGGAAAATACTAAGTGCTAATAAAACTTTTAAATTCATAATGGATGAAAATACCTAAACAGCTTAATGACAGCATTCATTTTGATCAGTTGGTCACAACGCTTCCGCAGCGAGTCTAATCGATTATGAGTATTTTTTAAATAGAGATCGATGGTGAGCTGCCCATTTAAATAATGAATAATCCAGGTCTGGATGTCAGGGAACTGCTCTTGCAAAGGAATCAGCCATTCTTTTTCAATGTGTTTCCTGTTAGGCAACTGTTTCGATGGCGAGACGCTTTCGTCGTCTTCTGGGTCAACGTGGACAGTCACATCAGAGATATTCGCATATTGTTTCATTAAAAGTTCATGCACATGTTGGGCAATGTAGTGGCCTTCAGAGACTGATAAATAAGGAAAAACTAAAATATGCACATCTACTAAAATATGATCTCCCATCGATCGCGTGCGTAGTTGATGAATTTTATTCACTCCAGGGATACTGGCAATGGTCTGTTGAATGTCTTCGATGAGTTCAGGTTTTACTGCTGTATCAATGAGTTCTTTGATGCTATGCCAGCTATATTCAATCCCCATTTTGATAATGAGAAGAGAGACCACCACGGCGGCAATGGCATCGAGGTGGTGATATCCTAATAAACTGCCCAAAATACCTAAAGCGACCACCAATGACGTGGCGGAGTCTGAGCGGTGGTGCCAGGCGTTGGCTTTGATGAGGTTGGAATGAATTTTCTTTGCAACATGCAGGGTCACAAAAAACAAAATTTCATTGAGAAGAATAGAAAACCCAGCAATGCATAATGCGCCTTGGGTGGGTACTTCTGGCCAAATCTTGGTAAATTCAGTGAGCGCATCCCAACAGATGCTTCCCCCTACGAAAATCAATAATATGGAAACAAGTAAGGTCCCGACGGTTTCGATACGCCGATGGCCATAAGGGTGCGCATCGTCTGCATCTTGATTGCCATAGTGTGAAGCAAACAACACCATGAAATCTGAGAGCAAGTCTGAAAAAGAGTGAACAGCATCGGCGATGAGGGCGTGAGAATGAAACCAAAATCCACCAATCAGTTTTAACACGCCTTGTAAGACGTTGGTGAGGGCGCCAATCACAGTGATGTTTCTTGCTTGTATATAGCGCTGTTTGTGTTGACTCATGCGGTGAGATGCGTATTCAGCGTAAATTAAGCTGCATTCTAGCAAGTTTTTTGGTAACTGCCCAGGTACACGTCATCCCGAGCGCAGCGAGGGATCTCCTGCCGCCGGTGGAGATCCTTCGCTGGCGCTCAGGATGACGTTGGAAGTTACTTTTTTTGTGATTTTATCTGATTTGTATTGACCTAATTATAGCTCACGGGTATCATCTCGTCTCTGTCTATATGGGCTAGTATTTCGGGGTGTAGCGCAGCTTGGTAGCGCGCCTGCTTTGGGAGCAGGATGTCGGGGGTTCGAATCCCTCCACCCCGACCAAGATTGATTCTAGGCGCCCGTAGCTCATTCGGATAGAGCATCGGCCTTCTAAGCCGAGGGTAGCAGGTTCGAATCCTGCCGGGCGCACCAAAAAAAGGCGGTGTCTGAAAAAAAACCATGTCATGGTGGACGTAGCTCAGTTGGTAGAGCCCCGGGTTGTGATCCCGGTTGTCGTGGGTTCGAGCCCCATCGTTCACCCCAAATTTCAAATTCTTCTCCTTTTTCTTTTGACAAAAAGCCTGCACTGATTGATAATTCGCCCTTATTTGCGAAAGTGGCGGAATTGGTAGACGCGCTGGATTTAGGTTCCAGTAGGGAAACCTGTGAGAGTTCGAGTCTCTCCTTTCGTACCAATATTCAGAGTTGACCAAAAGAGGTGTGTGAATGGAAGTGTCAGTTGAGTCGTTGAGTGGCTTGAATCGCAGGGTTACTGTCTTAGTTCAACATGAGCAAGTCGAAGAAAAAGTTCAAAAAGAGTTACAAAAACTCGCTGCTCGCGTGCAAATGGATGGTTTTCGTAAAGGCAAAGCGCCTCTGAATGTTGTAAAACAACGATATTCAGATAGTATCCGTCTCGAAGTTGCCCAAGAATTATTAAAAGACACCCTCGATGACGCATTAGAATCAAAAAAACTGGTTCCTATCAGCACGCCTGAAGTCGACAAATTTGAACTCGATGCTGGAAAAGACTTCCAATATTCAGTGACCTTTGAAGTGTACCCTGAATTTGAAGTTGAAGAACTCACCAAGAAAACAAAGGTTGAGTTGATTAAATCATCCGTCACTGATGAAGATGTCATCCAAATGATTGAACGCCTACGCGAGCAGCATAAAGGATGGCAGGCTGTTTCTAGAAAATCAAAATCAGGGGATCAAGTCAATATTGATTTCAAAGGGTTTGTTAACGATGAACCTTTTGAAAACGGCTCATCTGAAGGCGTTGATCTGGTCTTAGGTTCACACCAAATGATTCCAGGGTTTGAAGACGCACTCATCGGACACAAAGCAGGCGAATCATTTTCATTTGACGTGACGTTTCCAGAAGTCTATCAAGAAAAAAGTTTAGCAGGACAAACCGCACGTTTTGACATTGTGTTACATGAGGTACGTGAAGGTCTGTTACCTGATGTAGACGCGGCGTTTGTCAGTAAATTTGGCGTAAAATTAGGTGACATCGACGCGTTTCGTGTAGATATCCGCTCACACATGGACCGCGAATTAGACAAGCGTTTACGTGAGATTAACCACGATCGTTGCTTTAGTGCACTTGCCAAAGTTAATGAAATTGAGTTACCTACGGTGCTCATTGATAAAGAAATTGAAACCCTCAAACATGAACTTTATCATCAAATATTTGGTGCAAAACACAGTGATCATGAAAAAATACCTGATTTTCCACGCGAGCTGTTTGAAGACCGCGCTAAAAAACGCGTTCATTTGGGGCTTATTGTCTCTGAATATGTTAAAAAACATCGCATGATTGTTGATGATGCACGTGTTGAGGCAATGCTTGACAGGTTATCTTCAGCTTATGATGATCCTGTTGCATTCAAGACCCAAACCCGAGAAGATAAACAATGGATGGCTGAAATCGAGGCGATTGTGTTAGAACAAATGATTGCTGAGCGTATCCTTGAAACCACTTCCGTGAAAGAAGAAAAATTGATATATGATGATGTCATGAATTATAAAAACGACAAGGATAACCAAAAGGAATGAGCATCATGAATGGATATAATGGATTTGATGACAGAGTGAGAAGTACCAGTGGGTTAGTGCCTATGGTTATCGAACAAACATCGCGAGGCGAGCGTTCCTATGATATTTATTCGCGGCTGTTAAAAGAAAGAATTATTTTCCTTTTAGGAGAAGTCGAAGATCATATGGCCAATTTAGTCGTGGCCCAGCTGCTGTTTTTAGAATCTGAAAATCCTGAAAAAGATATTCATTTATATATTAACTCACCCGGTGGCGTGGTCACAGCAGGTTTGGCGATTTACGATACCATTCAATTCATTAAGCCTGATGTCAGTACGCTATGTATCGGCCAAGCCGCAAGCGCTGCTGCGTTGTTGCTATGTGCAGGGGCTGATGGGAAGCGTTTTTGTTTACCCAATTCACGGGTGATGATTCATCAGCCACTGGGTGGATTTCGGGGTCAGGCAACTGATATCGAAATTCATACGCGTGAAATTCTTACGATTCGTGAGCGCTTAAATGCCATTATGGCCAAACATACCAAAAAAACACCTGAACAAATCATGAAAGACACCGAACGGGATAATTTCATGAGCGCGAAAGAAGCAGTCGCGTACGGGTTGGTTGACTCTATTTTAATGCGACGTGACGCTTTAGGCGTGGTACCGCAAGACAAAAACGAGTAAATACTTTAAAAGGCTGGAGGCAGTGAATGGCAAAACAAGAAGGTGGCGCAGACGGGAAATCCATGTTCTGTTCTTTTTGCGGAAAAAGTCAGCATGAAGTTAAAAAGCTGATTGCAGGTCCTTCCGTTTTTGTATGTGATGAGTGTGTTGACTTGTGTAATGAGATCATTCGTGAAGAAGTTAAAGATGATCTACAGCCCAAAGACGAGACCAAACTGCCTACACCGAAAGAAATTACTCAATTTTTAGATGAGTATGTCATTGGTCAACCGCACGCCAAAAAAGTATTGTCAGTCGCGGTGTATAATCATTATAAACGCTTGTTAAGACAAACCACTGATGGGGTTGAGCTAGGTAAAAGTAACATCTTGCTTATTGGGCCTACAGGCAGCGGAAAAACCTTATTAGCGCAGACTTTAGCGCGCATCTTAAATGTCCCCTTTGCAATGGCGGATGCGACCACATTAACTGAGGCAGGTTATGTGGGCGAAGACGTAGAAAACATTATTCATAAATTGTTGCAAAAATGTGATTACGATGTGACTAAAGCTCAAAAAGGCATCGTTTATATCGATGAAATCGATAAAATCGCACGTAAATCAGAAAACCCATCGATTACCCGTGATGTATCAGGCGAAGGCGTGCAGCAAGCGCTCCTAAAGCTCATTGAAGGGACGGTTGCTTCAGTTCCTCCACAAGGCGGCCGTAAACATCCACAACAAGAGTTTGTTCAGGTCGATACCTCAAACATCCTGTTTATTTGTGGTGGCGCGTTCCAAGGCTTAGAAAAACTCATTCGCGACAGAGGTGATAAGTCGAGCATTGGATTTTCTGCGCAATTGAAGAACGAGAAAAATCGTAAAGCCAAAGAAACCGATATTGAAAGCCTTGAGCCAGACGATTTGATTAAATTCGGGTTGATTCCAGAGTTTGTCGGTCGTTTGCCCGTTGTGGCTAATTTAAAAGAATTAGATGAAGACGCTTTAGTTGATATTTTGGTGAAACCCAAAAATGCGTTAACCAAGCAATTTCATGCGTTGTTTGAGATGGAAGGGGTAGACTTAGAGTTTCGCCCAGAAGCATTACGCTTAATTGCTAAAAAAGCATTAACGCGGCAAATGGGGGCGAGGGGTCTGCGTTCTATTCTTGAAAATATCTTGCTAGATACCATGTACGATTTGCCGTCTACACTCGGCGTAGAAAAAGTCGTTGTTGATGAGCAAACGGTGCAAAAAGATGGTAAGCCAATTTTAGTTTTCTCGGATGATGCAGCAGCAGCAGGTGAACAACAAGTTTAATTGACTAAAGGGACGATGATGGCTCAACAAGACGAAATAGAATCCGTATCTTCTCAAGAGTCTCTAGAAGACTCTCAAGAAACTAAGCCATTGATTTTGCCAGTTTTGCCTTTGAGGGATGTGGTGGTTTATCCCCATATGGTGATTCCGCTTTTTGTAGGTCGCGATAAATCAATTAAAGCGCTTGAAGTTGCCATGCTTGATAATAAGCAAATCTTTTTGGTTGCCCAGCGCAAGTCAGCCAATGATGATCCGGGCCCTGAAGACTTATATGAGATTGGGACTATCTCTAGTGTATTGCAGCTGTTAAAACTTCCTGATGGGACTGTGAAGGTGCTCATTGAGGGAGAACAGCGCTGTAGTGTGAAACATTATTTACAGATGCATGCCTATATGGAAGCTGAGCTTGATGTATTAGCAGATCAACAATCCTCACTAGAACAGCCTGAAATTGATATTTTAATGCGTTCGTTGATGTCTCAATTTGAACAATATATTAAATTAGGTAAAAAAATTCCACCCGAAGTCCTCTCTTCGCTGGTGGGGATTGATGAGCCCGGACGACTTTCAGATATTATTGCCGCACATTTATCTCTAAAGCTAGAAGATAAACAAGTCTTGCTGGAGCTGGTTGATATTGGTGCACGGCTTGAAAAGCTGGTTGTCCTATTGGAAGGCGAAATTGATTTATTGAATGTTGAAAAGCGTGTGCGCGGTCGTGTGAAGCGTCAAATGGAAAAAAGCCAGCGCGAATATTATCTGAACGAACAAATGAAGGCGATTCAAAAAGAACTCGGTGAATTAACCGAAGAGGGAACTGAGCTCGAGCAATTAGAACAACAAGTTGAAAAAGCAGGGATGTCTAAAGAAGCCAAAGAAAAAACCTTAGCTGAACTGAAAAAATTAAAAATGATGTCGCCCATGTCGGCAGAAGCTACGGTGATTAGAAACTATTTAGACTGGATGTTGCAGGTTCCTTGGAAAAGAAAAAACAAAATACAATTTGATATCAAAAAAGCGGAAGCCTTGTTGAGTAAAGAACATTATGGCCTAGACAAGGTGAAAGAACGCATTATCGAGTATTTAGCGGTTCAGCAACGCGTGAAACGTGTCAAAGGACCTATTTTGTGTTTAGTTGGTCCACCAGGCGTGGGTAAGACCTCATTGGGTCAATCGATTGCAAATGCGACGGGTCGTACTTTCATTCGTATTGCGTTAGGCGGGATTAGAGATGAAGCGGAAATTCGTGGTCATCGCCGTACCTATATTGGCTCTATGCCAGGCAAAATCATACAAAAACTCTGTAAAGCAGGCGTAAAAAATCCACTGATCATGTTAGATGAAGTGGATAAAATGGCGATGGATTTCCGAGGAGATCCCGCATCAGCTTTATTAGAAGTCTTAGATCCAGAACAAAACCATACCTTTAGTGACCACTATTTAGAAGTGGACTATGACTTAAGTGACGTGATGTTTATTGCAACGGCAAACTCGCTAGAAATCCCGCCAGCATTGCTGGACCGCATGGAAATCATGCGACTTGCAGGGTACACCGAAGAAGAAAAAGTCCACATTGCGAAGGGTTATTTATTACCCAAACAAATTGTGCTGAACGGTTTGAACCCTGAAGAAATCTTAATTCAAGAGAGTGCGGTGCGTGAAATTATTCAGCACTATACGCGAGAGGCCGGTGTTAGAAATCTAGAGCGTGATATTGCGAGCATTTGTCGAAAAGTGGTCAAAGCGATTTTAACCAGCAACTCAGGGGATCGTACAAAAAAACGTACGATTACCAAAAAGAATGTCGGAAAATATTTAGGCGTCGTCAAATATCTATATGGTTTGGCAGATGAGCGCGACCGCGTAGGTCAAGTTGCGGGGCTTGCATGGACCAGTGTGGGGGGGGAATTACTCACCATAGAGGCCGCTATGATGCCTGGTAAAGGGAAAACAACCCATACCGGCCATTTAGGCGAAGTGATGCAAGAATCGATTCTGGCGGCGATGACTGTGGTCAGAAGCCGCGCACTTCAATTTGGTTTAGACGTCGATTTTTATGATAAAAACGATTTTCATGTGCATGTGCCAGAAGGGGCCACCCCAAAAGATGGTCCGAGCGCGGGCGTTGGGATGTGTACCGCATTGGTTTCTGTGGCGACCAAAATCCCGGTGCGCGCAGATGTTGCGATGACAGGAGAAATCACGCTACGCGGCGAGGCATTGCCGATTGGAGGATTAAAAGAAAAACTCCTGGCAGCACACCGTGCGGGCATTAAACATGTGATTATTCCTGAGGAAAATCGTAAAGATTTAGAAGAAATTCCTGAGGCAATTTTGCGTAAATTGAAGATTCATCCAGTGAAAACAATTGAGCAAGTTTTGGAAATAGCGCTTCAACGTATGCCAGTTTCTATCGATGGCGCGGTGGTTCCTGCGCTGCCATTATCGGAAGAAAGTAAAAAAAATGAAAATAAGGATTTACATGCCCATTAATAATGGGGTATATTTCAAACCGTTGCCCTCATGCATGAAGTTAAGGGCACACCAAGGATGTGAGTGCTTAATATGAGTGGAGCATGTTCACTCATTCTAAAGATTAAGGGATGAATAACTCGACAGGGGATAATATGAACAAAACTGAATTGGTTAGTGCAATTGCACATGGTGCCGGTGTAACAAAGGCAGATGCGGGACGTGTACTTGATGTGTTTATGGATACAATCATATCACAACTGAAAAGTGGTGATCAGATTGTTCTTCCTGGTTTTGGATCTTTCTCAACTGGGAATCGTTCTGCTCGAACAGGACGTAATCCACAAACAGGTGCAACGATTCAGATTAAAGCATCTCGTGTTGCGAAGTTCAGAGCAGGTAAAAAGTTGAAAGAAGCGGTACAAAAAGTATAGTTTTACCGGGTGCTTAGCTCAGCTGGGAGAGCATCGCCCTTACAAGGCGAGGGTCGTAGGTTCGATCCCTACAGCACCCATTCATTTTGGAGTGGTAGTTCAGTTGGTTAGAATACCGGCCTGTCACGCCGGGGGTCGCGGGTTCGAGCCCCGTCCACTCCGCCAATAATAGCGCGCCTCCTTAGGCGCGTTTTTTTTAGGTTTCTTAGGGATTTGGCAACATGTTACAAAAATTAAATGAGCGTATTCGCGGTTTTGTTGCCTGGGTAGTGGTGATATTAATTTCACTGGTTTTTGTGTTGTTTGGCGTGGATTATTATTTACAATCGCGAGAGTCTTCTGAAAATGTAGCCACGGTCAACGCCCAGCCTATTTCTACACGAGATTTTGACCTGCGTTATCGGCGCATTCGTCAACAAGAAATGTCTCAAGGACACGTCGATAATGAACTTCTTTTAAAACAACAGGTGTTAGAAGATTTAATTTTAAAAACAATCCTGATCGAAGCCGCACATCACAACGGATTATTCATTAGCACTGAAGAAGGCATGGCTGAGGTCGTTAAAATCCCTCAATTCCAAGAAGAGGGACATTTCTCAACAAAACGCTATCAGCAGGTGTTAGCGAATGCGATGTATACCCCGACTACACTGTTGAATGAACTCATGCAAGGCATGTTAGTGAATCAGCAGCGCTTTGGGTTTGTGGGCAGTGAGTTTGGTTTAACCTCCGAATTAGAACAATATGCCAATTCGCTGTATGAAAAACGCGATTATGAGTATGTGGTGTTGCCGTTGTCACAAGTAAAAGACAAAATCGTTATTTCAGCAGAAGAGATGCAGCAATATTACCAGCAGCATCAACAAGAATTCATTGCGCCTCTACAAGTGCAAATTGCCTATTTAGCGCTGTCGGTTGATGATTTGAAACCGCAGGTCCAGTTAACAGATAAAGCCTTACAAACCTATTATGATGAAAATAAAGATAACTTTAGTACGCCAGCGCGCTGGAAAGTGCAGCATATTTTGTTTGCCATCCCTCAACAATCAAGTGCTGCTGCGGCCGATAAAGTAAAGCAACGGGCGCAACAAGCCTATGATTTTTTGAATAAGCACCCAAATGAGTTTACCAAATGGGCGCAAACCAAATCAGATGACCCCATTTCAGCTAAGAAAAATGGCGAATTACCGTGGATGACCGCGGGGCAGTCTGAGCTAGACGCAGTTTTATTGACCCTCAGTAAACCGGGTGACATGGCAAAACCTGCTCAAACAAAAAATGGCTTTGAGCTGGTTAAACTCGTCGCCTTCGAACCTTCAAAAACTAAACCTTACACAGCAGTGAGTGGTGTGATCCGTGAACAATTACTCAATGAGCATGCACAAACGTTGTATTTGAAAGAGGTCGAAAAGTTAGGCGAGCTCAGTTATCAATATCCAGAGACGCTAGAACCCGTCGCAGATGCGCTACATTTAACGATCGCACATAGCCAGCCCTTCTCACAGCAAGAGAGCAAAGAGAAGCTCACAGGGCTTGCACAGGTGAAAACAGCCGCATTGAGCCCAGATGTATTAGAGCAGGGGAATAACAGTGAGGTCGTGCAAGTCGATGATACGCATGTGGTGGTCTTAAGAGTGGAGAAAAAAATACCTTCAAGACTGCTGTCATTTGATGAGGCTAAACCGACGATTATCAAACAACTTATGGCGACAAAAAGCAAAGCGTTGCTTGAAGTGACCGGGGCTGATTTCATGAAAGGTCAACAAGCCCCATGGGTTAAATCGTTAACTTGGCATCAAGAAAAAGCAGTCAAGCGTGATGAAGAAACCACGCAGCCTCAATTACGCACTTTGGCCTTTGAAATGCATACAATCGGCGCAATGAAAGGGGCCTTCTTAGCTGATGGCAATTATGCGGTTGTTCGTTTAAAGCAAATTGTCCATGAACCCTTAAAGTCCCTTGATCACGAGCAGACACAAGCCGTGATGCAGCAACTGGAGTCTACGCTTGGGTTGTTAGAGTATGATTTGTATACGCGAGCGTTGGTTGAGAAAGCGAAGGTTGTGCGTGAGAAGTTAGAGGGGTAGGTTATGCGCATATCTTTAGTTTTACGCCGATCCGCGTAAAACTAAAGATGTGTGCATACCTTACAATTATATCTGATTCACTGATTGCTATGACTCTGACGCAGAAATGCTGCCTGATTATACGTATTTAATGGCAAGAACAAATCATTTTTATAATGTTCTTGTAGACTAGGCGTTTGCTGTTTTTCTGCCGTGTTGCCAAGGCTTGAAAGGCTTGCAGGTGTTTTAGCAACAACTTCACTTTGAGCAATCTGAACCGCCGTTTTTTCACCCTGGATTTCAACTGAGGATCCGGTAACAATCAAGAGACATGCCGCGGCAACAATCCCTAATCCAACTCCCAATGCAACGATAGGGACCAATCCGGCAAGTATTGAAAGTACGATGAATAAAACAAACGCAGTTGAAGGCGCGCCCAAAAGCAGAAGCCTAGCTGTAGATTTAGATGGATCGAATTGACTACCCGGATCTTGAGAGCGGAAAGCAGGTGGTGTGGCGGCATATAAGATAGATTTTGTAAGGTTCGACTTTCTATCTAAGCCTGTTAACCTATTAAAGGCATCGGCGATGCCAGCAATAATTAAGGCAGGAAGGATTAAGCAAGTAACACCCACCGTCCGAATGGCATATCCTATTTGAATGATGGTTTTAGAGGTATCAAGTATCATAGTCGTGGTCCTGTTGTTATATGAAGGCCACAATGATAAATTTTGTTTCATTCAATGTCAAAGTTTTTCCATAAGCTAAGGATGGTAGCCTGGATGCAGTGCAGTGAAATCCGGGAATTCGGTGCCACTGATCCCGGATTTCGCTGCGCTGCATCCAGGCTACACACCCCATGGTATCTCGTCTATTTATATAGTGTTATATTATATAAATATGAAATATTTCATTGTGAAGTGTAACTAATATGCGTCATTCGGAGTCGTAGGGTGGACAAAGGAGCCTAGCGATGAGCTCTATCGGTTAAGACAATCTTTCAGGCGACGTGCCCACCAGGGTAGCTCGTAGCCTAGCTAGCTCCGAGCGATGGTGGGCACGTCGCCAGAGGGTTTACAGTAAGCGGATGGCTCAATGCTTGGCTCCTTTGTCCACCCTACGAATCTGGATGATGCGATGAGTCAATTGTTACCCTGATGTTATGATTTAGGAGATTGTTTTGTTGTTAAGTACTTTTCAGCCCATGCCGCTAGCCTTATTAGCGTGGCTGCGTTGCCAGCATGCTATCACAGATAAATTAAGCAAAGTTGCTCAGGATGTTCGGGTCGAAGTTTTATCGCATCAGTGGCAGCCAACAAACTATTGGGAGCGTCAGGTCCTGGGGCTGAAAGATAACACTTTAATTCGCCGCGATGTCGTGATTTCCGCAGCAAATCAAGCCTGTTGGTTTGCCAGAACAATGATTCCCGAGCAGGCCTATCAACATGATCCGGCCTTTTTTGATCGCTTAGAACATGTTTCACTGGCAACGCTGGTTTACGACGAACCTCGAGTGGTGAGAGAGCGCATGCATAGTTATAGTTTTTCCCCGGCAGTGTTAGAATACCATTGGTTACCCCACGCTTGGAGTGAAGGTCAAACCCCTTTGTGGGGACGGCTATCGACCTTTTGTTTTGACGGTCACTTTTATTTTTATTTATTTGAAATTTTTTTACCGAGGTTTATTCGTGCACTTGAAAGCAGCTTGCCGATTAATGCGGTTGGATAAACCGATTGGGATTGCCTTATTATGGTGGCCAACTGCCTGGGCCCTGTGGACTGCGGGGAACGGTCATCCTGATGGGTCTATTATATTGTATTTTTTTCTAGGGACGATCGTGATGCGCTCTGCGGGCTGTGTCATGAATGATATTGCAGATAGGCGTATTGATTTACATGTGAGTCGTACGCGCAATCGACCTTTGGCAGCAGGCGAAATTGGCTTACTTGAAGCATTTCTGTGGTTAGGGGGGCTTTGTGTTGTTGCTTTATGGATTTTACTGCAATTGCCAAGAGCGTGTTTTTACTATGCGTTACCCGCTTTGATATTGGCGCTGAGTTACCCCTTTTTTAAACGATTTTTTCCTACGCCACAAATGGTGCTATCGCTGGCGTTTTCGATGGGCATTCCCATGAGCTATGTTGCACAAGCGCATTCTTTTGATGCTTCGATGTGGATGTTGATGCTGATCAATGTGTTGTGGGTACTGGCTTATGACACGGCCTATGCTTGTGTTGATAAGCTTGACGATGAACAGATTGGAGTGCATTCTACTGCGCGGTTTTTTGGATATTTGGCACGTTACTGGGTGATTGGGTTATTGTTTCTCATGCATCTGTGTTGGTGGGGGGTGATTATTTTATTAGGGGAACCAAAATTACTCATGTTTGCTTGGTGCGTGGCTGTCACCAATTTGATGTATCAGGGGCGATTATTGTTATCACCTCAACCAGCTAATTGGTTTCATGCTTTTAAGTTAAACGCATGGTATGGTTTTTGGATGTGGTTGGGGTTATTTATATAAATGTATACGCTATCCCTGCGCCTGCATAATAATCAACGCGCGTTCCGGGGTTGGCCCAATGTTGTTCAATGGGGATGGAAAAGCCGGTTCTGATGATCCACTTTGGGGTTGAAAACCAGAGTGAGGGTGAAAAATAGAGTATATTTCCATCTAATAATTTACCCTGATTGGATTGAAAGGCTTCCGGTAAGGGGACTGTACTGGTTTGATCGTATTGGCCGTTGAGCTCTAGAAACCACGCGCAAATATAGCGACCTGGTTGGCTACTGATATTCCGACCGACCCCTACTTCGTAATAATAACTAGGTCCTTTGGAACGATCTTGACGATGATCAAACAGTAAGACCCCAGGTGCAGCAAACCAGATCCAATCAACAAACGAGTGGTTGTAGGTGCCGCCAATAAAATAACTCGCTGTATTATAACTCACACCTTGAGTTCCAGTGGGGGCACTCAATCTAGCAATGACCGAGGCTTGTTCCGTGTCACTTCGTGATATACGCTGATAAACCGCATATTGACCCTGGATGCCCATATCCCCAAACCCTGAAACATGGTGATGATTGAGGGTCTCAGAGGGGGTTGTCGGGAGTATAAGTAATAAAGAGGTTCTGGTTGAAGTCCCAAACAGTAGATCGAGATTTGATCCAATATATTGCAGTTTATTTCCTTTCAGTAAATTAGGCTTGAAGCGACCTTGGAGTTGGCCTGGGTTTAGAATATTAGATCCGAATGAGAAGAAAGCGGCAGGGCGTTGTGAGCGGGGAAGTGAGAAGTTGCCGATTGCGTCGGGTTCTGGCAAAGCGGCGTGGCTGTTTGTTGTTAGGAAACAAAAAACCAACATGATTTTTATTGTTTTGTTGAGACGCATCATGCTATGACGGGTTCCATGTTATTGCTTTGTGATCTCAATAAACCCAGTGACAATCGGTTTATTTTTACCATAACACCAATTTTCCTCTGAGAAATCAGGATCGTTAAACTCAGAAGTAGTTGTGTATGGAGCAAATAGGGTACGTAGTTCATTAAGAGAAAAATAACGAACACCTGCACTGGCATCATAGGGTTGTGGTTCAGGTGAGCAGTCTGTTGTGATTAAAAGCTTACCTCCCGGAGACAGTATACGGTACATTTCTGCAATGGCTTGTTCAACCGCTGGGATGCGTTCAATGACAGAAAGGGCAATGATACAATCAAAAGACCGATCTGGAAGATTGATAGCAGTTGCATTGATATTGCGTAATTTAATGCCGGATTGTTTGACTATTTTTGACCAATCAAAATAAAATGCTTCTGTTGGTTTTTTGGGCGCAAGGTTTGTTTTTCTAAGTAAACTTTTGATACATCGATGCGTGAGCATGTCAGAGACGGTCACGTCTGGAAACTGCTGATGTAAAAAAATGCCGAGATAGGTGTTAAACGATCCAATATCAAGAATTTTTGCGCTTTTATTTATGGATTGGAGTGCTGTTAAAATCTGACAGAGCTCCCAGTCCCGCATGCGAATGGGATAGGGGTAGTTCGGTCCGACGATCGTTTTGATGGTTTGATCGTAGTCTTTTAGCATGTTATGGAACTCATGTGTTAGGTCACTTTGTCGTAAAAAATTCATGTTGTTTCTCCAATATAATCTCGACTGTGTAGGACGGCACGGTCGTTGTAGGGTGGGCAAAGGAGCCTGGCATTGAGCCAGCTACTTGCTCGGCTCTTTCGGCGACGTGCCCACCGGTGGCTGGGAGCTACCTCGAAGCCCTGATTCCGAGTTACCATGGTGGGCACGTCGCCTGACAGATTGTCTTAACCGGTAGGTTTATCGCTAGGCTCCTTTGTCCACCCTACAAATACCCGACGCCCCGACATCACTACCATAATCCACACCGCTCACGCCTGACTCAACGCCTGCATACATGCCCCTAAAAACCGCGTGGCTTCGCCGCCTGTTACTGCGCGATGATCAAAAGTCAGCGATAGCGGTAAAATGGGGTGAATGACGGCTTTATTTTCATGCGCTACTGCACCTTGGTAGGCTCTACCCACACCTAATATAGCAACACTGGGCGGCACGATAATTGGGGTGGCATAGCGGCCTGCAAATTTACCGAAATTAGACAGCGTGATGGTCGAACCTTTGAGTGATTCTGCAGGGACCGTTCTTGCTTGTACTGCTGTTTTATATTCATTAATTTGTTGTCGTAATGCTTTATCAGACACTGCCGCGACGTCATGTAAAACCGGGACAAATAAACCGGCTTCACTATCAATCGCGAGCCCAATATTGATGTCTTTCACGCAGTTTCTGGCAAAATGAGTATCGTCGAACCAGGCGTTGAGCGCGGGCTCGGCGATACATGCGGCAATCATCGCGCGAATGAGACGCAGGGTTAGATCGGTGTCTTTGGGCCAAAGATGGATGTCGACTTCATCATAAATGGTGACAGGCACAATGCGTTGATGAGCGTCAATCATCGATTGCAGCATGGCACGCCTGACCCCGCGTAAGGGCTCAAAGCCTTCTGGTAAGGGGGTTTGTTGTTGGCGGGCTTGCTCGATATCTGATTTTGTAATCAGGCCTTGGTTGCCTGAGCCTTGAATGAGCGTTAAATCGACGTTGAGTTGTTTTGCTAATAAGCGCAACGCAGGTGTTGCTTTGACGCGAATGTTCGCTTGATGTGTCGAGCCCACGGTAAAGTTGTCTTCTGTGGCGTGGGTGTTTTCTTCTAATTTTCCAACCACGGTGCCTTGATCGCTGACTTGTGTATCTGAGGTGAAGCTCATTAAGGGGGCACCCGTTTTAATGATGTCACCAGGTTTACCAAAAAGCTCTGCGATAGTGCCTGATTGTGGGGCAGGCACATCAACGACAGCTTTGGCTGTTTCCATCGAGACTAAAGGTTGATCTTGCTCGATATGATCGCCCACTTTAACATACCACTGGTGAATTTCCGCATCTGGTAACCCTTCACCCAAATCAGGTAGATAAAACATACTCATTTTCATTCCTTAATTATAATTGATGTTCCACCTCGTCATTCCGAATATCCGAGCCGCGACCGTTAGGGAGCGGAACTTTTTTAAACTTCCGCTCCCTAACGGTCGCGGCTCGGATATTCGGGATGACGGGTGATCTATCACCCCTAATCCATGATGCAGAGGGTTGTTTGTTTAATGCGTTCAACACTGGGAATATAATATTTTTCTAATTGAAAATAGGGCATGGTGATGTCATAGCCTGTGACCCGTTGAACCGGCATGCGTAAATCAGAAAATGCATTTTCCATGATGAGCGCGCTGATTTCTGCGCCCACGCCCCCTGTTTTGGCGGCTTCGTGAATAATCACGCAGCGACCTGTTTTAATGACTGAGGCTAAAATAGTCTCGATGTCTAAGGGTTTGATGGTCGCAACGTCAATCACTTCACAATCAACACCTTCTTTAGCGAGCTCTTCAGCTGCCAACAGCGTTTCGTTCATGCTCGCCCCCCAACTGATCAAGGTGACATCTTTACCTGAACGCAAGGTAAAACACTGACCCAGCGGGAGCGCTTCACCATCGTCTTCAACCGCTTGTTTATGAAGGCGATAAATGCGTTTAGGCTCAAGAAAAATGACCGGATCAGGGTTTTGAATTGCGGCAAGCAATAAACCGTAAGCTCGTTTTGGGGAAGACGGAATGACGACTTGTAACCCAGGAATGTGAGCAAACAGGGCTTCCGTGCTTTCTGAATGGTGTTCTGGGGCTCGAATGCCGCCGCCAAACGGAGCCCTAAATACAGCAGGGCAATGCAAGCGACCCCGGGTTCGATTACGCATGCGGGCAGCATGGGTGATCAGTTGATTCATGGCAGGGTAGATAAACCCCATAAACTGAAATTCTGCAACGGGTTTTAACCCTTGGGAAGCCATGCCAATCGCAAGGCCTGCAATCATGGATTCCGCAAGTGGGGTGTCAAACACACGGCGTTCGCCAAAACGAGATTGTAAGTCGGCAGTTGCCCGAAAAACGCCGCCATTTTTGCCAACATCTTCTCCAAAAATAATGACATTTTCATCGTCAGTGAGTGCACGAGCGAGGGCTAAATTAACGGCTTCAATGAGAGTAATGTTAGGCATGATGGGCTTCTTCTTCCAAGGCGGTTGCACGTTGCTCAATGAGATAATCAGGTAAAGTCGCAAAATGATAATCAAATGCGCTTGCAATGGATTGCGGGGGGCGGGTTAAATACTGAGAGGCTGCTTCTGCGACCTCGGCCTCGCATTCGGTTTGCAGGGCTTGGTCTTCATTGGCTGTCCAGCCTTGTGTGTCCATTAAAAACTGTTTGAGTCGGCGAATGGGTTCTTTATCATTGGCCGCTGCGCGCTCTTCGGTGGGTTGGTAACGTGTTGCATCATCAGCTGTTGTGTGATCTGAGAGCCGGTAAGAGATGGCTTCAATGAGGGTAGGGCCTTTACCAAGCCGTGCTTTTTCGACGGCCTCACCCATCACTTCTCGGCAGGCGATCACATCATTGCCATCGACTTGCACGCCTTCAAACCCAGCTGCAATGGCTTTTTGCGCTAGGGTTTGTGTTCGGGTTTGTTTGTTTAAAGGAACGGAAATTGCCCATTGGTTATTATTGATCACAAATACCAAGGGTAGCTCCCAGAGGCCTGCGACATTAATCGCCTCATAAAAATCGCCCTCAGACGTACCGCCATCGCCAATAGAGACCATGGCAACATGGGGGAGTTGTTTATATTTAATAGCAAATGCGGCACCTGCTGCGTGCAAACATTGCGAAGCAATCGGGACACAAATAGAAAAATCTTTTCCACCATTTTGAAATTGATTACCACGCTCATCGCCGCCCCAGTAGGTCAGAATTTCCGAAAGGAGAACACCGCGCTGCACTTGGGCTGCGTAATCTCGATAATAAGGGATGAGTAAATCATCAGGCTTGAGGGCGTGCCCCATGGCGGTGCCAATGGCTTCTTGCCCGCAAACGGGTGCGTAGGTTCCCATTTTGCCAGTTCGCTGCAGGGCGATGGCTTTTTTATCAAATAATCGAATGAGAACCATATTTCGATAGAGTTGCAACAGCGTTGCTTTGTCTTTTGCAAATGCAGGTATTTGCCCTTGCGCTTGCCCGTGCTCATCGAGAAATTGGGTATAGTTGACTTCAAATCGAGCAACAAGTGTCACGTCTGTAAACTCCTGTGAAAACCGCACTCGATAGCATAAATTGGATTTGGCAGAAATGCCAGGGGCATGAAGAGAGAATTAAAAGTACTGGAGTTTGTTTAAAGTCCAGTCAATCAAGTGATTGGCTTTTAAAATACACTATTGTTGTGTACACTATAATAGTGTGATTTAAAAAAGGGGGATAAGATGAAAAACATTACATTGAGTGCAGATGAACACATGATTCAGTTAGCGCGAGACAAAGCGCATAAAAATAAAAAAACACTTAATGCATTATTTCGTGAGTGGCTAGCGCGCTATGTTAAAGCGCCAACAGATGTCAATTACTCCCAGATGATGAATAAACTCAATTATGTGAATGTAGGAAAACATTTTGATAGAGATGACTTAAATGAAAGATAAAGGACCTTCGCAAAAATACTTTTTAGATACCAATATTTTCATTTATTCTTTTGATGGTTCTGCACCCGAAAAACAAAAAATTGCGCAGAATTTGATTCAAGAGGCCTTGTCAACGGGTAAGGGAGTCATTAGCTACCAGGTTATTCAAGAGTTTTTAAACGTCAGTATGCGCAAATTTAAAATTCCGCTTCAGGTCCATGATGCAAAGCATTATTTAGAACATGTTCTCGTTCCTCTATGTGAGGTTTATGCCTGTCCAGAATTATTTTATCAGGCATTAGACATTCAAGAAAAAAGCCAGTTTTCGCTCTATGATTCATTGATCGTTGCAGGTGCAGCTCGTTCGGATTGTCAAATACTTTACTCTGAAGATATGCAGCATGATAGAAAACTTAGTCAGGTGGTTATTAAAAATCCGTTTTCCACCTAAGGCTGAGAGTCATTTTGACGTTGGGCCAAGGCCCAACCTACTATGGTGCGGGTGCCGGGGTTAATCTATCAAGAATCACACCAGAAGCATATTGCGTGTTTTTAAGCTGTTTATCCATTTGAACATAAAGCCGTCCTACTTCCACGCCTTGTTTCATCACTTTATCATTATCAAATGAAGTGAAGGCAGGGGGTGTTGGCATACCAGGTACAGACTGGGCGATTGATGCCAGGCGAGCGGCTAAATTTCTCATGCGCTCTTCAATCGACCCATCTGCGTAGGCACGTAAACCTGCGTCTGCTGCTGCATTATCTCGATATCCGAAAGTGGGTTTTACTTCGTCAATGAGTGTTTTGAGTCCGCCACGCAAGCTCTCACATCGATTGTCTAAACTAATTTGGAAATCCAACAATTCAGCATCAGTCAAAGTAAGGAGTCTGGCGTGGTAAGCAATAGATACTTCTGTTGCGTCTGGATTTAGGAGCATCTGAGCAAAAGTATTTACATCTACTTCTTTAAAAAATGTAGGGGCAGGCATAGTGAGTGACCTTCAAAGGCTTGAGCGAGCTTGAATTGTACACAGGGGTGAATTTAAAGTCAAATTAAACGCGCCATTAATTCACTTAGAAGAAAGCATGAATATCTCTTTGGTAAAAAAACGTATTTCTTTAGGGTCGCTAAGAAACACCTCAACGTCTTTTCTAACTAACGCATAATTAGTTTCATCAAATCTTTTTTCCAATACATGAATTAAAGTATGTTCATCTAGATTTGGGTTGACGCCCATGGTTTGTTCTAATGCTTGATTGAGCATTAGAAAGTTGGGTTTAATTTTGCGAGCCATGTACCATAAAAAATCATAATAATCTCTCCCTTTTGTGTATTTCCTTTGTAAAATAGCATGCAATTTACCGGCAAATAGAGAGGGTAAATCAAAATGATTGATCGCAACCAAATCTCCTTTATTTACAAGAGTCAATTCCGTCTTGTACCCAGCTGGAGGTCTACAATCCACCTCCAATTTAATCATAATGACCTCATCTTTGTGTGGAGAGAGTTGTGTTTCAAATAGGAGATCTTTGAATTTTAACTGTGCCATACAGACCGCATCCCTCATCTTTGATTTATGTTCAATCACTAAAGACTCAAGGTGTAATTCATACCGTAATTTCTCAATAAACTGCGTAAAATCAAACGTTGTCGCATTAATAAGACTAAAATCTAAATCTTCAGAAAATCGTTTTAAATCATAAAGAATTCTTAAGGCGGTCCCTCCAACGAAAGCGATGTTTTTAAAATATCCAGCCTCGTCAATTTTTTTTAAAATCAAGATCTGTAGCTGTTCGCGAAGGAAGTTATATTTATCATTATGATTTCCTTTATATTCTTTAACTTGCTGTTTCAATACATCAATCATGATAGTTCCCCAAGGAAATCAATCAGCGTTTCTACACTGCTGGTTAGTTTTTTTTGTTGAAAACACTCAGCAGCAATGAGCAGCTTCTCGCTAGATAAGCGTTCTGTATTTTGCAAACGCAGCGAGTCATGAAAATAATCTTTCGAAAGTTTTTTGATAGAAGCGCTGTGAAAGTATAAATAATCGACCAATGCTTTTTCAGGTGTGGCAATATAATATTGTCGACCGAATTCATCTAATTCAGCCACAAAAAGCTTATAACTGGGTTGTTTAATATGATGATAAATAAAATGGCCCAATGAGTTTTGATATCGTTGTGTTTTTTTAGGGGTGATCGAAGTGATGGCTTCCACTCTTTCAGGGATTAGGCGGTAATGACTCAATGCAGTTTCCAAGCTGATGTAAGAGGGTGCTAGAAGATAGTTAGCCAAGAATACATTCGATGCTGGTCCTCGCTTTGCAATATCCGCAATAATGTAAACCCCTCGTTTTAATTCTAATAGCCATTTTTTTTTCAGCCATTCCGTCACTTGCCGCCTCAAAACACTCGGGTTATCGGTCATTAGCGGAAAGCGATTACTGCGAATGAATGGGTAATCTTGGCATTTTCGCATAAATTCGCTAAAATTCATATTATTTCCCCTGGTTACAATTAAGTGTAACATGTAGAAATAATATAGCAAATTAAACTTTACGTTAAGGATCAACCGGTGATTGCTGAGCCAATGCGATTGCGGCAGGGAGTTGGTTGCTTGCAAGATGCTGATAGTACTTAAACGCATGTTGCAAATGGTTCAATTTCAGTAGGCCACTTTCTACATTACAAGAGGTGGTTTAAAGACACTCTGTTTGTGTTGGCGCATAAATGACTTTATGATCGCATAAAGATCAAAAAAGGATTCGCCGTCATCATGTTAGATCTCTTCACTTATCCAAATAAGCAAAAATCCTCGCCCGCCGTTGATCTGAGCGTTCTCGATAATATGATTCTATGGGTTAAACAATCAGGGTTACCCTCAACCACGCAAGAAAGTGCAATTAAAATTATAGAGAACTTACGCTGGGTGAAGGTCAACCAAGCCCAAATCAAGGAATTTGTTGACCATAAAGATCTCTATTTGCCAGGTTTGCCTGAGGGGGATAGGGAAAATTGGGTTGTGCGTGATCACATGGGGACGAGTTTGCATTTTAATTCTTATGCGAACGGTGACCACGCCAGTAGGGATCTACTCCAGATCGTTCAATCGTTTGAAGAAACGTTTACCACTCTTGAGAGTACTGGAAAGACGCTGGCCTTACAGATGTTCATGGCAAAATGTAATTATGATGAACACCGCGGTTGTCTTGAGGCGCGCGTGGCTGATGCGATGCAATTTATAGGTCAGCTGAATTCCACCCAAGGGACGCCACGATTAGACGATTTAATTCAAATTTGCCAACTGCTGTATTTTCTCGATATCGACAATGATGCCTATAACTTCTTAATGGCCGAGCAATTTTTATCTCCCTATTATGGACAAGCAGTGATGCAGGATGGAAAAGATGTCATATTGACACAAGAAATGCTTTTTGATGCGATCGCGTTTTTCTGTGCGTACACGCGTCCAACCCCTGAGGAATTGAATACTGAAAGAGCAGCCCAAGAACAGGACTGCTCGGCCTGGCAAGCACAAATTTTTGATGCCCTCACGTCGACAGCTACATATCAACAAGGACAACAGGGGATGCACCAATACCGCTTTACGAGTGAAGATGCAGCTCTGCAATATTGCAATTGGTTAAGGCGTTGTGATGCATTACAGTTGTACGATATTCATCGATGTAAAGTGAAAGAGGAAAATGGGATATTTATTGTCCGACTCAACGCATTGCAACGGGACATGGTTTGGAATCCAAATAAATCAGAAAAAAAGTTTTTACTCACACAAGATAACCATGGAGATAGCCCTCTCCATCTCGCGATTTGGAAACGGGACGTGCAGGCCTATACTGCTTTAATCTATGGAGCAACACGTGGCGAGATTGATCAAGCACTTGTCATGAAAACCGAATTTAAAAATACACCATTGCACTGGGCGGCCTTCGAAGAGAGTGGCATCGCATTGACAATGCTTATCAAGAAAGCGTCAACGTCCGTGATGGATATCGCGCTGTTTATTCAAAATAAGCAGGGTATAACCCCCTTGCAATGGGTCATACAGCACCAACGTAAACAAGTTTTGCAAGCCTTATTCGAGAAGTTATCCTTAGCGGCTGTTGATAAAAGTTTATCCATTAAGGAGAAGGGTGGAAATATCCTATATTTCGCTGTCGAGACAAGAGATGTCAACTTATTAACCATATTATTAAGCAAGTCGTCAATGGCGATCATTGATAAAATAGTCGCTGCTGGAGATGTACGTGAAAATATCCTCGTTAAAGCGATTCAAACACAAAACTTGTCTATTCTGATACAGATCATTGATAAAACGTCACCAGAGGCATTGGGAAGAGCATTGTCTGCGACAGAGGTAGATGTAGGGGTATCTTTTTCAACGCATCGCATCGGCCATGTGCACACGATCAAACATCGATTAATTGACTTTGTTATGAAAGCCGATTTTGAGGCATTAAGCATTATCCTTGATCGAGCATCCACAGTGGAGGTGGACAAAGTACTGCGAACGTCTGATATCAGTGGTGTTACACCACTAGAGCGTATTGTAGATCGACGTTTGAATTTTATAGCATTGGTTAATAAAGCATCTACTGAGCTGTTGGACGAACTTGTAGGGTCAAGTGGATTTATTTTAAACATACTAGGTAAGTCAGTCCTCAGATGTGACCTTGTTCGATGTATTTTTGAGAGATTATCACCGTCTGTAATTGATGAGATATTAAGCAAAAAATGGGTGAACAATGCGCTCTCTCCTGTGTTGGCGGCAGCAAAAAAAGATAAAGATTTTTTTCATATCCTGCTCGATAGAGCATCAAAGAAGGCCATCAACACATTTCTATTGAGTGATGATATGTTGCTCCCACTGCTGATTCAACATCAGCCGCGTGATGTTTGCTCCACACTCATGGAGAACATCTCACCGGATGTTTTAAAAAAGGTATCCGCTCAAACGTTCTGCTCGATAGCTGATAAATTAGATAACAAGACCGTCTTACAGTGCATCCACGACATGTCGGTTGCATCGCTTGATATCGCGTTAGCGTTTCAAGATAAACAAGGCCGCTCATTACTGGATATTTTAGCTGCAAAACAAGATTGCGCTTGCTTGCTGTCATGCGTAAAAAAAACCTCGCCGGAAGCACGTTTCAAGGCTTTATCGCATATGAATGAAGATAGAAAACAGGCCTATATCGAATCCATTGATAACCCTGCTGGAAGAGAGGCATGGATGATATTATTGAAACTTGATGCGAGTCATCTCCGTGAGGACGAGGAGCAACGGATCCCTATGATTCAGTTAGGCAATCAACGGTCACTCCTCCTCAGTTTAGATACCCTCGATGAGATAGTGACGGCAGTTCAAACCCATGGCCTCGCGTCTTGGAAAGATTTTTATATACTAGAAAAATTTAGCACTTATCCTCCAAGTCATGCGATGTTATCACGCATCGTGGAATTGATGCGTAAGTATATAATGCTGACGCCGACCTCCATCCCTTCAGCGGTCTCTGATGTTTGTCAGACGTGCGAGACAGGCTTGTTAGCCATTAAAACGTTTTCTGGTTGGAAACCTGAGGCATGGAAAGGGTTTCTCAGTCAATTAAAAGACACCTCAACACGCGCAGCGTTAAGAAAACCACA
Organism: Gammaproteobacteria bacterium; assembly: GCA_026399205.1. Classification (GTDB taxonomy): domain Bacteria; phylum Pseudomonadota; class Gammaproteobacteria; order Legionellales; family Legionellaceae; genus 2-12-FULL-37-14. Next base: position 41,875 of record JAPLRL010000041.1, read on the forward strand.
CAGTCGTCTCACCCCAACACATAAATTTTATCATTTAACCGGGGAAATCATCGCATATCGAGGTAAAAAACCGCGTCCTAAAGTAAAACATCAGACCCATGCAAAAAAACAATCTGCAACGCTCATTTCAACGCACAAAAACACCCCACTTTTTCAATCACAACAAGAAGAGACAGTATTGGTTGGGGTTGTGTTACGGGTTGATCCTAATCTTAACAGTGAAGATAGTGATTATAATTCTCAAAAGGCAAAAATAAGGGCCATGATATATGCCGATTTAGGCACTTATTCTCGCGACTGGGTTGGAGACAAAAATCGCGTAGAATCTTATCGTGCTAGAACAAAAAACTACATCTTATTGTCTGAATTCCAAGAGGCCATCAAAGACAAGACGGATAGCACCAATGAAATATTACTAGAGCCAAGTAAAGGGTCATTATTGGGGGTGGTGATTGGGCGAGATACGCCAAAAGCTCGTAAGCTTGCTCGTCAATATCAAGCGGAGCTTAAAACAGAGCTCGGTCTTGATCTCCCTTTAATGCTTTATGATGCCGAAAAAAAAATATTAATTGAAAATTTAGATTTATATGAAGCGAATCATGAAAAATATGCCTTAGAAACTGAAAAATCGGCGTTATTAAAGCAACCGTGCCCGAAGGCTGGGTTTTTTACGAAAGTGGCTAAGTATGAGGATAAGTCTTACGCTAGCAATGTGGTTAAACGGTTGGAGAAAATCGATAAAAGAGTGGTGGAGCTTGAGCAGGTGGTGTCTAAGTTATGTGCCGCAGCGGTGACGACGGCAGCAGCGATGAGTGCGAAGACGGCTGATTTACGAGCGCAAGCAGAGGCGGCGCGGCAATTGGCTAGTCATACATCGGATTCTCCGCCATCCCCAAATGAGGGCACTCGAATACCCCCTCTCCCGCGCTAGAAATTTGAACAATATGTGGATGTTCTTCGCGGGGGAGGGTTGGGGAGGGGGTAAACCTGTATAGTCAACTTAAACCCCCTCCCTAACCCTACCCCGCGTTCAGCATAAGAGTGTTATAAGTGTTTCGTGCGCGGGAGAGGGGACAGATTGGCGTATGGAAAAACGTTAGGGACGTTACCTAGGCTGCGCTCACGAGCGTCAATTCGCTTTATAACCCAAAATATGTTAGAATACACCCCTTTGGAGTTTTCCTGTCTTGAGGAGCCATTTATGGCGGTAGTTGCAAAGCGCACAGTGATGTCCCTGTTTTCTGACCTTGATGATGTTTATAGCCATCAGGTGCGGATTGTGTTGGCGGAGAAAGGGGTGAATGTTGATATTCATCATGTTAAAACGGGTGCAAAAGAAGAAAATTTACTTGCCGTTAACCCTTATGATACCGTTCCAACCTTGATTGACCGAGATTTAGTGTTATATGAAGCTAGAATCATCATCGAATATTTAGATGAGCGCTTTCCTCATCCCCCTTTGTTGCCGGTTTATCCTGTGGCGCGTGCAGAAACGCGTAAAATGATGTTTCGCATGGAACAAGACTGGTATAGCTTGATGCGCAATATTCAAGCGGGTGTTGACACTGAAGCGGCAAGAGCGGGTTTAAGAGAAAGTTTAGTGGGTCTCAACCCTATTTTTCTCAATAAACCTTTTTTCTTGAGTGAAGAGTTTTCTTTGCTAGACTGTGTATTGGCACCATTACTGTGGCGTTTGCCGCAATTAGGGGTTGAAATTGAGCCTGAGCATAAAGGTGTGCATGAGTATATGCAACGAGTGTTTAAGCGCGACGCATTTCAAGCGAGTTTAACCGATGCTGAAAGGCAGGTGAGAGTGGCATGAGTGGCATGACATCGAATAAGCCCTACTTAATAAGGGCGGTGTATGACTGGATTGTAGATAACGCATGTACGCCTTATTTATTAATCACCGTAGAACACGGCGGGGTAGAAGTCCCCACGTCATTTGTCCAAAATGGAAAAATTGTGTTTAATGTGTCCCCTACTGCGTGTAGGGGTTTACATTTAGGCAACGATCGCATTGTGTTTACTGCGCGCTTCTCTGGTGAATCCTTACAGGTTTCTTTTGTGCCACAGGCGGTATTGGCCATTTATGCGAAAGAAAATGGCAAAGGGATGGAATTTCCAGAAGATCCAGGCCCTTACATTGAGCAGCCATTAACGGCTCAGCCTAAAAAACGTGCTAAACCGTTTTTATCCTTAGTGAAGAAAGACAAAGAGTGAAACAGCAGTTTTTAGCTGATAGCCAGGCGACTGAGCAATGGGCTGCTCAGTTAGCACCCTGTCTTAATGCACCGTTTGTGTTGACGTTAAGGGGGGAGATTGGTGCGGGTAAGACCACCTTTGTGCGTGCGTTGCTTCGGCAACTCGGGTACCAAGCTGCGGTGAAAAGCCCCACTTTTTCCATTGTAGAAACCTATGTGTTGCCGTCAGTTCCTTGGGTATTTCATCATTTTGATCTCTATCGTATCCTAGAAGATGATCTAGATGTGATAGGATTTAGAGATTATTTTACAGAAGATGCCGTATGTTGTATTGAATGGCCAGAGCGAGCGGGTCGCTCCATTGGCTTGGTAGACTTGGACGTGTTGTTTGATATCGATGGAGAGGGCCGGCTTGCGCGCTTGAGTGCCGAGACGAGCAAAGGACATCACCTCATCAACCAGATAGTGAGCTAATGCATGATGCAAAAACAAGTGTTTTGGTGTGTTTTATGGCTACTTAGTTGTTGTGTGAGTCAAGCAGCGACACTCCAAGCCGTTGAAGTACGCCAAGCGGCAGGTAAGACCTCCTTATTTTTTTCCTTAAGTGAACCGGTTAAGCATCGGGTATTTACCTTGGTTAACCCACAGCGTGTGGTGGTTGATTTTGACCGTACGCGCCTTTCTATGCGTTTACAAGATATTCATGTGGATCCGCGCTTTATTAAGCGGGTGCGGAGTGGCCAACCTACGCCCGGCACTTTGCGTTTGGTGTTTGAAGTGACACACCGCATGACGCCTTATATGAATCGTTGGTCAAAAAATCGATTAAACCAGGGGGTTCGTTTAGATTTAGCTGCGAAAGGAGAGGGGGTGCCTGCGCCTGTACTTCTTCCTGTGAAAGGCCGGCCGATTGCGGTTAAACATGCACCTAGTCGCGCATTGCGAACTGTGATTGTGGTTTTAGATCCTGGGCATGGCGGAAAAGATCCCGGTGCGCATGGTCCTCGCGGGACCAAAGAAAAAGACGTGGTGTTCCATATTGCTGAACGGTTGAAAACGTTAATCGATAGACAACCCGGGATGAAAGCAGTCTTGACCCGCAGAGGCGATTATTATCTAGGACTCCGCGAGCGCTTAACGATTGCCAGACGCGATAATGCTGATATTTTTGTGTCTATTCACGCTGATGCGTTTCAAAACCCCCATTCTACGGGTGCATCGATCTATGCTTTATCGCAAAGTGGGGCGACGAGTGAAGCCGCACGTTGGTTAGCTGAGAAGGAAAACAATTCAGAATTGGGCGGGGTGAATTTATCTGAATTAGATGATAAAAATGGCTTAGTGAGAACCGTGCTGATTGATTTATCGCAGACCGCTACGGTGGGTGCCAGCGTGCATATGGGTGAGCGATTGTTGAGAGAGCTTGATACCATGACCAACTTACATCATTCTCACGTAGAGCAAGCGCGCTTTGCGGTGTTGAAATCACCTGATATTCCATCGGTGTTGATTGAAACCGGGTTTATTTCTAATGTGCGAGAAGAGGCCAATTTACGCAGTATTGCCTACCAACAACGCTTAACGCAGGCTATTTTTAAAGGGATAAAAGGTTATTTTTGGGAATATCCGCCACAGGGCACGTTTGTTGAGTATTGGTCTGAGCATCGGGTGCATCAGGTTGCGCGAGGCGAAACCTTAGAAAACATTGCTAAGCTTTATCGAATGCCTGTGAAAGCGCTACAACAAGCCAATCATTTATCGGGTTTAAAGGTGAGTGTTGGACAGAAACTACGAATGCCATCATGGGCGTAACTATCCACGTCATCCTGAGCGCTAGCGAAGGATCTCCTCCAGCTAGCAATGTGCCAATTTGTAGGAGATCCTTCGCTGACGCTCAGGATGACGTGCGGAGTTACTCATGGGCGTAAAGATTCATCAATTATCGACCTTGGTGGCGAATCAAATTGCTGCCGGAGAAGTGGTGGAGCGCCCTGCTTCAGTTGTGAAAGAACTCTTAGAAAATGCATTAGACGCCAAGGCAACACATCTTGTTGTTGAAGTGAGTTTTGGTGGGCTCAATGCTATCACCGTCAGTGATAATGGCGAAGGGATTTTGGAAGCTGATTTGCCTTTAGCGGTCATGCCGCATGCCACCAGTAAAATTTCCACGTTATCTGATCTCTCCTCTATTTATTCTATGGGGTTTCGTGGAGAAGCCTTGGCCAGTATTGCTTCCGTTTCTCGTCTCACCCTTCAATCGAGACCGCTTGAACAAGCGCATGCGATGCAGCTGACGATGACCGGTGATGAGGTGAGCCTACAAGAGTGCGCGCGCAGTCAAGGCACGACGGTGTGTGTAGAAGATCTTTTTTTTAATGCACCGGTACGCAAGCGTTTTTTAAAATCAGAGCGGACTGAATTTTTAGTCATCGATAAGTTAGTGCGTTATTTTTCATTAAGTGCACCCGAAATAAGTATAGAGTTCTACCATAATGGGCAGAACATTTTTACCTTACCCAAAGGCTTAACGGCGCAAACCAAAGCTCAGCGCGTGCAAAAAATAATGGGAAAAGCCTTTATGGATGCGGCGATTCCAATTGAAGTGACGATTGGTACCTTACGTTTAAGCGGCTGGGTCACACTGATTGAGTATGCAAGAAGTCAGCAAGATAGACTCTGGATCTATGTGAATAAACGGATGGTCAATGATAAGTTATTAAATCATGCGATTAAACAAGCCTATGGTGAGCGGTTACATCCTGGTCGGTATCCGGCTTGTGTACTCTATCTTGAGATAGACGCACAGGCGGTGGATGTGAATGTGCATCCGACCAAACATGAATTACGCTTTCATGATCCTAGAATGGTCCATGATGCATTGCGCTCAGCGATTGAAGATGCGTTGAATCATGCTGTGCCTGTGCAAGAGGAAACATTGCCTATTCAAAAAGTGCCGCAATCGGCTGAGGCGAGCGTTGCAAAACAAGGTGAATGGGGTCAATGGCTCGCGATTGGTCAAACGCATGCCTTGATGGTGCGAGCACAACAGATTTATGTCTTAGATATACAGCAGCTCTCACAAGATTATTTAATGCAACAATTGCAGCAGACCCCACGCCCATTTCCTTCGCGTCCTTTGTATATGCCCGTGAGTGTCAATATGCCTTGTGAGGGGGGCGTGGGGTTAGAAGCCTGCTTTGACCTGTTAGCACAAGTTGGTTTTTCATTAACCTGGGCAGGGGGCGATCGCTTATTGGTGCGCGCGTTGCCGGTGATGGTGCCGCAATTACAGCTGCAGTCTTTTATGCATGAGGTTTTGTTACACCATGACACGCTGAGTCTCGCCATGTTGTTTAAGCGATTAGCCACTCATCAGGGCGTGGACGCGCAGTCTGCGAGCGAAGTAGAAAAATCAGAGTGGTTAACGTATTTGGATAGTTGCTCAACGTCAGAAAAACATCGGTATATGAGATTATTCACGCGAGAGCATTGTCAGCGTGTTTTTGGAGAGTTGGTGGTATAATTCATAGGTACACGTCATCCCGAACGCAGTGAGGGATCTCCACCAGGTAGCAGGAGATCTCTCACTGCGTTCGGGATGACGTAGGGCGCGGGCAATTAAGCAAAATCGTAACTCCCCACGTCATCCTGAGCGTTAGCGAAGGATCTCCTGCTAATTAGCACATTGATAGCTGAGGGAGATCCTTCTCTGACGCTCAGGATGACGTGTACCTGGGCAGTTACGCAAAATTAATATTGGAGGATCTAAACACATGAGCAAACACGAAAAAGCAGTTCCCGCGGCTACACCCATTCGAATTCACCCATCCGACTTACCCCTCAGTTGCCCAAGGCCTGGGGTGCCTGTGTGGAATTTACATCCTAAAGTCTATTTACCCATCGATAAAACCGGTGAAGAAGAATGTCCTTATTGTTCGGCGCATTATGTCTTAGAGGAAGCCAAATAAATGGGGGCGCCCAACTCCATTGTTGTTGTGCGTTTGTCGGCATTGGGTGATGTGCTGATGTTTGTGCCGTTGATTCGTACGTTACAACACTATTTTCCAAACGCCACCTTAACGTGGGTGATCTCTCGCCCTGCGTATGATTTGGTTGAGGGGCTAGAGGGCGTGGAGTTTATGGTCATTGAAAAACCCAAAGGCATTCGTGATTATTATCGATTGTATCAGCAATTTAAAGGCCGATCGTTTGATGTGTTGTTAGCCGCGCAAGCGAGTTTTAGCGCCAATATAGTCTATCCGTTGATTCGGGCAAAGCGCAAAATTGGCTATGACTATCTACGCGCCAAAGACGGACATGGTTGGTTTGTGAATGAATCGATTGGTGAAGGGTGTGATCATACGCTAGAAGGCTTTTTACGCTTTGGGAAGGCGATTGGCGCGACGCTCCCAGTGATTCGTTGGGATTTACCCATCTCAGAAGAAGACCGAGCCTGGGTGAAAGCCCAAGTCCCGATGCAACGGCCGATTTTAGTGATAAACCCTGCTGCAAGCAAGCCTGAGCGCAGCTGGTTAATCGATCGCTACTGTAGCATTGCGAAGATGGCACCATCGCGTTGGGGCGTTCAGGTGGTGTTAACAGGCGGTCCTGGCGCACATGATCGAGATTTCGCCGAGCAAATTCAACGCGCTGCACCAGATTGCATCAATATGGTCGGTAAAACCAAACCCAAACAGTTATTGGCCTTGATTGAGGCCGCATCGGGCGTACTCTGTCCTGATACTGGGCCTTCCCATATGGGGGCGAGTGTTTCAACCCCTGTGGTTGCTTTACATGCGGTCACTGGGGCGGGGGTTTCCGGGCCATATCCTTATTTAGACCTAGCGGTAGATTATTATCCACAGGCTTTACGATCGATTTTACATCTTGAACCCGGCCAACAAGTGTGGGGCACGCATGTTCATGATAATGCTGCTATGGCCTTAATTCCGGTTGATGCGGTGGTTGCAAAGCTAGATAGGATATTAATGCCGTCATGATCCTTTGTCTTTTAGGCCCAACAGCTTCAGGAAAAACAGATCTCACTCTGTCATTGGCAAAAAAATTCCCCATAGAACTCATCAGCGTAGATTCTGCACTCATCTACAAAGGCATGGATATTGGCACAGCCAAACCAACGCCAGCTGAGCGTGCAGCATGCCCCCACCATCTGATTGATATTTTAACCCCCGTTGAAACCTATTCAGCCGCAGATTTCGTAAGCCAAGCGAAAATATTGATTGAAGCCATCTTAAAACGCGGAAACACACCCGTTTTAGTCGGCGGCACCATGCTCTATTTTCACGCTTTACAACAAGGCCTATCGATACTCCCACCGTCTAATCCGGCGGTTAGACAAGACATAGAAGCCCTTGCAGCACAATCAGGCTGGGAAGCCATTCACCAGCAGTTACAACAGGTTGACCCAGTCTCCGCTGCGCGCATTCATCCCCAAGATCCCCAGCGCTTATGCCGTGCCTTAGAGGTCTATCGTTTGACAGGACAGCCCTTATCCCTGTTACAAGCCCAGTCTTTGGAGAGGCCCCCTTATCAATTTATGAATGCATTATTATGCCCGATGAATCGAGCCTGGCTACACGAGCGCATTGCAACGCGCTTTGATCAGATGATCAAACAAGGCCTAGTCGCAGAAGTAGAGTCTTTGTTATCAAAATGGCCTGACGCCAGAACAAAACCCGCCATGCGCTCAGTGGGCTACCGCCAAGTGATTTTATACTTAGACGGCAAGCTCAGTTATGATGACATGATCGAACGCGGCATCATTGCAACAAGACAACTAGCCAAACGCCAATGCACCTGGCTACGCTCCTGGCCAGAAGGTGTAAAGCTAGATCCCGAAGACAAGACCACCTGCGAAAAAGAAATAGAGCGCCTTATAAAATCGCAAGCAAGATAACCGTGATGGCACAAAACACGTAGGGTGGACAAAGGAGCCAAACACAGACCCAACAGGCCACGAGAAACCACCAGGCGACGTGTCCACCGGTGGCTCGGACCCCAAACAGAGAGAGCCCTTAACGAGCCGTCCTCTAGTGTCTAAAAGATTGATTTGGTGTTTCTGGATCATCCTCACACCCATTATTTTCTTCTGACTCACCTTGTTCGCTTGGTGTGGTCAGTACGTTTGTTTTCTTTAATGCGTTATCTACGTTTTCATCTTTAGCCGTTATCTCAGCTCCTTTGTTTTCTGCGCTTATCTCTTTTGGAGTGTCTTGCTCAGTGGGTGTTTTATTTTTTTCTTGGGCAACCTGTTGATCGTACTTTTCTCTGACCGATTTGTTGGGCAGATCTATTAACTCAGTGAAAGTTTTTTTAAATGCCTTATTGATCTCTGTATTGCCGGTTATAGTATTTTTTTCGTCAATACATTGATTAAGCATTTCTTTTGTTTCTATGTTTCTGTTATATTTTATAATTTGTATGTCAGCTGCTTTTTGGGAGGCTATTGCAGCATCCCGTGCGTCTAATTTTGCAACGTCCTCTTCTGACATCAATACAAGCTTGAGACTCTCGCTGAATTGAGTCCAGATCTTAATGAAAGCTTTTACGGCGGTCCAAAAAAGATTTAAGTCTGGGTCTTTACCGACTTCGGACTCATCGAAACCGACTTTGGACTCATCGACGAAATCAAAATCACTAGCCGCGTTAATGCTCTCCATTTCTGTAGAAAATTTATCGAAAGTTTGCTTAAGCATTCCTTCAGCTTCGTTAATTCCGAGGATTAAGTCATTATAAAAGCTCATTTTTATCCGATCAATATTCTCAATAAACGTAGGGGAGTCTGTTGGGTCTGTATTATTGAAAAGAAAATTTTTCATCTCAGATGCAAATCTATCCTCTGCTTTGATGACGCCCTTTATAATAAATTCTCTAACGTTGTTTAATTCCATGATTGCAGGACTCAGTAAATTTTTATTTTCCATCATGTATTGCTGTGGGTTTTCTAAAAATTTTTTTCTGGCTTCATCGCCAAATCTTTTTTCAATCAAATTAGCCATTTCGGTGTTTATGAGGCTAACATACCGCTTAGAATGGTGCATCACCGAAGGGGTGATGTGTATCTCGAGCTGAGCTAGTTTTTCATGAATCTTCTTTACGTTTTCTTCTTGTTCGTCTGCTTCCTTGATCGCTTTCTCCATATCTGTTCGCCATGTTTCAAATCTAGATAAGCCATCTTTATTTTCTGGGTCTTGTAGAGCCTCGATGATGAGGTTATATTGAGATTTAAGATGAGTGACGTGAGCAAAAGCCTCATCCATCTTCTTGTAAGCGGCTGTTAATTCCGGTTGAAATGCTCGACGACGCATATCTGTAAATTCTGTTATTTGGCCAGTAGTGATGTGATGAGAAAGGAGTCTCGGTCCTATATCTTGTATGGCATTATTTCGAAATGCCATAATGCGATCACTTAAGGATTGACGTACACTTGAGAGCTCAATCGAATCGTCGCTTATTATCTCTTGCCTGAGTCTTTCTATTGTTAATTCTTTCTCAAGTTTCATGAGGTTACTGCCTTTTTCAGCTACATCGGCTCTATTTTTAATGATGAGCTCTTCTATAACAGAGATTTGTTGCCGGTTGGTTTTTATTAGATTTAAGAGATCTTCATCATTGTTTTGTGTTTCGAGGAAAAAGTTATAGAGCGCAGCATCCGTTTCGGCTACCTTTGTTTTCATATCCAAAACCACAGCCTCGCTCCGCGCTATTTCTGCATTGATTTTATTGATTTCAGTTTTACCGATATTGATGGTTTGTTCGAGTTCTAAGATCTTCTCATCTATTTCTTCTGGATCCAACGGAGCCAGTGGCAGGCCGCATGCTTGTTTTATCTTGTTTAGTTGAGAGGTCATCTCATCAAAAATTTGCGTTTTGATGAAATTGATATCCTCATCAACATCTGCGCTAGCTTTTTCAAATGCTATCATCTCCTTATTCATCTCTTCGAGTAACGATTTAATAGTATTTTCGATCTCAATCCACTGACTTTCTAAGTTTGTGTTTTTTAGACGTTGTTGGTTTTCTTTGATCTTCTGAATGAGGGTAGTGAGCGTTTCCAAGTGCTTAGAGGCTGTCTCTAATGAATTAGATTTTTTGATATATGATTCCAGATCTAGCCCATCTAGTTCCTCTTTTTGCATATTAGTAATCAATTTTGATTGAGTTAAATCAGGCGTAACAGCGCCTATGAATAAAAGACGCTCTACCGCTGGCAATCTAGATAGGTTGATATGAGTTAATTGGCTGTTAAAAATCTCAAGATTTGCAGCAGTCTTAGGGTTTTTTTTCTTCCAGTCGTCACCTAAAAGAGTCACAAACGGAGGCGTAGAGGGGGTAATTGGAGAATTTGATTCTAATTTATTCAGCAGCCTGGTTTCTAATGCCGTGATAAGAGCCGATTTTCCTTTAAAGTTGAAGTCATCATGATTGAGTATTTTAATAATGAGTTCGATCTTCTCTTTAAGTATTCTCTTTGGAGTAGGGTCTAATAAGGAAAATTGTTCGGACTGTTCAATGGCATCCAGTTCTTTTAATGCAGTTTCCAGTGATTGATGGAGAGCATCTCTGGCTGCGTTGATGACATTTTCATCGGTTGAATCTAATAATTTTTTTCTTTCGTGCAATGACTGACATGCTGTCTCGTATTGTGGAGAGCCTGATTGAGTGTTGTTAATAGCTCTCACCAATCTTTGTGTGATTGGATCGCTATCTAAGTATGGATTATCTTTAGTAGGGTCTGCTTTTTTCGTTGCACTTAATTGAGATGTATTCTCAACGGGGCTTACCTCGGCGGTTTTGACTTCATTGGGTTGTGTTGTGTTATCTTGTGTTAATAAAGCATTAAATATCTCAAGATTTGTGGCATTTTTAGGGTTCTTTTCTTTCCAGTCGGTTCCTAACAGGTCTACGAACGAGGGTTTAAATTGGGTGGTTGGGGCAATTTCATTAATCAATCTGGTTGTTAATTCACGTTCAAGTTTATTTTTATCTTTAAAATTAAAATCAGGGTTATTAATTATCTTTATAATCAAGTATATCTTGTTATTAAGCTCTTTTCTGTAATCCTCGGTGAATTTGCGAGGATAAGTTGGATTATTTTTTTCAATTTCATCTAGTTTTTTTAATTCAATTTTGAGTGATGCATTAAGGTTATTTCTAGCCTCTATGATGATGCCAGGATCTGTTGAAGCAATGCGGTCTTTTCTCTTATTCAGGTTTTCAACCGTAGCGTTGTATTCTTTAAACAAAGCTTCGACGCTTGCAATGTCGGTGATTTCATTTTGCATGATATTATCAATATTTGCACTTAATGTTCCGAGTTTTTTCAGCAAGCTTTGCGTGGCTGGATCACTCTGTTTATAGGGATTATCTTTTGTGATCGCAAAAAAACTTGGAAGTTTATCTTCTTGTTGTTTTTGATTATAAAGGGCTTTTAATGTGGCTTTTTTTTCATCATAAGTTGGCATAACAAACACCAAAAATTAGTCTAATAATATAACTATAGACCATATTTTGTTGTTTGCTGTTCGAAGGAAACTTTTGTAGTTACATACCTACATTATCTCTTATACTTAAATTGAGTAGGGTCTGTTGACATTTCATTTTCTCAAACCCTCTAGAACGCCGACGTACCGCGGCAACTTTTTGTTGATTAATGCCCAATTTACGATGGGAGGAAGTATGTCTATCACGAGAGTAACAAGTAGAGAATTTAATCAAGACGTCAGTAAAATAAAGCGTGCTTCATCAAATGGTCCTGTTTTTATTACGGATAGGGGCCGTCCTGCGCATGTTTTACTAACCATAAAAGATTATCAAGCATTGACTGAAATCAAAGGGAATCTTGTTGGCTTATTATCGATGCCTAGCCCCGTTGATATTGATTTTGATCCACCCAAAATAAACAAAAAAATGTATCGACGGGAGGATTTTGATTAATGTACTTATTAGATACTCATGTTGTTTCTGAGTTAAGAAAGGCAAAATCAGGTAAAGCGAATGCACAGGTTGTGACGTGGGCACAAGCGTGCGTAGTTGCAAACTTATTTTTATCTGCGATCACGGTGTTAGAGCTTGAATTGGGTGTATTGCAGGTTGAGCGGCGCGATCCATTGCAAGGTGTCGCACTACGTGCTTGGTTGAACGCACAAGTTTCACCTACTTTTGACGAACGAATTTTGTCGGTTGATGTGGCGGTGGCTCAGCGTTGCGCTTGGTTGCATGTCCCTAATCCGCGGTCAGATAGAGATGCAATCATTGCGGCTACCGCATGGGTTCACGGGTTAACAGTCGTGACAAGAAATGTCAGTGATTTTGAGGGTGCTGGGGTGGAGATTATTAATCCTTGGAATTAGAATTGTTGGGCCAAGGCCCAACCTACGTTTTGAATGTAAACATTAGTTAGGCGCATTCTCTTTAGCACGACTATCCCGCACCTCTAACCACATCGCATTGAGCACCGCAAAAAAACACGCAAACCCCGTGCCCAAAATCCAAGAAAAATACCACATGTCAGATCTCCTAATAAAGCTCATGCTCATGATGTTGAATAAATTCTTCAGACAAGGTCCCGCGTAAGACGCGATAGACCCATGCCGTATAAAGAAGAATGATCGGCAGAAATATAACGGTTGCAACCAGCATCACAAATAAGGTCATATGACTCGATGAAGCGTCCCATATCATTAAGCTATGATGAGGGTGGGTGGATGAGGGCAGAATGAAGGGATACATGCTGAGGCCAACGGTTGCGATGATGCAGGCAACACCTAAGGCGCTGAAGCAAAATGCGGTTTTCACCCATTTTTTACATAGACTGACAATCAATAAACTGATACTTGCTAAGAGAGGAGCCAGTATCGTCCATGGATACAAGTGATAATTTTGTAACCACGCCATGGGCGTGACGATCACTGTTTTATGCAGAGGGTTAGAGGGCCCGTCTGTTGCCAGTAAGGAGGTGAGTTGATAACCGGGCAAATACCCTAGCATCAGCCATGCGCCTGCAGCAAGAAAAAGACATAACGTCAAACCGGATGCGAGACCACTGACGCGTTGTGCACGGTTTTTTAAGGGATGTTCTGTTTTAAGTTGAATAAAACACGCACCATGCATGAGCAGCATCAATACCGATAACACACCAGTTAACAGTGCAAACGGGTTGAGTAGCTCTAAAAACGTGCCGGTGTAAAAAGGACGCAATGACAAATTAAAATAAAAAGGAACGCCTTGTAACACATTACCCACCGCGACGCCAAATACCAGCGAAGGCACAAACCCACCCACCCATAACGCTATATCCCAACACCTCCGCCAGAGAGGAGAGGATAATTTAGAGCGATATTTAAAGCCAACAGGCCGTAAAATGAGCGCAAGTAACACCAGTAACATGGCAAAATAAAACCCTGAAAACGCAATGGCATAAAGCGGGGGCCATGCGGCAAAAATAGCGCCACCGCCTAAAACAAACCAGACCTGGTTGCCTTCCCAAGTCGGGCCAATGCTGTTGATGAGAATGCGTTTTTCAGCATCACTGCGCGCAATCAAGGGCATGCACATGGCAACCCCAAGATCAAAGCCGCCCATGACGGCAAAACCAATCAGTAAGATGCCTAATAATAACCACCAGATAAGCCTAAGGGTTTCATAGTCAATGGGTAACATGATGACTCCTGTGTGAAGAAAGGAAGGTTTCAGGTCCTATGCGAATGTATTTCACCATTAAATAGATTTCAATCACCGCTAACACACTATAAAACAAAATAAATCCAGCCAGTGAGGTCATGACTTGATAGGGTTCGACCGAAGAGGTGCCCAAAAATGTCGGTAACACGCCTTGAACCACCCAAGGTTGTCGCCCATATTCAGCAATGACCCAACCGAGCTCAGCTGCAATCCAGGGTAACGGTAGCGACCAAAAGGCAAGATGCGCATACCAGCGGGCGTGGATGAGCCGTTGTTTTGCTGATAAATAAAACCCAATGGCAAACAAGACAATAAAGAAAAGTCCACAAGCAACCATGATTCTAAAGCTAAAAAACAGCGGGGTGACATGGGGGCTGAGATCTTGACTTGCCGCTTCAATTTGCGCCTCGGTTGCATCGACCACATGAGAGGTGTATTTCTTCAGCAATAGGCCATACCCCAATGCGTCTTGATGTTGTCGCAAGGTCTCTTGAGCGAGTAGATTATGAGGGTCGTGTTGCAATTCAACCAGCGCGCGATAGGCAATAATGCCTTCACGGATTTTATCTTTCCCGTGTTGCAAGAGTTCGGTGATGCCTTCAACAGGCGTATTAAACGATCGTGTCGCGATGATGCCTAAAATATAGGGAATCTCAATGGCATAATCGGTGTGTTTGGTTTTATCATTGGGAATGCCAATTAACGTTAACGACGCAGGGGCAGGTTCGGTGTGCCACATGGCTTCCATGGCCGCGAGTTTCATTTTTTGGTTGATGTTGGCATCATACCCACTTTCATCCCCTAAGACCACGACAGATAAGGCAGACGCTAAACCAAATGAAACCGCAACCGTCATCGAGCGTCTTGCAAAATCAACACAGCGATTCCGTAGTAAATAATAAGCACTGATGGAGAGCACAAACATAGCGCCTGTGACATAGCCTGCGCTAATGGTATGCACAAATTTGGCTTGCGCGACCGGATTAAACATGACCTCATAAAAACTGCTGACTTCCATGCGCATGGTTTGATAATTAAACACAGCCCCCACCGGGTTTTGCATCCAGCCATTGGCAATGAGAATCCATAACGCAGACAGATTGGTCCCTAGCGCTAAGAACCAGGTCACCATTAAATGTTGGAGTTTAGATAAACGTTGCCAACCGAAGAAAAATAAGCCAACGAAGGTGGCTTCTAGAAAAAAGGCCATCATGCCTTCAATGGCGAGTGGCGCACCAAATACATCCCCAACATATTGAGAATAGTAAGCCCAATTGGTGCCAAATTGGAATTCCATGGTCAGCCCTGTGGCCACCCCGAGCGCAAAGTTAATGCCAAATAACATGCCCCAAAACTTGACCATATCCCGCCAAACCGTTTTTTTGGTCATGACATACACGGTTTCCATGATGGCTAAAATGATGGAAAGGCCTAAGGTGAGAGGGACAAACAAAAAATGATAAAGAGCGGTGATGGCAAATTGCAATCTTGATAATTCAACAACTTCAAGGGAGGGAAGCATGGTGGGATCCTTATATTAAAGCAGGTGGTGCTGTAACGTTTCTACTAAAGCCGGGTGCGGTCTAAAACAAATCCACCAGAGCGAAAAGAACAAGCTGCCTTTGATGCATAAGGTGAGCAGGATGTCTTTGGCGAGTGAAGAAGGTTTTTTTGTCATGGGGATCGCTGGCATTTAATTTTTACCGTATTATGACATAATTTTGCGGTTTGGGATATGAGGAGTTCAACGCCGGGAAAACAAGGGGTTCTCGAGTGCGATTTATACATTCACGGCACAGCGATATCATGATGCACAAACCTCACCCAAGGCCGGAATTAAAGTCTTATGTAACTCCTCAGGTTGTGGATAAGTTTGTTTTATTAGCACTCACAACGAACAAACGTCATCCTGAACGCAGTGAAGGACCTCCTGAATTTGGCTAGATCTTTGTCAAATTGAGATCAACTATGTTAAAAACATATTTTCTA
>JAPLRL010000059.1 GCA_026399205.1 Gammaproteobacteria bacterium
AAGCCATGTCTCGCCTACGCCTTAAACATGGCGATAATTGTCGCTATGTTTAAGGCAAAAAGCAAGGCTAAATAGCATCTAATTTCTTGTTAATTAATGGTTTTTTGACGACCTAGCTACAATTTTGTCGGGAAATTAGGGTTTAATCAGGTCTGAGGTCATGCCGATGTATACTTTGCGCTGGCAGAACGCCGATCATAACAACGAGCCTCTTCCTCCCCGGCATAATGCTGGTCCCATTGATCGTCACAGTAGTGCTGCTCCTGTACCTTTCCAAATATTTGTAAACACAATGAGCGGAAAGAAATTGAGGATTGAATGCAGCAAGAACTGGACTATGAAAGATGTGAAGCAAGAGGTTTCTCGGCAAACAAACGTTCTGAGGGAGACATTGATCAAGCTCGTGAAATTTGGTCTACCATGAAACCTGCACATCAAGCACTTTTGAGGACGGAAGCTGAGAGTCCGCCTCAGGATAATGTGGTTAAAAAACCCTAATCAATCTAGGGGGCTGTTGACATATACTGGACCCGAGAAAAATGTAAAGTAGCGTGGTTGAAGCGCAGCGAAATCCGGAAATTCGGTGCCATTGATCCCGGATTTCGCTGCGCCGCATTCCAGGCTACGATGTGATGTATTTAGGGGGGGGGGAGTGTAAAAAAACTTTAGGGACGTTACCTAGTATCGCTTGCTCAGTCTATGATAGAATTTCGGGTTATCACTGACTAAGGCTGACATCGATGATCGAAAGTGATCGTTTAATGACAAATGAGATCGTGAGCCAAGAAGAAGTGCTGGATCGCGCTATTCGGCCCATTTGTTTAGATGATTATACAGGGCAAGATGCGGTGCGCTCGCAAATGCGTATTTTTATCGAAGCTGCAAAAAAAAGGCAACAAGCGCTAGATCATGTGTTAATATTTGGCCCACCTGGTTTAGGAAAAACGACACTTGCGGCAATCATTGCGCATGAAATGGGGGTGAACCTGCGACAAACCTCGGGCCCTGTGATTGAACGGGCGGGTGATATTGCAGCCATTCTAACTAACCTGACCGAACGGGATGTGTTATTTATCGACGAAATTCATCGACTCAGTCCAGTGATTGAAGAGGTGCTGTATTCGGCGATGGAAGATTATAAATTAGATATTCTTATTGGAGAGGGGCCAACTGCGCGGTCTATCAAGTTAGACTTACCGCCTTTTACTTTAATAGGTGCTACAACGCGAGCCGGGTTATTGACCTCGCCTTTTCGAGACCGATTTGGCATTGTGCAGCGTTTAGAGTATTACCAAGTCAAAGATTTGGCAAAAATTATACAACGCTCGGCTTCGTTATTAAAAGTGCCGATGGCAGCAGGTGGGGCAGAAGAAATTGCACGTCGTTCTCGCGGGACACCGAGAATTGCAAATCGATTATTAAGACGTGTGCGTGATTTTACAGAGGTGAAATCAACGGGCACTATCACCGAGGCGTTGGCACAAGAAGCATTAGAAATGCTCAGTGTCGATACCTACGGTCTTGATGTGATGGATCGCAAATTGCTGCTGGCGATTATTGAGCGGTTTGATGGAGGGCCTGTGGGGGTTGAAAGTATTGCAGCCGCCATTGGAGAAGAAAAAGAAACCATTGAAGAGGTCTTAGAACCTTATTTAATTCAACAAGGCTTCTTGATGCGTACGCCTCGTGGTCGTGTGGTGACGTCTTTGACCCACCAACATTTTAGTGGTGAAACAATAAGTGAATGAAGGAGGTCGTAAGTCATGGCAACGCATATTAGCGTGATGGGATATTTTTTGCATGCCGGTTTTGTGGTGAAAAGTGTGATGTTTATTTTAATGATAGGATCAGTGGCGTCTTGGACGTTTATCATTGAAAGAGCACGCTTTTATCGCGTGAAACAACGCTCAGCTGCCGCGTTTTTAAATCGATTTTGGCGAAGTGGCGATTTGAGTCGACTCTATGCCGATATGGATGTTGATGGCGAAGAAAAAGAAGGTATTGCCGCTTTGTTTTATGAAGGGTTTAAAGAGTATTGGCGACGTAAAACGCAAGGGGTGATTGCCCTTGAGCCGATTCAACGCGTGATGCAAATTGTCTATGTCAAAGAAAGCGTACTCTTAGAAGAACATTTACCTTTTTTTGCGTCTGTCGGCTCAATAGCACCTTACATCGGTTTATTTGGAACAGTCTGGGGCATCATGACTTCATTTCAGGCCTTAGGACAAGCGCAGCAAGCCACTATTGCAATGGTAGCACCCGGTATTTCAGAGGCCTTGGTCGCAACCGCTTTGGGGTTATTTACAGCGATTCCTGCGGTGATGGCCTATAACCGCTTTAGTTCGATGGTCAGCCAGCATCTAGAGCAATATGAGTTATTTCAGCAAGAGTTCATTGCTTTAATTGAACAGCAAGGGCAGGCGCAAGTAAAGGGACCAGACAGAGTTGAGACGAAAGTGAGGCCAAAACAAGCCAAACCGCAAATGTCAGAGATGTTAGAGATAGAAGAGTGAGGTCTTGTGATGGACATGATGAAGCGTAATAGTCGAAAAAATAAATTGGTGGCTGAGATCAATGTCGTGCCCTACATTGACGTGATGTTGGTTTTGCTGGTGATTTTTATGATCACAGCCCCCATGTTATCGCAAGGCGTTACGGTTGACTTACCCAAAACCATGAGTGAAAACTTAAAGACCGCAGAACGTGAGCCGATTATTGTCTCTGTGAATTTGCAAGGTGATTATTTTTTAAATATTCATACGCAACCTGAAGTGCCCATTGAGGCACAAGCACTCATTACACGCGTGGCGGCTGAGCTTATTTTAGCCAAAGAAAATCATGAATCTTTACCTGTTTTGGTCAAAGGCGATCAAGGGGTTGCTTATGGAAAAGTGGTGGGAGCCATGGGCTTATTAAAACAAGCAGGTGCAGAGCAAGTGGGCTTACTCACTGAATCACCTGCGCAGGCAGAGGAACACACCGTATGAGGGAGTGGGTCGAGCGTTATCAAACCGCTTTGTTGTTTGCTTTGGGATTACATTTTTTGGTCGCGATGTTGTTGGCATTTGATCCGAGCTTACACGATCGCCCCGCCATGGTAAAAGACACCCAAAATGAGTTGGGAGAGCAAGCTGATTTGATGGAAAGTCAGACTAAACCGCCAGAAATTGTTAAAGCAGAGGCGGTCGATCAGCATGCAGTGATGGAAGCTGTTGAACGTTTGAAGCAAACCAAACGCCAAGAACAAGAGCAAGTGGTGAAGCAACAGCAAGCCTTAGAGCATCAAGCACAATTGGCAAAAGAAGCCAGAGTGAATGAGCAAAAACGTTTACAGGCCATGAAAGCCGAGGAAGCACAAGTCGCCATTGCGCATAAAAAAGCCTTGCAAGAAGAGAAAAAACGCTTACAAGACATGGAAAAAGAAAAAGAAAAACAACTTGCAGCACTCAATGCATTAAAAGCAGAACAAGCCACCTTAAAAAAAGCGGCAATTGAGAAAAAGCACAAAGAAACGTTGCAAAAACAACAAGAACTTGCACACCTTAAACAGGCTGAAGATCAAGCAAAAGCGCAAGCCGCGGCTGCAAAAGCAGCGCAGCAAGCAGCGATAGATGCAGCAAAGCGTTCACGAATTGCCGGCGAAGTCGATAAATATAAATCGATGATTTTAACGGCGATTGGGCGTCAATGGATTTTACCTGATAACGTGCGTGCCGGATTATCGAGCCAGTTTAAAATTCGCTTAGCACCCAATGGTGCCGTGCTTGAGGTGAGTTTAATGCGCGGTAGTGGCGATCCGGTTTTAGATCGCTCCGCACAATCAGCAATTTATAAAGCGTCACCTTTACCGGTGCCGTCAGATGCAGAAACATTTGATGTATTTAGAGAGATCAGTTTAACCGTAAGACCTGAAAATTTGAGGGGGTAGGATGATGTTACGCGTGTGGGCAACGGCAATTTGCTTATGTTTAGGCATGAGTCAATTGGCATTTGGATTAGACTTAGAACTCACGCAAGGGGTGAGTTCTGCATTACCGATTGGTATTGATTCACTGGGTTCTTCTGCAGCTGCTCAAGGCTTATCTTCAGTGATTCGCCATGATTTGAGTTTATCGGGCCAGTTTAAAATGATTGATGCGGTACCCGGTTCACCTCAAGCGGTTTGGAAAGCAGCCGGTGCTGATAGCGTGGTTGTGGGGCATGTCAATGCGCAAGGGGGCGGGCAGTATGGCGTGCATGTCGAGCTGCTTGATCCGATGGCGGGTGGTAAAGTCTTGATTGCCAGAGATTTTCAGGTAAAAGAAAGAGAACTACGAGCGCTTGCGCATTTTATCAGTGATTTAGTGTATGAAAAATTAACAGGTGAGCGCGGGGTGTTTTCAACGCGAATCGCTTATGTTTTAGTGACGAAACAGCAAGGACGCCAGCGTTATTTGCTTGAAGTCGCTGATGCCGATGGGGTGAATCCACAAAGCTTATTAAGCTCACCTGAGCCGATTATGTCTCCTGCATGGTCGCCCGATGGAAAACACATTGCTTGTGTATCATTTGAAAATAAACGCGCCCAAATTTATATGATTGATGTTGAAACCGGACAGCGTCGTTTGGTCACGAGTTTTCCTGGCATTAATGGCGCGCCTGCTTGGTCACCTGATGGTCGCTCGATGGCCGTGGTTTTATCGCGCTCTGGTAGCCCCAAGGTTTACCAAGTTGAATTGCAAACAGGGGCAATGAAACAACTCACCTTTGGCACTTCAATCGATACGGAGCCACGTTATGCACCCGATGGAAAATCAATTATTTTTACATCCGGACGTGGGGGTGGACCTCAAATTTATCGATTGAGTTTACAAGATGGCCAAATCAAACGGATGACCTTTGACGGCAACTATAATGCAAAAGCATCCCTGACGCCGAATCAGGCAAGATTGGTGATGCTGCATCGTGAAGACAGTCGCTTTATGATTGCCGCACAAGATTTGATTTCTAATCAGCTGGTGGTCTTAAGTGGCATGGGTGCCGCATTAGATGAATCACCGTCTGTTGCACCTAACGGCCGCATGGTGATTTATGCAACGCGAGATAACGATCAAGGGTTATTAGAAATTGTATCGATTGATGGACGCGTGCATATGCGGTTGCCTTCGAAACAAGGGGATGTACAAGAACCCGCGTGGTCACCGTATTTGGGGTAGAGAGGCAAAAGTCGTATGCTGTTTTCGGGATATTTGCGGGATGTTTGTAGGGTGGACAAAGGAGCCTAACGTTGATCCTCCCGGTTAGTGATGAGCTTTCAGGCGACGTGTCCACCGGTAACTCCGAGCTACCGGTGGGCACGTCGCCAAAAGGTATTCTGCAATCGGAAAATTTCGTGGATGGCTCCTTTGTCCACCCTACAAACATCTCACAAACATCCCAGAAACATCCAATGGTTTAAATGGAGAATCAATGCATCATCGTATCATTCTAGCAGTCTGTTTATTGCTCTCTACCACCGCCTACCCCTGGAACGCCCAAGGCCATCAATTGATTGCCCAAATCGCATTAATGCAGCTTAACGATAACGAAATCAAACAGCTCAATCAATATAATCAGGCCTACCAAGTAGGCTATCAACCTCATTCGTTATCGCAAGCCGCCGTATGGTTGGATTGGTTACATTGTAAGGTCGAATGGTGTAAAAATTACCGATACTATCACTATATTGATTATCCTTATTCAATAGATGGCACACCAGGGCTGCCACCTCGGCATGAGAATGCGCTACTTGCTATTCGACGTGCACAGGCCGTCTTGCAGAGCAAGACCAGTTCGATGGCAGACAAAGGCTTACAGCTACGAGTGTTAATGCATGTGATTGGCGATATTCACCAACCGCTGCATACCGTGAGTTTATATAGCCGACAATTTCCTAAGGGAGACCAAGGCGGCAATCGGTTTGTGTTAGGAAAAAATCGTGTAGCTCCTCAATTACATGCCTATTGGGATAGAGGGGGCGGGAGTTTAACCAGGCACTTTAATTTTAAAAAAAGAGTTGCGCGTATCTTGAAACGCTACCCTTGCAATCAGGGGCTAGCATCACTTGATCCGGCCGCATGGACAAAAGAATCCAATCTCATTGCTCGGGAAACCGCGTATGATATCACCCCGCAGCAAAGTCCTTCTCATGTTTATCATCGCAAGGTTGTCTCAATTAGCGAACAGCAGATTGCATTGGCAGGGTGTCGGTTAGGTCATTTACTTGTTCAGGATCTCGGTGTTTAGTCGCAAAGTGCCCAAACGTGGTCACGCCAGTCGTATGAATCTCGCGCTGATCGAGCTGTTTTAACAATGCGTCGTTTTCTAATTGTAATTGCAGCATCTGATGTGGGTTTTGTTGAAAAGGTCCGGTGAGCAAGGACTTGATCGTGGTTTCAGCTTGGTTGAGACCCTGCAGTTCGTTTGATGCCTTTTCACTGGCTGTATCAAATTGAGACTTTTTATCGAGTAGACTTGCGCGCATTGCTTTTAAATTTTCAAGATAGGTGAGGAGATGTTTTTCTTGCTCTAATCGCTTTCTTGTTTTCAGGGCATTAGTGAGCGCTGCAAAGTATTTTTTTATGCTTGGGATGTCGTTTGGTCCTTCACTTAATGTGCTATCTGGTTGGGTATTATTCTGTATTCTTTCTTGAGTTAATAACTTTGCTCGTTGTTCTCTGTCTGTTTGAGCACTTTGCATCAATTGAAAGGCTGTATTGGCTAAATATCGTTTCACTTCCGGTACATCATTAGAAGAACGTCCCCAGCTTTTTTTTATCAATTCAGGCGTAATCTGAGGGTATGCGGATTGACTCTCGTGGATTTCTTCATTGAGTGCTTGCAAACGTGCTTCGAATGAATCGTACAATCCATGTTTTTCTTCAAAATCGAATCGTTCTGACTCTATGTCATCTATTTGACGTGAGAGTTGTTTACCACACGCTATTGCTGTTCGAA
Organism: Gammaproteobacteria bacterium; assembly: GCA_026399205.1. Taxonomy (GTDB): domain Bacteria; phylum Pseudomonadota; class Gammaproteobacteria; order Legionellales; family Legionellaceae; genus 2-12-FULL-37-14. The sequence continues at coordinate 6,976 of JAPLRL010000059.1, forward strand.
ATGTTTCTTGAGAGACGCGTCGATGTTGTTCAATGGTTTTTAAGGTGTCTTGATTGAGCTCTAGCCAGGGGTAGGTTTGCATATGTTGGTTGAGACGCGTGTAGAGTGCTTTCAATTCGTTGATAGTGTGGCTCACTTGTAAACTGAATGATTGCTCTAGCTGCATGGATAGAATCAAGGCTCGAGCGCGTTGTTTCACCTCTATATCGGTTTGCGCTTGATCGTGTAAATCGAGAGGTTCTTTTTGCATGTCTTGTATCACGGTCGCAATGATATGATCCAATGTTGGCAAAAAAGGCATGGGTTCTCCTGGAGATGATTAATATGTTTCGATTTGAGTAAATTATTACAAAATGATTAAATAAAAGCAACTACCCAGGTACACGTCATCCTGAGCGCCAGCGAAGGATCCCCCCTAGCTAGCAATGTGCTAATTAGCAGGAGATCCTTCGCTGGCGCTCAGGATGACGTGGGGAGTTACAAATAAAATATGTGAATTTAAAAAGGGGGGATGTTACCTTGAACGTATTGAAAAGTCACTAGTGCCGCGTCCTTTAAATGCGCTTTCCAATGGATGTCGTCCCGGAATTTAGCGCGACTTGGCGAGCCTGCGAGCTTAGTCGCGCTTAATGTCCGGGATCCATCCTTAAAGTGGCACCGTGCAGTACCAAGGATGGATCCCCGCCTTCGCGGGGAAGACATCTTACGGAAATGTATTTACAATACGCGGCACTAGTTTCAATGAGAAACCCTATTTGCTACACTGTTTATATTAACCCACCAGGAGTAATCATGAAAAACAAAATGAAATGGACTTCATGTTCAATGCTGGTACTAGCAGGGACACTGACCGCCAATATCACCTTGGCTGCACCACCACCACCACCAACAACAACAACATCAATAGATCAACAACTGCAAACCTTAAATAATCAAATTCAAACACAATTAAAAACCATGCACGCCCAAGAGCAACAGCAAATTCAGCAGATGAATCAGCAATTACAAGATAAAATCAAAGCATCCCAAGATGCCTTGCAAGCGCAAATTGAGAAGGTTAACTCAGACTCACAAGCCCATCTGAAACAAGTGATGGCACAGCTTCAGGCACAGATTAAACAAGTGCAGCAGGATGCAATGAAGAAATAAGCGTCACGAAATCCGAGCCGCGACCGAAAGGAGAGCGGAACTTTTAAACCTTCCGCTCCCTGACGGTCGCGGCTCGGATTTCGTGAGTATATTAGTTGACAAACCCCCCAATATCATGGAAGATCGCGGTTTTTTAGTTCAATTGGAGAACCATCTGTGGCTAATATTAAGTCGGTAATTAAACGTGCTCGGCAGAGTGTTAAAATCCGTCAACGGAATATGAGTGCGCGCTCGACCTATCGTACGTATGTCAAAAATGTATTAAAGGCAATGGAAGCGGGTGATCAAGGGCTGGCAACAGAAGCTTACAGTAAAGCACAACCGATGATTGATAAAGCGGCACAGAAAGGTTTGATTCATAAAAATAAAGCGGCGCGGATTAAAAGCAGAATCGTGGCTCGTTTGAAAGCAATGGCTGCGTAAGCGACTACAATTCTATGGACGATTATTTTAAAACAAAGTTGTCCGTTATAGCACCGATGTACAATGAAGAAGCGGGGATTGAGGCCTTTTTGGCGGAGATTCTCGCTGTTTTGAAAACCAATTTTAGCAACTACGAATTGATTTTAGTCGACGATGGTTCAACCGACCGAACGGTTGCACGCTGTTTGCCGTATCTAAAAACTGACCCCAACATTCGAATCATTGAATTTTCTAGAAATTACGGCCATGAAATTGCTTCAACTGCAGGGTTTGATCATGCAGTCGGGGATCATGTCGTATTAATGGACTCTGATTTACAACATCCGCCACATTTGATTCCTGTCATGGTTAAGCGTCTATGTGAAGGTGAATTTGACGTGGTGTGCGCGTCTCGGACCCATCGAGCGAATGAGTCATGGTTTAAAAAAACCACGGCAGCTTGGTTTTATCGCTTATCAAAAAAAATGACGGGTTTTGATCTCGAAGGGGATACCGGTAATTTTCGTTTAATGAACCGTAAGGTGGTTGACTCACTCAAACAAATGAAGGAAAACAACCGCCATTTGGTGATGATGTTTGCTTACATTGGGTTTCATACCGAAACCGTTCCTTATGAAGTGTCTCCTCGGATTGCGGGTAAAAGTAAATATACTTTAAAAAAACTGATTACCTTGTCATTAGATTCGATTGTGTCCTTTTCTGCCAGACCCCTGCACATCATGTCGGTTTTATCTATTTTTATTAGTTTAGTCATGATGGGATATGCCGGGTTTATTTTAATTCAAAAACTCTTTACCCATCAGCAGCTTGCCGATGGTTTAGCATCGGTGATTTTTTTAATATCGGGTTTATTTTCAGTGCTTTTTTTGTTTTTGGCTGTGATCTCTGAATACATTAGCCGTATTTTAGTAGAAACCAAAAACAGGCCACTCTATTACGTTAAACGCATGATTCAGCAGAAAAATGCGCATGATTAATCCCTTGAGTTTGCCTTTGGTCCGTTATCTGTTGATAGGCGGCGGGAATGTCTTTGTGTGCGCTTTTATGATGAGAGTGGGTGCGCTGTTAGGCTTATCTTACTTGTACTATACGCCCTTAGGATATAGCGTTGCGATGTTGAATAGTTTTATGTTGAATGGTTATTTTACCTTTGAGGTCAAAGGGTTTTCATTGAAACGCTTGGGGCAGTTTTTTTTGATCAATGGGGTCAATTTAGGCTTCGTTGAGCTCATTGAATATGTGTTGATAAGCTGGTTATTGATGCCAGAATACCTCGCGGTGTTGTATGGGATGTGTTGGTATACTATAGTGGGTTTTTTGTTAAATCGGCGAATTGTGTTTCATGACGGTATTCAAAAACATGACAATCAAGAACTTGAGCATTTGCGCGGATGATTTTGCGCAAAATGAATCAATTTCAACAGGTATTCTTCAGCTTGCCAGTCTTGGGCGTTTAAATGCCATCAGTTGTTTGGTCAATGGCGGGTCTTGGCGCGAGCTTGCTGCGACCTTAAAGTCTTTGCCCAATCACGTGGCTATCGGACTACATCTTAATTTAACGTTGGGTGACGCTTTGAGCTTACACTGGAAAGCGCGCTATGGTCGAACGTTTCCTTCATTATCGCACTTATTTAAGTTGGTTTATCTCGGCAAATTATGCCCTAAAAGCATACTGAGTGAATTCGAGAGTCAGTGGGCGAAATTTGTTGAATATACCGGAAGAACGCCAGATTTTATCGATGGACATCAACATATTCATCAATATGGGGTGATTCGCGCTGTGTGTATCCGTTTATTTGAGCGTCACGCGTTTAAAGGGATCTGTCGGGTGTCTAGTAATGGGTTGAATGATTTATATTCGCTACGTGGTTTTCCTAAGCCTGCTGCGATGTATATGTTGGGTGGGGCGCGTTTGCGCAGGGCGTTGCTTCGCCATGAGATTAAAACAAATACCAGTTTTGAGGGGTTTTATCCGTTTAAACAGGCAGCGAACTATCGGCACTATTTTCGACAATTTTTAGCGCATAGCCAACCAGGCGGCATCATCATGTGTCACCCGGGGCACGCCTCTTCTGATGAAACCGATCCACTTTACCCATCACGAGGTGCTGAATATGCTTATTTAATGAGTGATGATTATGGGCATGATCTGAAGGAGTTTGGGTTTGGACAAGCAACAGAGTAAACCTGCCTATGTGATTAAACGCACCCAGCTTTGGGGCGTGTTTATCCTTTTATTCGTCTCTCGAATACTTGCGATGGTGATGATTCCACTCAATGATTCTACGGAAGCGCGCTATGGTGAAATGGCGCGAAAAATGCTGGCAACGCACAATTGGGTAACGTTATGGCATGATGTTGGTGTGCCTTTTTGGGGAAAACCGCCTTTGTCTATTTGGTTGGCTGCGTTGTCGATGAAGCTGTTTGGGATTAATGCGTTTGCTGCCCGCCTACCTTCGCTTTTATTGAGCATGGGGATCTTGGCGATGGTTTACCATGTGATTCGGCGATATCGAGGTGAAGGCATCGCAACCGTCGGCATGCTGATGTTAGCCAGTAGCGGCTTATTTTATTTAGCCTCTGGCACGGTGATGATGGATCCTGCTTTGTTGTTTGGGGTTATTTTAAGTCAATTGGCGTTTTGGGAGGCCTTGCAGCGTAGGTTGGTCCTTGGCCCAACATGCGGCTATCTCTTTTTTATCGGCTTAGCCATCGGCTTATTAGCCAAAGGCCCGTTGATTTTGATCTTAGTGGGCGGATCAGTAGGTGGCTGGGTCATCTACCAACGTAATTGGCGGATATGCTGGCAAGCCATTCCGTGGATCACAGGGACACTCCTGATGCTGGCAATAGTCTTGCCTTGGTATGTATTAGCCGAGCTGAGAACCCCTGGGTTTTTAAACTATTTTATTTTAGGCGAACACTTCGGACGTTTTTTTCAATCGGCGTGGCAGGGCGATAAATATGGTTTTGCACATGCCAGTCATCTGGGGATGATTTGGCCTTATGCTTTACTGGGATTATTGCCCTGGAGTGTATGGATGTGGGCGATGTTACAACGCAACAGCCGCTTATGGATAACGCTTTTGTTGAAGCAAGATGAAACCGGGTGGTATACCTATTGGTTAGCGTGTTGTTTATTTCCCTGCGTGTTTTTTACATTTTCGAATAATTTGATTTATCCTTATGTGTTACCGTCTTTGCCTGCATTTGCTATTTTGTTTGCAGAGTTTTGGGTCGGGGTGAGATTTAAAACAAAGCACTTATTGCGCTCAGCTTGTATCGTTGGGGGATGTTTTATCATCGGTGCAGCGCTCTTTTATATCGCACCACGCTTGGTTTCAAATTCGCAAAATCAAATGGTCGCGCTATGGCAACAACAGCCGGATTGGCAAGATAATCCCTTGGTATACCTTAAAAATCATGTTGATTTTTCGGCTCAGTTTTATTCACAAGGCAGGGCAATTGCAACGCCTGATTTGCAGCACCTGTGCACTCGTGTGGACCCCTCACGAGCGGTGTATGTGGTCGTGGATCAATTAGAAGATGCGTTTCCGTTGGTGGATACTAAGGTCGTCGGCACGGTGAGGCGTGGTGTTCATCAGGCGCTGTATTTGGTGAAGGTGGGGCGGTGCCCGTAGCGTTGCGGGGTCGGATGTTGTTCGGGTGTTGCTCGGGTGTTGTTCGGGTGTTGTTCGGGTGTTGTTCGGGTGTTGTTCGGGTGTTGTTCGGGTGTTGTTCGGGTGTTGCTCGGGTGTTGTTCGGGTGTTGTTCGGGTGTTGCTCGGGTGTTGTTCGGGTGTTGCTCGGGTGTTGTTCGGGTGTTGCTCGGGACCTTGTAGGGTGGACAAAGGAGCCCAACGATGAGTTTTCTGAGGTGCTCTGAGCTTAAGGGCGACGTGTCCACCGGTGGCTCGGACTTAACTACACCGCTCTGAACAACGGTCCGAGCCACCG
>JAPLRL010000083.1 GCA_026399205.1 Gammaproteobacteria bacterium
ATCAACGATCAGGTTAGGTAGGAAGATTATAGAAAGGGGGAAAATACATGAGAATTTTGAAAAAATGACCAAAACCCCTGTCAACCCCTAAATGAAAAAAATTAAAAATATTTTCTATCGCAGCCCTACCGAAAGGTCACTTATATTCGAAAAATAGAAATAGTGAATCCACGAATTAACGCGTTAGTTCAGAGTAATTTTTCTATTGCGAGACAAGTGGCCTTTGAAGCAGATCAGAAACTCAAATCCGCAAATTTCTCACCCTCCCCTCTATTTGGGATCCCTTTCACAGCAAAAGATGTGTATGCGGTCTCCAACTGCATTGTTACTTATGGCACGAAAGGACTCACGAATGCGCTATGTCACTCAGCAGAAGCGACGGTGATGACACGTTTAAAGCAGCAAGGATGTATTTTTTTAGGTCTGACAAATACGCCAGAAATGGGGGTCTCTTTGGAAACGGACAATTTGGTGTATGGTCGAACCAATCATCCAATCAAACCAATGTATTCACCTGGTGGGAGCAGTGGTGGTGAGGCTGCATTAATTGCAAGTTATGCTTCACCCATGGGGTTGGCTGGCGACCACGGTGGTGGCGCTAGACATCCTGCTCATTGTTGCGGGGTATTCACATTGCGTCCTTCGCTGGGACGTTTACCACAAACAGGAAGCTTGATTCCAAAACGCGGTTGGGTCGCTTTAACAAGCCGAATTGCGCCTATGGCGCACTGCATTGATGATCTAGAGCTCTTATTCCGTGCGATTCAAGGCGGTGATGGGCTCGATCCCTACGCTGAGCGACCTTTCCCTAGTCATGACGCTCCTTTTGAAAAAACCGTGCGCGTTGCCAATTTAGTAGATAAACATTTTTCTGATTTTGATCCAGGTATCCCTACTGCTATCGAAATGGTATGTCGGCAGCTATCCAAAGATGACATGCACGTGGATACAATAGAAACTACGCTATTTGAAGAAGGCTTTTCTATTGCCAAGCAATTATTTCAAGCGGATGCGGGGCAAGGTTTAAAAAGTCTGCTTAGAAAATTAGGCACAAAAGAATTATCTTTACAACTGCAGGCATGGTTAGATCAACAGTCTAAAGAGCCCATCCCGCTAGATCAGTATCTAGCGCTTTGGGCCAGCTGGGACGACTATAAAATCAAGTTTTTGGAACTCTTTCAAACGTATGATGTCTTGTTGTGTCCTGTTTCACCCCAGTGTGCATTACCACATGGAGCAACCATTAAGCCTGATGCAGTTTGGTCACTTATTCGTTATACTGGAAGCCTTACATTAACAGAGTGCCCGGTAGTCGTAGTTCCTTGTGGATGGAATCAGAAACAATTGCCTCTAGGCATGCAAGTCATCACAAAACCATGGAAAGATGAATTAGCATTGGCTATAGGTAAAAAAATAAGTCTGGGGCTGTCGGGGTGTTGACACTTGCTTATTTGATTTTCCGCCCGTCTCTTACACCAATATAGGACAAAAAGTTGTTGAAATGAGGCATCTCCACTAACCTGGCTCGAATATTTGATTAAAAATTTGATAAGAACCTCACCCAGCGTTCGACCATTTTGAAATTGAAACTCAACACAATCATCATCTAATGCAATGGCGCGTGCACATTAGGGTTGAATTAGACAATATACTCGAGTAGACTTCCGTGCGTCGATCTAAAATAGAACATGTCAATTAAATTTACTCCATTTCATTGGGTCAATCATTTACTTGGTAGGACAACTATGTTTCATCCAAAACCTGCAACGCCTTCAACTCCAGCGCCACAACCCGATGCCGCCACGCAGGCTGTACAAGCACATATTCAAGAAGCTGCCACAGTCTTACCTAAGTTTTGGAATACCAAAAGAGATTTCGTACCTAAACCTCCTGCTTGTCCTCCCGATTGCCCCACAACAGTTGCTGACGTCAGAGCCATAGGCGTTTCACCTGAACGACTTTACTATGTTATCACCAGGGATGGCTTAACCATTGGTTCCGACGAATATCCGAGTGCGGTAACAAGAGTCCATCCGATGGGAGATTCGGGACCAATGGAATTTCAGGATATGCAGCGCCACCATCATGACATGGCCCACGGCGCTCCTGTCTACGGTGCCGGCGAGATATGGGTTCAGGCTGGGAAAATTATCCAGATCAATAATAATTCTGGCCACTATAAGCCACGTGGCGATCATTTAAAAGAATTTGTGGAAACGACGTTTCGGAAGGCTGGCTACGCTGAGGCTGTCAATATATATCAAGAGAACCGAACGCGTCACAGCATAGGATTAGCGAGACTCGCAGTTGATACGGTGTTTATCCCAATGCAAAGATTTGGACATGAAGTTGTCACTCGAATGCAAGAAGCTGCTAGCCGCGTACAAAGAATCATACAACTTGACCGAGACACCGCCGCGTCCATGGTACGCGAACGGGCACTTAACCCCGCGCGCCCCATTCACCATCTCATGCCTGTTCTTCCATCACAACCTGTCTCTTATGCACCAAGACCTAGCCCGATGAATACTTTGTCTAGAAGCATGATGGATCTGAGGGCCTCCTGGAGTGCATCGGACATTGCTTTCCGCCAGCGCACTGAAGCTCTGAAGGCGTTCGGCCGCCAACCTACCACGACGACGTCTAATTTCTTTTACAGCACACTAACGCAATCCTACCAAATGGCAAATCGGGATGTGCAAAATCATTATAAAAACATGCTTTGGCAACTTCCGAGTGGGTTTAAAAATGTCGATTCTTCTCTTTATTTAAAAATTCATTCCTTGGCCTATAACGGCCTAGGTTCAACATACGCATCGGGTTTCAGCAGCCTTCTTCGTGCAACAGGGCTAGGCTCAAGCTACAACGGCTATCATCCTTTTGCCTCTATTTATACGGGTTGGGGAATGGGCGAAATTGGCGGAGTAGCTACGAAAGTAGCCACCATCGTTGACCTTATTGATAGCCGAGCCCATGCGTGGGCTGAAGACTATGTGATTTGTCTGCCTATAGAAGAAGGCCGTCTTCCGTTCACCACCGCACAACTCAAACAAATTAGCCGTGAACTGGCTAATGCGTTTTTTAAACACAAAACCTTGCCATTTTTTAGCTTGCATTTTAATTCAAGTGGCTATTTGTACCCGGTGATTCATCCCGCATTCCAACACACGTTAGTGGGTAAAGTGATTGGCCTGCTCGATTACTTTATGAAAGGATTTTTAAACGGTGGCGTTTATCGTGATGAAGACTTCTTAAAACATTGGCCAGAGGGTTTCGATTGCAACGAGGCCAATTTAAAGACATTTGTGACCGACCTAAAAGCATTCTGTAAAGCGAATTGTAAAGAAGTGCATTATACCTCGTTGAGGGAGTTAATGAGCCGACATGGTATCAAAGAAGAAGAAATAGCAAACGGTGAGTTTACCTCTCCCTACGAAACATCCTACCGCATCATTTCTCGCCAAGGTCAAATCAAGCGCTATGAAAATATCCTCGTGGCTGATCCAATATTCGACGTGGAATACAGCGTTGACATTAACCCAGCTTACCAAGCCTATCTGGATCGTTATCATGCTGAACATGGAAAATATCCTGATAATTTCAGCAGCATTAAAACGTGTTATGCCCAGTATGCTGAAGAAATAAAACAAAAAATGCCGAAACTGCCTTTTTGTCGCGATCTATTTCAAATGTTGGGTGTTATCAATTTTCTCTGTTATTTCTACATGACACTGGATAAAATGGGTAAAGTCCCCACCCTAGAACAAGCACCTATTGTTGACGCTTATGAATTCCCCAAAGCGTTGCCACCCATTCCTATCAGATATACAAAGTTTTATCCGCTTGAGGTCTATTTTGAAGATGTGTTTGAAGAAATGGCTCGCGCTGAACAAGCGGATAGTTCTTTGACAACAACGAATCATATATTAAAGGACATGCTGACAAAACCCTTCGGTTTTTATTCAGATGAATTGGATAACCACATTAAAAAAGCACTAGCGCCCATCATCAGTGCAAAGTTAATGCCATTACTGCAAGATCATGAAGACCATACGGTGAATGATGATGAGATTGAAATCTATGCCGATGGCATTCGAAGTTATATCATCAATGATATACAGCGACAAAAGAAAGCAATTGCTAGGATTGTATCCCAGATCGTCAAGTTTCTTCCTGACAAAGAAATTTATCTCGCGCTGCCACCTGCCGAGCAAATTTCCAGACTTTTAGAGGACTTTACCAAACTCCGCGAGCAGATGAGGGCGCAGATCCAAGATAAATTATGGAGAGAATCTAAAATATTATGCTTGTCGGGCTTTGGTGCATCATTGCGACGAAAGGCAGAGCAGATGTTTGAACAGTTGGAAGCAAGCATTCATGCAGACTGGGACGAAGCCGAACCCGCTTTGAGTGACGATGCTGCGAGTACTCCAGAAAACGTGCCAAAGACTCTTTTAGGCGCGCTAAGCCATCAATGCAAAACAGCAATAGCAGAAGAAATAAGGGAGATGGTAAAAGGAAATCGCGAGGCTTTTGCTGCACAAGTTGCCTTGATTCCTGCAGAAAGAAAGGCGGAATTTCAACAAGAAATTGAAGAACAGCGAGCTGAACTCGAGGCTTTTATCAAGACAACAAAGCAACTCATTATTGATGATAAGCTGCGCGCTACACTTCTTTCTCTGATGCTTGTGACTTATGAAAATGCTTTGCAACATATTGATGATAAGGTCAGTGATTTTAGTGGCTTTTTTTCTGATAAATCATCTTTAACGCTGCTTAATTCGTCTAAAAAATATTTACATTCAACCTTCACTACTGATTCAACGCAGATCACAGGCGGTAAGCAGTTTAAGGTAGTTGGCGGCTGCGGAATGGCACTACCTAATATGCGAAGTATGCCTATCGTCGATGGTGAAAATTTTGCCATGCAAGCCTTTGGTGCTTGTAGCGCAGAGTCGGAAACATTTTCTACCGCTCATATTGCCGGATCAGAGTACGCCGTTTTCAAAATGCGCGTAGAAGATCGTTCGCTCACCGATACGCTAGATTTTCGCTTAACTGATGATATGCACCCAGTTGTTCAGCCATTGCAAGTGGAAGAGCAACTCCTAACCTTATCGACTACACCAGAAACGCTGCCACCAACAGCTTTTCTGCAACCATTAGATGAGACGGGAGCAAGGCTGGTTCATTTTGCTGTTGGTGATCTAGGTCTACTTCAACAACTAATAGAAAGGGATAGGAGTCAACTGCAGCTTCGCAACGACTATGGACAGTTGTGTATCCATAGTGCAGTGTTGCTAGGACAAGTCGAGGCTATCAACTATTTACTCACCCAAGACAGCAGTTTACTCAATGCGATCACTGAAGATGGCTCCACCCCGCTCATGCTTGCCGCTATGCACGGCAACTTTGACGTTATTCAGTGCTTATTAAGCCATGCTGCCGAAGTCCATACGCGCCAACCCAATGGATTATTTGCGTTGTACATGGCCATCCAAAATAACTTTAATGAGATAGCACTTGCGATCCTAGACGCAATGACCGATGTGAATTTGCAATTAGATAACCATATGACGGCGCTGCATTTGAGCATTGAGATGAAATTGTTTGAGGTCGCACGACGCTTAATTGAAAAAGGGGCAAGATGTGATTTACAGCGAAAGTCAGATGGCTTTACGGCCTTCCATTGTGCGGTAAAAGCCGGACAAATCGATCTTGTTGAGGCCATGTTAAGCGGTGGTATCGCGGTAGACTTTCCTTTGGAATCTAAAAAAACAGCGCTACACATTGCCACAGAACATGGTCAAGTGGCGATGGTTAACTATTTGCTGGCTCATGGCGCCAATGTTGACGCAGAAGATCAAGAAAACGAAACAGCGTTAACAACGGCCATACGAGGTGGAGAACCGGATCTAGCCCTGCTGCTAGCCAAAAAATCGAAAATCAATCGCGTTAATCAATATCAGCAAACCGCCTCACTGCAGGCAGCACAGTATGGGCTTAGCTATGTTGCCGATGAACTCATCAAACGCGGCGAAGATCCCTGTTTGCTCGACCAACATGGCCATCATTATTTTTATTATCTGCTCAGAAATGGGGATGAAATTCGCTTTCTTCGCATCCTGCAAACCGAGTGGTTTCTTAAACTCAATGTCCTATTTGATGGATCAAGTTTATTAGCACTCGCCGCACAAAATGGACATTTTTTGATAGTTGATGAACTCATCAAAAAGAATGCGCTCTTTAAAACCAGCAAAGAGGGCTATGAACTCATTCATTTTGCCGTGATGAATGATGCAATGGGCTTTGTACGAGCTTGGTTACGTGACCACGAATCGTCAGAGGGCACCATTCAATCTGGCCATGATGCAGGTCAATCACTTGGCTATTTAGCCGCACTGAACAGCGCTAAACATACCTTAACGCTAGTATTGAATTCGCTCACCGCTGACGACGTCGCACGCGAAAACATTTTACTGGCCGCACTCTATAGCCAAGATGTTGAGATTTTAGAACAAGTGATGACTAAAGTGAGTCACATTAATGCCTCTATGGATAGCCATCAAAATACTGCCATTCATCTTGCCGTCAAATTTGGCTGCGCTAAATTCGTGGAAGCATTACTCCGATATGGCGCAACGCCAACGTTAAAAAACAAATCAGGCCGTACATCGTATCATATTGCCATTCAGCAAGAGGATGCATATCTGCTGGAGCAGCTATTGAAATTAACAAGGGAAGAAGAGTGGCCCGCGGATTTGTGGCAATTTCTACAACAAAAACCGTCAGATCCCATTGCACGTGTATTAAGAAAACTCAATTATCAAGCGGATACTGAAGGCACCTCTGCACGATTAACAGACAATACGACCTCACTAAAAACCCAGGCGGCACTTAAAATTGAACTGCAACGCCATAACGATTCTCAATTCGAGAATATTGAACAAGTTTGTACGCAAGCAGCGCGATTACTCAAACACGGCATTTTGGATGATCTGTACTTTCTATTAAAACAATATCCACAACTCATCTGCGCCTATCGATCAACCCCTGAGGGCAGATACCTTCTGGCCGACTTGTTTGCACATATGCCAGCGCTCTTTCTCATCAAAGACAGCGCGGGCGATTGGGATGATGATTCACCGCGCTCACAACTTGAGAAGCTTCTCCTGCACATTAAAGAGGCGAATATCAACCCCGCCGATTACCAGGGTGTCATGAATAATGTGATCTTCACCGTGCTACGTTCAACAGATGAAGAAGATGCCTGCGCTAAGCTGGATTTATGGATGACCTATTTTCCTGAGTCGTTAAGCGTCCTTGTCAATGATCCTGTGATAGGTAAATTTACAGTCGCTGATATTGCCTTGCATAATGGCCGTCAGCAGTTTTTTCTAAAAATTGCTGCGCATGCGAACAACACTGAAGCACTAGATCAGCAACAGTTTCATCCTTTCCATGAAGCCATCATGAAAGATCAATACGATCTTGTCATGAAAATGATGGATAAATATCCCATCAATGGTAGAAACAACAAACAACAAACCCCCTTAATCTGCGCGGCTATGGCTGGTAATGTATACCTCATGAGGGTTTTGTTAGCGCATGGGGCTGATCCTCTGCTCGTGGATAACGAAGGCAATAGCGCCTTACATTATGCCATTGCTACCAAATCATTACCCTGCGCGCTTTGCCTCCTACCTTTAATGCGTGATAAACATCGCGCGAATCGTGCGGGGATGACGCCATTTCACCAAGCGGCAAAATTTGGACTGTTACCCGTCATGCGATTGATAGGCGTCAGTGGAACGGAACAGTCCGTTAATGGTTATAGTGCGTTACATACCGCTGCCATGGAGGGGCAAACAGAGGTGATTGAGTTTTTAGTGAACCAGGGCTGCAATATCAACAAACCTCTGACCGCTTCAAGTGATACCCCTGGTCAGGACCTCAGATCCTCTCCGCTCCACATTGCTGCTGCGCATGGCAAGATAGATGCGGTCATTAAACTCATTCGTCTGGGGGCCTTTCTGGAGCAAGAAGATGCTGACGGCGACACTGTTTTTGAACATGCAGTCGCCAGCAAAAATTCGGAATTAGTTCGGGTCCTGCAAGAATCACCCCATTATTATTCATCAAAACATGACAACAAACTATTGTTTGCCGCTGCGCGCTTCGACAACACGGATGTGTTAATGGAGCTCCTTTCCAGCGACGTTAATATTAACGCCACCTCAAAAGATAATCTAACTGCTTTGCATTTTAGTGCTCTCGAAAATGCAGTGACGGCGACGCGGTTGCTATTAATACAAGGCATTTCCGTCTTTCTCAAAGATAAGGCTGGTTTTACAGCATTGCATTTTGCCAGCGAAAATGGCCATGTTGCCATCATCGATTTGTTGATGAAGTATCAAGCACCCGTCAATGAACAAAATAATGCAGGGATGAGCGCAATGCACCTGGCCTGTAAAAACGGCCAGGTTGGTGCCGTGAGTGCACTCTTGCGTCATCAACCTGATTTAACGTTAGAGAATACTCAAGGAAAAACAGCAAAACAGATTGCCCAGGATAACGGTAAACTCGAAATAGTGGGCATGATTGATGAATATCTACACCCACCAGCACTCATGGCAGTGACGGGACGGTTTCGCTTAATGCCACCACCAGCCATAGGACGGGCAATACCCATAGATGGATCGCTAACCTCTACCCAAACGATGCAGGCCTAATATGCCCCTTATTGATGACGAGTATCAACTTCCTATTGAACTCAGAACATTACCAGTCACCGTACAGGCTGCTTTTATACATGGTTTAGAGAGGCTATTACCAGAGCACTATGAAGCATATGAAGTAGAATGGTCGGCGTGGTTTGCTAAGATTCATAAGCATGAAGGTCTTGACCGTATTCATACCTTATTTTTTATCCAACTCCCGCTAAGTGATTTACATCTTAAAACAGATTTTTTAAAAACGCCGTTTTTGCTCTCCTTGATCAATGACGCGCCCCCGATCGTATGGGACTGGTGTGAATGTTATTTCAAACCAATTTCAAGATTGGTCGATGTCCAAGCATTTAATCAGGCGTTACAGCAATTTAATTTATTTTGTGAGCTCGTGACCACTGAGCAACTGATTCCACACTTAGCCAAACCACCTACTCACTTAATGTCGTACCAAGATCGAGATAATCATTATTTTGCTAGCGTCTTAACGGCGTTGACAAAGGCGAGAAACAAGAGCTTGCAAGCGCGCTCAATCGATCGATTGCCACCGCTGGCTCAAATCGAAAGAGGGTTTTCTTTACAACTGCCCTTTGTTGCAAAAGCAATGCTGTGTAACGGTGAAATCACTGTTCCAAGCAAAAAGGAATTATCGGAGTGCAGTGATTTTGAAACATTTTCCGCCCTATCACGCGCCAGGCTAACCAGGGATATTGAACTGGAATGTGGTGCAGAAACGGGAGAGCAAGCGCTAGGAGAACCCGTCACTGGATTATCTGATAAAGCGATGGGTGTTACCGACGATAGAATTCAAGCCCCTACAGAGAGAGTTAGACGGTATCAACAATGGGATTTATTTTGCACACATTTAGCTGAAGTGAGTTCTCAAAAATTAGCCAAACATCATCAATTGCTTCTCGCACAATGCGCCCTGAAGGCCATTGCCAACCCTTTCGAAGATTACGAATTGCCGCAACTTATTACCTTGTCTATCCATATCAAAGAAACGTTAGGCATTGAGCTATTTTATAAATTATTCACTTTGAAGGTCGACTTACCTCAAAGGACGCTTAAAAATTATTTGGAATGTTGCCAGTTGTTAGTCGAGTTGCAATCTGAGCCCATCTCTCAAACCGTGATGGCAGAATATCTACATCACTCCACGCTAAACTTGGTACACTTACTTGATGTGCTCAGAACAGCACACGCAGCATACCTAGAAAAGAAATATCCTCAACGCGATATTGATGCAGTCATGGCAGCATTTTCGCAAACAAGTGAGATTGTTCACACCCCGCTATCAGCACCTGAATTAGATAAGATAAAAGATGAATATCTTAAGATTCAAGCAGCAGGTCGTGCATTTGGGCGCCTGCCTAAAGATAAAATTAAGGTGTCTTTATACCGTCATGATAAATACACCACCTTGTATTTAATCACCGAAATGGTGCGTAAACATTTTAAAATTGCCCCTTATGATACTCAGCTGTTATCACTGCTCGCTTTATTAGAAACACCTGAGAAATTAAAAGGGCGTATCGCGCAAATTAAAACCGGTGAAGGCAAATCAACCATTATCGCCATGCTGGCAGCCTTTGTTGCAGCGCAAGGGCATTTTGTCGATGTCATTACCTCCTCCGGCTATTTATCCATACGCGATCAAGAAAAATACGCGCCTTTTTTTACCGCATTAGGTTTAACTTCATCGCACATCTGTTATAGCGGTAAAGAGCTAAAAAAAGAGCACTTTCATGCACAAATCCTTTATGGCAAAAACACCGATTTTGAATTTGCTCATATGCGGGATGGTATTTATAACCGTAAATTCAGGTTCTCTTTAAAAGAAGGCCAACTTGTCCCACGCACGGCCGACGCTGTCATCGTAGATGAAGCCGATAATCTATTTTTAGATACAGCGTCTAGTTCTGCCCGTCTGGCTATTCCATCGCATGAACATATTGAGTGGATATACGCGCCGTTATTGGCTTTTGGCAAGCTACATCTATCTAAAGAGCAAAAACCAACTCATCTTCATTTGCCACTGTTACGGCATCAATTGCTCACACTAGAGGATGAGAAATACCAAGAAGTCGTTCATGGGCTCTCTGATGGACGGTTATTGAAACTCCTCGATAGTACTAGAGAAGCTTTGTTTAAAACCCATGAAAATATTCATTATGTCATTAAACTCGCCCGCAATGATGATGGCTCAACTGAAAAACAAGTTGTGATCATGGATTATGATAATACGGGTCGGGCCAGTGTAGGTCAACGTTGGAGCGCTGGGGTGCATCAATTGGTTGAAGAGAAGCATGGTTTCAAACCAAAAAGCGAATCAATGACAGCGACCTCCCTAACCCACGCGAATTTCTTCAATGATTATCGTTTGATTTATGGTTTAACAGGGACAATGGGCGAACCAGCCGAGCGTGCAGAAATATTGAATATCTACCACGTTGATGCGTTTGATGTACCTCCCCATTTCCCCTGTCATCGACAAGCACTACCGGCAAAATTTGATGCGGATACACCTGCGCATTACGAAACAATTTTGGCCGACATTTTAAAAACTCAGCAAGCAGGACGTCCCGTTTTAGTCTTATTTAAGACCGTTGCGTCTTCAAAAGCCTTTAGTGAATTTCTCGCTAGTAAAAGCATGAGGCATCAACTGTTAAATGAAATGCAACAAGAAAATGAGGACTATCTGATCTCACGAGCAGGAGAGGCGAAAATGATAACGGTGGCAACAAATACCGCCGGCCGCGGTACCGATATCATTTTATCACCTGAGAGTAAGGCCAATGGTGGCTTGCATGTGGTCTTTACATTTTTTCCCAATAATCTGCGCGTAGAAGAGCAAGGCTTTGGTCGCGCCAGCCGGCAAGGTCAAAGTGGTTCTTGGGCGATGTATTTGTGTGCTGAAGATGATCATATTAAGAAGCTGTTGCGAGGAGTGGAGCTGATGGATGGCGACGATATCATCGACAAGCTCTATATATTACGCACGCAAAAAATTATTCGCAAATCTGAAGCTCGGATGCACTATGTTAAGATGGAAGCACTTTTCTTTGCCAAACAACACCTATTTTTTCAAGAAATGAAAATCATGTTCTCACTGACGGACTCCGTGGATATTCAATCCGAATTAACCGAGCTCTGTCGACAAATGCTGCGTGAGCCGATAGAAATTGACTCAATAGACGACAATTTCATCCCAGAACTGCGAGCGCAAGCTCGAATATTGCAAGCACAAACCAATCCCGATTGGACGGGATTTGTAAATCACTTTATCGGCGCTTACACTTATCACCTACAAGACATTTGGGCGAGATTTTATACGCAGCTGCAAGATTTACGAAGAGATGAAACTTGTACGGATGTTGCTGAACGAGTGGAGAGTTTATATGTCGAGGTACGACAAAAACTTGCGCCATTCTTAACAACACATAAAGAAAATATGCTCAACTGTCTACACTCGATATTAAGCGATGCACGATTTGGCGTAACCGTTAAAGCCAGTGCCGCACCTGCCATGACATTATTTGCTACTGAAGAAAACCCATTGGCTCTCTATCAAGCCAGTTTAGTTTTACTAGAAGAGCGACAATATGAAGCTGCAGCCAAGACCGCCTCAGACGCATTAAAGCGATTTCAAAGTAAACTTGGAGCACGTGCTGTCGAATGCGGACGCTGTTTCTCTATTCTAGCCGCTTGCATGCGCGAATTAAATAGACCCACGTTGCTCAGCGAAACGTGCCGTGTGGAATCAGAATTACTAGGGAACATTCCTGAAGTTTTGTTACACACTGCTCGGCCCGCATCAATGCACTGATTTTTAAAGGGTTCAGGAAGGAGATCGTGGTGCTTGAGACTCCTCTGAAGCAGATAGATGTTGCGGAACTTCTGCCGTTTGAAATTGATTCTCTATTGAGAAGAACCCATGCTGCTGAAATATCGCACCAACTAGCTGAGGGAGCGAGGTCTCACGGTCCCTAATGAGGAGGTGCGTCGTCTGTGCAAGATCTGGGTGGGCTCCAGGAGCGAGAGAGGGGCGCTGCTGTATCTCCAAGCCTCCATGCACGCCTATAGAATACATGTAAGTGGCGGGTGGATGTGAACGATCCACATGACCAAAATCACGATATTCTGGCCGCTGGGCCAATCCAGGGCTCATCAGAGGAGAAACTTGGTATATAATCACCCGTGCCTTGCATATCTGGATATGGGTTTTAATCAACTCAATTGTCCTCAATTCTATTTCTGGGTTATCAGGACCAAGTCGCCTCAGCGTATTTTCAAGAATAGGTCTAGAAGGATATCCCTCATAGAGACTCTCACTGGAATTTGCGACAAGCTTACCCAGTTGCGCTGCCGCGGTGTCATCATCTTGGCTAGCAAGGACCAACTCGTGAATAATGCCTTCGCCCTCGCTTACCTTATCCCCAAACAAGATTTCTATTTGAGCCATCCCCAACCCGCTTTCCTCTAATGCCTTCTCAAATGCTAGCTTTTGCAGGAGGTTATAAGTTTGGAAAGCCTTATACTCAAGTACTCTTTTAAGTTGCTCTTTAGTCAGGGCCATGATGTCATCCAGTGATGATTATAAACTCTTTATGTTTAATATATGTATTTAATTGGGGTATAGCAGCATACCTAAACTTTTCGTAACCATACTCAGCGGCATCCAGTCATCGTTGATGAATCATTATAACCCCTCCTCACGAGCGGTAATGCAGATACCTCATCTAAGCTCAAATTGTGCCTTTGTCCACGCAACACAGATTTGTACCATTTTATCTCTAAAACATCTTTCGCTATATCAACCCCTAGCGCGGCAAAACCTTGCACCTCGAGCAAACCTTTATTATCTTCGATATTGGGTCTTCCCTTGAAGTATGTAATTAAAGCACGCAACGGTATACGGAGCCAAGTCAGCGGTGTTGCTGCTATTTGGGTTATCCCACGAAAGATAGCAAACGCAGAAGCTGCAAACGTTAATCCAGCGAATTTGAATAAGTGAGTTTTATCCTTTACAAAAGGGATTGAAATGATGGCTGCCAAAAATATAAAGGGCGAAAGCACAAGACCCACAACACCTCTTATGGTATTCCCTAACCCATAAAACGGTTGCTTAAAAAGATCACGCCAAAGTTGCGAGTTTGTTTTATAGGGTTTAAATGTATCTTTAATATCTTTCAAGATGCTAGCGAGAGGGATCTCTATATCAAATTATGAGACGGTTTTGCGCTATGCACACCTCTCAAGTGATCACCTAAAAAGTGCGGCGGAGCATGTCAATGACACGTTTTTGCCACAGTAGGCTAGTTTTAATGCCACAGGACCAGGCTAAAACCCTTACTGGGATTGGTGGGCCGTACAAGATTCGAACTTGTGACACAGTGGTTAAGAGCCACCTGCTCTACCAACTGAGCTAACGGCCCTAGTAGGATCCGGGATTATTCTACCGGTTTAAAAAAGAAGATCAAGTGACAAACAAAAATCGACATGGCAAACTAAGCCCCTGTTTCATCAACACCAAAGAAAAGCACATGCAAGACGCACTTTACGCCCATCCGGTCGCGCCCACGGCCCTTCATGAACCCGCTGACTCAACACTCACAAGCCGTCTTGAACACGGGCAAGTTATTTTTTGTCCCGACTTGTCTTTTGACGTTCTTCCCGCCGAACAACCGCTGTTTAATCCTGCCATTCTAGATGGCAGTCACAAAAATATCAGCGCACACCCCCTTCGTTTGGGTATTGGTGGTGCTAAACAACTAGATCCGAGCTTACTCCCCGTCCTTAAAAGCTTGCTTAACCGCTTTTATCATCAATCTAGTCAATGGGTTAATACGTTTTTTCCTGACTATACACCTCACCTCGAAGTGGGACGCACTAGCTTTCGCCCAGCGCAAATTCAAGGTCGACACAGTTCAAAGCGCAAAGACGATACAAGATTACATGTCGATGCGTTTCCTTCTACCCCCTTGCAAGGTAAACGCATTTTACGCGTATTCAGTAACATTCATCCCGAGGGGCTGGCTCGCACATGGCACCTAGGTGAAAATTTTGATCACGTCATTTCGCAGTTTAAACATCATATTCCGCCCTATCACCCGCTTTTAGCAACCCTGATGCATCAGTTGCGCCTAACCAAATCAAAACGCAGCGAATATGATCATCGCATGTTGCATCTCCATGACAGTATGAAACTCGATGATGCTTACCAAGCCAGTGTGGCTAAAACCAAAGTGGCGTTTCCGGCGCAAAGCAGCTGGATTGTGTTCACTGATGTAGTCTCGCATGCGGCATTACAGGGACAATTTGCGCTAGAACAAACGTTTTATTTGCCAAGCGAGAAGATGCAAAATCCAGAGCTTTCACCGCTATGCAGGGTATTTTAAAAACCAGAGTTCAAAGGTGGATTACGGGCCTGGCGGCCCTAATCCACCCTACTTTTAGAAGACGTAGCTAAGTGCGAGCCCAAAGGCACCGCCTATGAGTGTATTAGATCCTGTAATGCTGCGTGTCGCTGTCACAACTGCAGTGCCACAGTTTGCAGCCACGGGTGCAAATATATTGACCGCCCCTTGGCCTAGTGAAAAAATCGCCTGATAGATATTTCCTTGTGAATCTAGGGCAATGCCATTGACATTGTGAATGTCTCTGCCCCTAATGATACAACTCGGTGGAATATTATTATTCCCAGGACTCAGTGAACTGCCTTCAAACACTAAAATCTTATTGTTTGAACCCGTTACCCAGACATTTCCTGAGGTATCGACGAAGAGGCCTTGAGGAAAACGAAGTTGCGTATTAGAACCGGAAATGGTGATAGTCGGTGATATATCACCCCCTGCTCCCCCCGCCGCAAACTCTTCAACAGAATCACCACCCAGATTGGTCACCCAAATATTATTACTGCTATCAAGGACTAACGCACTCGGAAAGTCCAAACCCGTACTCGCTCCCGAGATGGTTGTGGTCGGTGCCGGAGTAGTGTACACCCCTGGCGCTTGATAGGTCTCAGGATAAATGTGTATCGCGTTATTAGACGCTGAAACATAGATATTGCCGCTAAAATCTGTCGCAACACCCGTTACGGCAGATGACGTCAATGTGACAGAGGCGCTGCTTGAACCAACTGTACTGGCCGGAAAGCGATACACTGTACCTGTCACCGATTGGACGACCCAAAGATTATTATTCCCATCTATAAACACATTTGATGGCGTACTTAATCCAGTCACCTCATAAGTTGGACTCACATTCCCATTATCTGTTACAGCAAATGTCAGTGCATAAGGGTTGTTGTAAGGGGCAGAACCAGTCCCTAGATTAGCAACCACCACATTGGCCGCAACTGCATGATACATCCATGCATTACCGCTATTATCCACCGCGGCACAAAACGAGCTCGTTGGGCACGAAACCGCGTTAAATGCATGCCCCGAATCAACACTCGTCACCGAACTCCAGCTGGCGCCATTATAACTCAAGGCGCCACCTGCAGCGTCTACTGCCATGCAGAATGCACTACCTAGGCAAGAGACTGAGGTGAGTGCGGTGCTACCATCAGGATTAAATGGACTCCAACTGCTCCCGTTATAACGATAAGCATCACCACTATCGTCTACCGCCATACAAGATGAACTACTATTAGGCGTACAAGATACGGAAGTCAATTGATTTGCGCTAACTCTAGAAAATAGCGTCCAAGTGGTTCCATCAAAACGATCAGCATTCCCATTATTGTCTACCACCATACAAAATGAAGAACTTGTACAAGAAACAGATGTTAATGAATTAGCTAGCGAATAGATATTGGTCCAGGTACCCCCGCTCAATGTCCAAACGATTCCAGATGTAGTGCCGTCTACAGCCATACAGAATGAAGTCGTCGGACAAGAAACTGCAGTTAAGGAATTACCTGATTGAATCACTGTTGGAACCCAGGTTGTTCCCGTATAAAGAGACCCAACACCATTGCTATCTACTGCCCAACAATAGGTGGGGCTTGCACAAGATACTGAATTAACGTGATGAAGCGCCGCAACTGCAATAGTCCCGGCAGCACTCCAGGTTGTTCCATTATAAGCAAAGGCATGACCTGCGGTATCAACAGCCATACAAAATGTAGGGGTTGGACAAGAGACGGAAGCCAGATCTGAACTACCGTCAATATTCATAAGCGTCCATATACTGTTCACAGTCAACGTCGCACCACTACTAGTGACGGATGCAGTGGCGGCATCAGTTACAATAACTCGATATATATTGCCATTATTTGCAGAGCTCAGTGCTGCTGTAGTGTAAGTTGATGTTTGTCCACCGGTTCCTGTGGTCACATTCGCGAAACCACTCCCTGTATTGACCTGCCATTGATAAGTGTAGGATGGCGTTCCCCCAGAAGCTGTGGTCGAAAAAGTGGCAGTTTCTCCTGAAAAAACGGTTTGATAACTAGGAGCGCTTGTACTCAGTGCACTTGCAATTGTCCCACTGCTCAATGCTTCGGCTGTTAAACCCTGAGCATCTGTCGCTGTAATAGTATAACTAAAGCCTCCAGCCGTTGTCGGCACCCCAGAAACCAATCCTGTAGATGCATTCAAGGTGGTTCCTGCAGGAACTGCACCTGCGGTCTGAGTATAGGTATAAGGCATCGTACCACCACTCGCCACATTGGTTTGTGAGTAGGCGACCCCCACTTCAGTATAAGTTGAGGGTGTGGCGGCCATCGTCACTGTTGTCGTGGTAATGGTGATGGTCACCGGTGTTTGACTGTCTACCGAAAACATACAAAATCCATTCGGAAGATTGGTGCAAGTTGTATCCAGTGCGATATAGGGTAGCGTATTCACTTTAATCCCCGCATAGGGATAAACTTGATGCGGTGCCGTAGCCGTTATCATGAGGTATTTATTCTGAACCGTATAGTTTTGGCAAGATAGAATGCCTTTTGCATTCAGACACAGGGTGATTTCTGCCGTACCGCCTAGAACGCCAGTACCTTGGATATTAAACAGTTGTCCCGTCGTGGTTGCTGCTGCACTTTGACAACCGATTAAAACCAAAAAAAAAGCTAGGTGCGTTAAAATCCGTTTTATCATGGCTATTCCTTATGCCTGGCTCCGTTTCAATAACGATAAATACAGCTGTTTTTTCTTAATCGGGTGCGACAATACCTCAGTCAAGCCATCCATCATGACTGTTTTTTCTAACTGCGGCAAGAGATGAGCAGGTGGTGCAATCTGGTGACCAAACACCAAAACCAATGAGGCTGCCTTTGCTTGCTGCCATTGATCAATCAACTCAACTTGTTTTTTTTCTATCCCAACCCCATGCAAAATTGCGTTCAGTAGGCGATTTTCTGCGTGATTTAAAGGCAATGAACACCCGTCTGCAATTAAAACACAAATTCGTGGTGAGCGAACGGGCTTGTCTCGACGGACCCACCTGTCAATATCCATCAGTGCTAAACAATGGTTTTGCGATTCATTCATGTTGTGTGGCCTATAAAAATATGGGATCGCAGTCGGGGTTTTGTCCGGTCACTGCACGGTCACTGCACGGTCGCCGCACGGTCGCCGCACGGTCACTGCACGGTCACTGCACGGTCACTGCACGGTCACTGCACGGTCACTGCACGGTCACTGCACGGTCGCCGCACGGTCGCCGCACGGTCACTGCACGGTCACTGCACGGTCACCGCACGGTCACTGCACGGTCACTGCACGGTCCACTGCACGGTCACTGCACGGTCGCCGTAGGGTGGACAAAGGAGCCTCACGTTGATCCTGCAGGTTTTTCGAACCCCTTAGGCGACGTGTCCACCGGTGGCTCGGAGCTTGCTAGCCCTCGTTCTCAAGAGGCTCCGAGTCACCGGTGGACACGTCGCCTGTGAAGATCTCCGTCATCTGTAAGGCTTGACGCTGGGCTCCTTTGTCCACCCTACTTGCTTATATATCTCTTCCAACAACTGTCTAGGATCAGGATGACGTGTTAATAAACGACCGATCACCAAATAATCAGCGCCTTGCTGTTTTGCTTCCATTGGCGACAGGGTCCTGACTTGATCGTCTTGCTTCCCATCTTGCCAACGTAATCCTGGGGTCACTGTCAAAAAAGAAGGGCCAAACAAAGCCTTGAGGCGTGCAACTTCAAGGCCTGAACAGACTACGCCATCCAAGTTTGCTTCGTTCACTAAAGACGCCAAGCACTCTACCTGTTCAGCAGGGCTTTTTACTACGCCCGTTTCATGTAAAGTCTGCTCATCGTGGCTTGTCAAAACAGTCACCCCAATCAGTAGCGGGCGCTGAGGCCCAAATGCTTCAAGCGCTTCACGTGCGGCTATCAGCATGGCCTTGCCACCACTTGCGTGCACGTTCACCATCCACACCCCTAATTCGGCTGCGGCCTTAACAGCGCGCGCAACGGTCGTTGGAATATCGTGGAATTTTAAATCCAGAAACACCCGAAATCCGCGCTTGATGCACTGACGAACCACATCAGGCCCACACTGCGTAAAAAGCTCACTGCCAATTTTTACGGCGCAATAGCGAGAGTCTAGTTTTTCAACCAAATCCCAACACCCCTGCTCGTTATCAACATCGAGCGCAACAATAAGAGGAGACAACTTCAATTAAGCGCTCTCTGTCACGCAATGGATAGACTCAGCCACCGCTGTTGCAATCTGCTCTTGCTCGCTTTGTGTTAAGTAAGGATGCATAGGCAAACTCACCACGCGTTGACTGGCTCGTTTTGCAACAGGAAAATCAACCCGCCGTTGTGGGATGTCTTTTAATGCTTCTTGCTCATGTAACAAGCTTGGATAGTGCACTGCTGTCGGAATACCGCGTTGTTGCATATTGCGCTGAAACTCATCTCGATGAGACACTTCAATGGTATATTGAGCAAATATACAGGTATGACCAGGCATAATATGAGGCGTTTTGACGATTCCGTCTAACAAAGATGCATACCGCGTAGCCACTTGTTGTCGCATCTCTGTTTCTTCTTCAAAATAATCCAGTTTTTCCAGCAAAATAGCTGCCTGAAGAGTATCGATGCGTCCTGTAAACCCTAGGGTTCGATGAACATAACGCGCACTTTGACCATGGACCCGAATCTCTCGAAGCCGCTCAGCAAGATAATCATCATCCGTAAAACAAGCACCGGCATCACCATAAGCACCTAGTGGTTTAGAGGGGAAAAAGCTGGTACACGCAATCGTTGAAAGCGCACCTGAGCGACGCCCCTGGTACACCGCACCAAAACTTTGTGCCGCATCTTCAATCACAGCCAGTTGATGGTCAGCCGCGATTTGATTAATTGCATCCATATCAGCACATTGACCATATAAACTCACAGGCATGATGGCTTTTGTTTTAGCGGTGATCGCTTTTTTGACTTGCTCAGGTGAAAGATTATAGGTCAGCGGATCAATATCTACAAAAACAGGGACAGCATGACATAATAAAATAACTTCTGCTGTTGCAAAAAAACTGAATGCACTGGTGATGACCTCATCGCCTGGTTTAATATCTAGCGACATCAACGCCATCAGTAATGCATCTGTCCCAGACGCGTTTGCAATCGCATGCTTAACACCCACAAACCGAGCTAATTTTTCTTCTAATTCTTTGACTTCCGGCCCCATGATATATTGGCCGTGCGCCAATACCGTTTGAATACGATGTTGAATTTTTTCTTCCATTCTTTCGTATTGTTTTTTTAAATCAATAAATTGCATCACGCACGTACTCCTGATTAAATTCAAGCATCAATCACCCTCTAAACCATGAACGGGCTTCATTTTACCCCATTGTTTACAACTTGGACAATGCCAATGGAGGTGTTTACCCCCAAAACCACATTGCCCACAGCGATAAATGGGCTTATTTTCCAAAAATTTGCTGGTAATATCATACAGCATTTGTAGTTTATCACGTACTTTTCCATGAACCGCCTCTAAGTGCCAACAAATAAGGCGATTCAGCCCCCGAATTGAAGGATGTTTATTTAACTTATCAGACACAAAATCAATCGCTAAATCCACCCCTTTTTCACGACGCAAATAATCTGCAACCACAAAAATAATCGAGGCACGAGGGTAACGATCTAGGGTCTCTAATAGATAATCGATGCACTCATCCATGGCATCCAATTCTTGATAACACTGCACTAAACGGTCAATCACTTCTGTTAAAAAGGCAGGATCTTGTTCTGGTACTCTTTTTAAGGCTCGAATGGCTTGTCTAAATCGACCGGCTTGTATATCTAGCTCCGCTTGCATTAAACTGGCACGAACCGATCGCTTATCAATTGCAATAGCTTGTTTCAATGCAATCTGCGCGGTGTCATAAGCTTTTGCTTTTAACGCACGTTGCGCAATTTCACAGTAATAATGAGCCGCCTTCCAGTGCATGCTTTCACCCGTTGAGACCTCTAGTTTTTTAATCACATCTAAAGCACTTTCCCAGGCTTTTTCTTGCTGATAAATATCTAATAGGCCTTGTAAACTAGTGACTTCCGTCGCACCACATCGATCGACCACCTCTAAAAAAATACGCTCGGCGCGATCAAACATCCCCGCACTCATATAATCTTGCCCTAAAGCAAGCAGCGCTTCACGTCGCTCAACAAAGCTCAGTTGAGGCCTTGCAATTAAATTTTGATGAATTCGAATGGCTCGGTCCACTTCTCCGCGGCGGCGAAAAAGACTTCCTAAAGCAAGATGGGTTTCAACTGTTTCACTGTCAACATCTAATAATTTAATAAAGATATCAACCGCTTTATCTGGCTGCTCATTCAATAAATAATTGAGTCCCACCACATATTCACGTGATAATCGATTGTCTTGGTTTTTTTCTTTTGATCGATATTGACGAAATGCAGCTAGCCAACCAGAGTAAGCAGCCGCCGGTAAAAGCAAAGGCCATAATGTCATCATACCCAACCTCGTTTCATAGGGTAAAAGGAAATATACGTCGCTTAATGTTGATCCTGTAGAGGAATCGAACGAAGATTCTTGACCTCTTTCTCAGTCAACATGAGCTGTTCTTTTAACCGACTATATGCAAATTTAAGACGAAAATAACGAAAAGAGAAAAAAAACACTCCCCAAAGCAGCCCCACTGAAAACACAATCATCAGCAAAACAGACATGGGTAAAGAGAATGATTTA
Source organism: Gammaproteobacteria bacterium (assembly GCA_026399205.1). Lineage (GTDB taxonomy): Bacteria > Pseudomonadota > Gammaproteobacteria > Legionellales > Legionellaceae > 2-12-FULL-37-14. The sequence goes on from JAPLRL010000083.1 coordinate 21,910, forward strand.
AAATATAAATTAATATCAACTAAACCGGCATTTAAAACAGAAAAACTTACGCCTAAGGTGATCAGTAACAAGTAAACAATAATCATGATTAGGCGCATGCTGCTTTTTCCTTAAAATCGTCATCCTGAGCTAAAATCGTCATCCCGAACGCAGTGAGGGATCTCCTTAAACTAGCGCGGTGCTAATTGAGAGGAGATCCCTCACTGCATTCGGGATGACGTTTTTCAAGTCCCGAACGACGAAACGGTTACTCTGAGTCCCGATTCATCATTTTTTCTTTCAACAAATCACCTAATGTTGTTGTAGGTGCATCTGAAGAACTTCCTTTCGTATACTTCTTAATTGCCTCGGCCTCTTCTTCAACATCTTTGGCCTTGATTGACAAGTTAATCACACGGTTTTTCTTATCAACCCCAAGTATTTTAGCTTCAACCGCATCCCCTTCTTTAAAGAGAGTGCTCGCATCATCAACTCGGTCTTCAGACAACTCGGTAGAACGAATCGTACCCAGCACTTCGTCAGCTAAAATCACAGTCACTAACTTAGCTTCAACAACACTCACGGTGCCTTGTACGATACTGCCCTTAGCATGTGCTTCCACATAATTTGACAGTGCATCACCTTGAAGTTGTTTTAATCCTAGAGAAATCCGCTCACGTTCAGCATCAATACTCAGAATAACAGCTTCAATTTCTTGACCTTTCTTAAATTGTTTCACGGCTTCTTCACCGGTATCATCCCAAGTGATATCAGACACATGAATCAATCCATCAATTTCACCATCTAATCCAATGAAGATACCAAAGTCAGTGATCGATCGGATTTTTCCTTTCACTTTTTCGCCTTTTGCATGGCTTGAAGCGAACTGATGCCAAGGATTACCTACACATTGCTTCATGCCCAGTGAAATACGTCGTCGTTCTTCGTCGATTTCTAGAACCATTACTTCGACAACATCACCTAATGAAACCACTTTGCTAGGATGAATGTTTTTGTTAGTCCAATCCATTTCAGACATATGAACCAACCCTTCAACCCCTTCTTCGACTTCAACAAAACAACCATAATCAGTGATATTGGTGACTTTGCCTTTCAATCTTGTGTTCATTGGATAACGCGCAACTAAATCGACCCAAGGATCATTTCCAAGTTGCTTCATGCCTAAAGAAACGCGATTACGCTCGCTGTCAAAGCTTAACACTTTCACTTTAATTTCTAAGCCAACAGACAATACTTCGCTTGGATGTTTAACACGTTTCCAAGAAATATCGGTAATGTGTAACAAGCCGTCTATGCCACCTAAATCAATGAATGCACCGTAGTCAGTGAGATTTTTGACGATACCGACCAATTCTTGGCCGTCATGTAAAGAATCGAGCAATGCTTGACGTTCTACACTATTTTCTTCTTCAACCACTGCGCGACGAGAAACGACAATATTATTGCGTTTCAAGTCCATTTTAATCACTTTAAATTCTAATTCTTTCCCTTCTAAATAAGAAGAATCGCGCACAGGTCGAACATCGACTAACGAACCTGGTAAGAAAGCGCGTATGCCATTAATTTCAACCGTAAAGCCGCCTTTGACTTTACCAGAAATCAGGCCGATAACAGTCTCACGATTTTCATAAGATCGGGATAATTTTCTCCACGATTCTTGACGCTTGGCTTTTTCTCGTGAAAGGATTGTTTCACCAAAACCATCTTCAACAGAGTCTAATGCCACCTCAACCAGGTCGCCAACACTAACCTCTACCGCGCCGTGTTTGTCTTTGAATTCTTCAATCGACACAACACCTTCGGATTTCAAACCGGCATTGAGCGTGACATAATCGTCATCAATCTCAACTACTTTTGCTTGAATAATTGCACCAGGATACAAATGCAACCCAACTAAACTCTGCTCAAACATCTCTTTGAAACTTTCTACATGCATGTTCATTGCTCATTACAGACGCCTTCAAGGAAATGAACTCGTTAAGGCTAATATCAGCCTCATCCACTTCACTTAAACAGACGTAATTATTTATTTATCTCTAGAGGAAAACGCAGTTTCCTCCCCCAATACTCCCTGATGTTGTGAAATAATTCGCAACATCAGCGCAAACACCTCTGAAACTGACAACGCCGTCGTGTCAATCACGATCGCGTCATTAGCCGGTTTCAGGGGTGAAAAGGCTCGTGAGCGGTCCCGTTCGTCCCTAACGGTTATCTCACTAACAACCTGCGCGAGGCTAACACAAATTCCCCGTGCTTTCAACTGTTCAAAACGACGCCTAGAGCGTTCTGGTAAACTTGCAGTCAAAAAAAACTTCATAGGAGCATCCGGAAAGACCACGGTTCCCATGTCTCGCCCATCAGTCACCAACCCAGGTGGCTTTAAGAAAGCCTGTTGTCGCGCGAGCAGCGCATCTCTGACTGCTTTGATTGAACTCACCTTCGAAGCCATCTGCCCGCAAAGCTCCGTTCTGATTTCTGCGCTCACATCGTGTTTCCCTAAAAACACTGCGCCCTTTTCCCCAAACGTTAAGTCTAAGGTCAATGCCGTGTCTGCCAACAAAGCAATATCACTCATATCAAGTTGCGCTTGTTCAATCGCCAAAGCTAAGACACGGTATATCACACCACTGTCTAATTGATGCCAACCTAAGTGCTCTGCAAGCAGACTACAAATGGTCCCTTTTCCAGTTCCGCTTGGACCATCAATGGTAATGACTGGGGGTAATAAATCCAACGCTCTAGACTTCATCTGGCGCTCCTTTTAGCTTTAAACGTTTGCATGCACTCAATCAATGCGTCCACCCCAGACAAAGGCATAGCATTATATAAACTAGCTCGTAAGCCACCCACACTACGGTGTCCTTCTAAGCCAATGAGTCCGCTCAACGCTGCTTGTTCTAAAAATTCAGACTCTAATGCGGGATGTTTAAGTTTAAAAGGAATATTTACCCATGATCTTGCCCGCCTAGCCACTTGGTTTTCATACCAATCCGAGGTATCTATATAGTCATACAAGGCCTTGGCTTTTTTTAACTGCACCTGAGCCATGTTCGCAATTCCACCGTTTGCCTTCAGCCATTGCATCATTTTTAACATCACATAGCAGTTGAAAACAGGCGGGGTAACATATAAAGAGTGGTGTGCCGCTGTGACTTGATAATTTAAAGCGGTTGGAATCCCTTTGACCGCTGCGCGCGCCATCATCTCAGGAGACATAATCAATACCGACAAACCCGCATTGGCTAAGTTTTTTTGAGCTCCTGCAAAAATTAAGCCGTAGTTTGCAACATCAATGGATTCCGTCAACAGACAAGAGGTCATGTCCGCAACCATCGGCGCATCGCTCCAATCAAAAGAGGGCGTAAAGCGCACCCCTTGAATGGTTTCATTCGGCGTGACATAAACATAGGCCATATTCTTCGCAGATGTCCACAGCTGCGAATCAGGACTATCTCGAAATAAGGTGTTTTCTGTACTGGCAATACAATGCGCCCGTTTCAAATGCTGTGCTTCTTGAAACGCTAATTTTGACCACATGCCAGTGACCCAATAGCCTGCGGTTTGTCCTTTCCCAATAAAGTGGAGTGGAATCAACCCAAAATGTTCTCGCGTTGAGCCCCCCATCCATAACACATGATAATCTGGGGGAATTGAAAGTAACTCTCTAAACAAGTGGTTCAATTCGAACATCAGCCCTTCAAAGGCCGATGTTCGATGACCAAGCTCTAAAATAGAAAGGCCAGTCCCCTGCCAATCTAATAGCTCTGACTGAACCTCTTCTAATACAGGTGTTGGTAATGCTGCAGGTCCAGCCCCAAAATAATAAGGTCGAGCCATATCAAGAATCCGCTTCCACCTCAGTCACATCACTGTTTGGAGCGTCAGACAACACATCGGCTTCAATGATTTCTTGAATACGCTGCATCCCGACTACTTTTTCAGCCAAACTTAAGTTCATGAGACGCACACCTTGTGTGTTCCGGCCAATGATAGAGAGATCACTCACTCGGAAACGTACCATGGTGCCTTGGTCCGTGATAAGCATGACTTGATCAGCGTCTTCAACTTGTAATGCACGCACAACCTTGCCATTTCTAGCCGTTACCTGAATGGAAATAACCCCCATCCCGCCACGACCAAAGGTAGGATATTCATCTAAACGGGTTCGTTTACCGTAGCCTCGTTCAGTGGCTGTCAAAATAGAGCCATCACCAGAAACCACCACCAAAGAAATCACCACTTGGCCTTTCTTCAATTTCACCCCACGCACACCACGCGCAGTTCGGCCCATGGCTCTGACTAAATCTTCAGGGAAACGCACGACCTTTCCGGCATCTGTGAATAACATGATGTCTTTTTTGCCATCGGTGATATCAACACCAACTAAGCGATCATCATCTAATAAATCAACCGCAATAATCCCTGTTGAGCGTGGTCGTGCAAAGGCTTCTAAAGGTACTTTTTTGACCGTACCATTCTTTGTTGCCATAAACACAAACAGGCCTTCGTCAAACGTAGACACAGGGAGTAATGCTGAAATTTGTTCATCTTGCGCCAAAGGCAATACATTAACAATGGGTTTTCCACGTGAAATACGGCTTGCCTGCGGCAACTGATAGACTTTAATCCAATAGAGTTTACCTAATGTTGAGAAGCACAGTAAGGTATCATGCGTATTGGCAATAATCAGTCTCTCAACTTCATCTTCTTGCTTCACATTCATGGCCGACTTGCCTTTACCGCCGCGCCGTTGCGCAGCATAAGCGGTCACGGGCTGATACTTCACATACCCTTGATGAGACAAGGTTACCACGACGGTTTCTTCTGGAATGAGGTCTTCCATCGTTAGAGATTCTTCAAGAGAAACAATTTCTGTCAGACGCTTGTCGCCAAATTCTGCTTTTATTTCGACCAGCTCTTCGCGAATCACTTCCATCAAGCGATCAGGTGAAGCCAAAATAGCCAACAGAGATTTAATCAAGTCGATCAACGATTCAAATTCTTGTAATATTTTTTCTTGTTCTAAAGCGGTTAATCGATGTAAACGCAACTCTAAAATCGCTTGAGCTTGTTCAGGAGATAAATAATACCCCGTTTCTTGTAGGCCATAAGTCGCTAATAACCCATCAGGTCGACACACATCACTCCCTGTAGACGCCAACATGGCTTTCACGAGGGCCGCTTCCCAGCCTTTCGCCAACAACGCATCTTTGGCCAGTTGTGGTGTTTGTGATTGTTTGATGAGTTGGATCATTTCATCAATATTAGCTAAAGCAATTCCCAACCCTTCTAAAATATGCGCTCTTGCTCTTGCTTTTTTTAACTCAAAGACCGAACGTCTTGTGACGACTTCACGACGATGTTTAATAAAGTATTCAATAAATTGTTTTAGATTCAGCGTTCGGGGTTGTCCATCAACCAAGGCCACCATGTTCATACCGAACACGTTCTGCATTTGCGTATGGGTATATAAATGATTCAAGATCACTTCCGCAGATTCTCCGCGCTTGATTTCTACCACTACGCGCATACCCTGTTTATCAGATTCATCTCTTAAACCTGAAATGCCTTCCACTCGTTTTTCACGCACCAATTCCGCGATTTTCTCGACCAGCTTTGCTTTATTCACCTGATAAGGCAGCTCTGTAATAATAATCGCTTCTTTAGAAGAGCCTTCTTCGCGCTCAATCTCCGTTCTTGCTCGCATCAAGACGCGTCCACGACCGGTGCGATATGCAGCATCAATCCCCAGGCGGCCGTTGATAATGCCCGCTGTTGGAAAATCGGGACCGGTGACATGCTGCATTAATGCATCTACATCACTTTCAGGGTCATCAATTAAAGCAAGACAGGCGTTAATCACTTCGGTCAAATTATGTGGCGGAATATTGGTTGCCATCCCGACTGCAATCCCTGACGATCCATTCACTAATAAGTTAGGCACTCGCGAAGGTAACACAATGGGAGCAAATTCAGTTTCATCATAGTTCGGTGCAAAATCAACGGTTTCTTTATCTAAGTCAGCTAACAGCGCATGGGCTAATTTAGACATGCGAATTTCGGTATACCGCATCGCAGCAGCCGAATCACCATCAACCGACCCGAAGTTTCCTTGCCCATCGATAAGCACATAGCGCATTGAAAAGGTCTGCGCCATCCGTACGATGGTATCGTATACGGCGGTATCACCATGCGGGTGATATTTACCAATCACATCCCCGACGATACGCGCTGATTTTTTATGGGCTTTATTCCAGTCGTTACCAAGTTCGCTCATTGCAAATAAAACACGACGATGCACGGGCTTTAAGCCATCACGCACATCCGGCAACGCACGCCCCACGATCACGCTCATCGCATAATCGAGGTAGGATTGTTTTAATTCTTCTTCAATATTGATGGAAATAATTTCTTTGGCAAAGCCGGTCATATCACACCCTTCTGGGTTGTAATTTTTAACAAAAAAGAATATCACACTTCAAGCAGACACACCATCACCCAAGTGAGCTAGAACAATAAATTTTATTGCTTTACCAATCTGCTCAGTCTAATTATACTAAAAACCATTTTTACTCACAGTAGATAAAAAAATGAAATTTTTTAATCGTGACATCGCACTTTCTCCTTATGCTCCGTTCATGCTTGCAGCAGCTGCTGGCAGTATTACCACACTTCTGTTACAGCGCCTTTTTATGCAGCAAAAAGGCCATGATTGGAATGATCTAGGTCAAAAAAGAGGACAGCAAGTTATCAAACGAACCATGGAAGACTACATCGGTTTCCTTTCCAGCGCACAACATGAAATCGTACAAATTCCACGATATGTCGGGCAATGGCTATCTGGTGATAATGTGGTGTCCAATCACCTCATCCAGCATTTGGAAAAAGGCAAGAAACTAAAAATTATTGCGCTTGATCCTTCAGGTGATGAAGCTAAATCACTCCCCGACGCAGATTATATAAAACTAACAACCTATATCAACGCGTTAATAAAACTTAAAGCAACTTACCCAGACCGAGTTGAAATAAGATGTACACCCCGGTTTTCACCTTATGCAATGGATTTGATTGACTGTGATCTCGCCAATGACACCCCGATGCTTCCTACACACGCCAAACTGAATTTGCAACCCAAACCCACGAGAGAGCCCCATAAATTATTACCTAATAGCCTCACGCAAGACCCAGTCAATCAAAAAAACACCTGGATTTTCCCACTAGAAAACATCCCCGGTGCAGCGGCTACGCCTTTTAAATCATACAGAGACGGTGCCCGCGCAATATGGCGTGACGCACGTCCTATTTTATCGGCAGAAGATATTCTGGTTGACTCCACGAATAATGTGATAGTACTTAGTTAGGTTCTCTGCATTTTTTATATACGCCGATCAGTCCCCTCTCCCGCGCGAGGAACCCTTGTAAGACTCATATGTAGAGCGCGGGGGAGGGGGTATTCGAGTGAAAAAAAAGTTTATGGGCGTTGCCTAATAAAATTTATTTTTGTGAATCATTGCAGCGCGGCCATTTTTTTGAAAAAATGGTCGTCGTATATCACTAGGAAACAACCCGCATATTTAAACATTAAGGAGAAAAATCATGGCAAGAGGTGTAAACAAAGTTATTTTAATTGGCAATTTAGGCGCAGATCCTGAAGTGCGTTATATGCCCAATGGCAACGCAGTGGCGAATTTATCACTGGCCACCAGTGAAACCTGGAAAGACAAACAAACAGGCGAAAAACAAGAGCGCACCGAATGGCACCGCGTGGTTTGCTTTAACCGTTTAGGTGAAATTGCTGGAGAGTACGTTAAAAAAGGAACCAGGGTTTATATAGAAGGCAGCATTCGAACACGAAAATGGCAAGATGCGCAGGGTCAAGATAAATACACAACCGAAATTGTCGCTGCTGAAATGCAAATTCTTGATTCAAAAATGGGTGCTGCTGCGATGGATGACACCAACATGCCGTCATTTCAGTCTAATACAGCCAGCACAAAACAACCTGCTGCGCCATTTGAACATCAGCAAGAAAGTGCGGTGAGTCAATTAGACGATGATATTCCTTTTTAACCGTGCACGTCATCCCGAGCGCAGCGAGGGATCTCCAATGAGATGGCACTATGCCAAACGCAGGAGATCCGTCGCTTCGCTCGGGATGACGTGTTAACTATTCTTTATGGCGCCGCTTGTATGCTTATCAAACGATACCAACTCAGTGATGCCGAAATAGAAGCGTTAGATAGCCTTTTAGAGACGGTAAAACAACATGATGGCGGCTTGCCCGCCATTTATAAACATCTCCTGATCCTACGGCGCGACACCCCTTGCCATTTCCTTTTCTATACTGCAAACACCCCAGGTAAACTCATTGGATTTTTAAGTTTTTATTTTTTTTATCAAGATTCTTGTGAAATCAGTTTGGTCGTCCACCCGGACCATCGCCATCAAGGCATTGCTCATCAGCTCCTGAAAACGCTGTATAGCACTTACCTCACGCCACAGATTAAAAGCCTATATTTTTCATCATCCACGGCCAAAACAGATGACTGGCAACATCACCATAGCATGTTCCTCAGTCATACCGAATACCATTTAAAACGCACGCTTCCCAAGCTTAAAGCCCCTTCGCACCCTAAGCTTTCCATTCGTCCTGCGACCTTAGCTGACATCCCCACCCTGTGCCTCTTGGATGACGCCTGTTTTCACGACCAAGATGATGGCATGCCCGAACGGTTTCAGCTGCTGATCACCGATAGCGCTTATACCGTACTTGTGGCTGAGCGAGAAGGACAACTCATTGGCAAAGCACATTTAAGATATGACACCATTGAGGCCACCCTCTCAGACCTAGCTATTTTACCCGACCACCAACATCAAGGCCTGGGTGGAGAATTATTAGCCTACACGATTAATTATGCAATTGATCAGGGCTTTGAAACCATTGAATTAGACGTCAAAACAAACCAACAGCCTATTTTGAACCTTTATTTACAACATGGGTTTTCGATTGATACGCAGCTTTATTTTTATAAAAAGACGTTGTAAATCATGACTGATCAATGGACTTCATTCCCAACAGGCATGTCATCAAGCCACTGTCTGTCTTCGACTGTCACTTTCATTTTTTCTTGAGGGCTCCCAGAAAGTAAGTCTTCTAGCATAGGTTTTTCATTATCTGCACCATCGGATTGCTTGATTGCTAAATACGTCATGATCACTGACTCCTCCATGCTTCATGCTTGTTGAAATATAGTAGCATTTTATTTTACAAAATACTGAATACCAACAGGCAGAAGAGCATCCTCACGTAAAATAAGAGTGATTTATATGGCCGCTTATAAATAAACTATAAGTGGCCATATAATAAAATAAATAGACTTATATGGCCACTTATAATAAAATCATAAGTGGCCATATAATTTTATGCTGGGGTGCGTTTTGAAGGAAAAAATCATTGGCAGGCTTGATGAACAAAAGGTTCTTCAAAAAATCATGGACTCCAAACGCGCTGAATTTTTAGCTATTTTTGGTCGCAGGCGTGTAGGTAAAACCTACCTAATCAAACATTTTTTCCTCAATAAACCCTGTCATTTTTTTCAGATTACGGGAGTTAAAAATGGCTCAATGAAAGAGCAATTGCATGAATTTACTCGCGCCGTTGAGAAAACATTTTATCCACAGGGTGTACAACTGAAAGAGCCGTCTACGTGGATGCAGGCGCTTAAGATCTTATCCTTCGCGATAGAGCAGAGCAATCATAAAAATAAAGTTATTTTGTTTTTTGATGAAATACCTTGGTTAGCTACGAAACGATCACGTTTTTTACAAGCTTTAGATTACTACTGGAATACTCAATGGAGTGACAACGCCCGTATTCGTTTAATTGTATGCGGATCTGCCGCGTCTTGGGTCATTAAAAATATCGTGAATAACAAAGGGGGGCTCCATAATCGAATTACTGCACAAATTCGGTTAGATGCATTTTCATTGTATGAAACGAAGTGTTTTTTAAAGTATCGAGGTATTCCTTTAAATGATAAACAAATTCTTGCTTTGTATATGATGATTGGAGGCATTCCCCATTACCTAAATCAAATAGAAAAAGGGCTGTCTGCTGCACAAAATATCGATCAACTTTGTTTTACGAAAAATGGCTTGTTATTTAATGAGTTTAATAATTTGATTCCTGCTTTGTTTCAGGATGAGATGGTTTATAACAAATTAATTAGACTTATTAGCAAACAGAGATATGGGATAGACCGGCGTGAAATCCTTAAGCAGTCTAAGCACTCATCTGGTGGACGATTGAATCAGCGCTTGATAGAGCTTGAAGAGGCCGGTTTTATTATTAGTTTTAAACCTTACGGTCATAGAAAAAGAGGAAAATTTTATCGTATTATCGATGAATATACCCTATTTTATTTAAATTGGATTGAGCCGATTGTTGATAGTGTTCGTTATCAAAGCAAGCCTAACGGTTATTGGGAAAACTTATCTAAATCCCCTGCTTGGAAAAGCTGGGCTGGATACGCTTTTGAGGCGATTTGTTTTAAACATATCGAAAATATACGCATAGCACTCCATGTACCTGTCACTGCAAATATTGGTACTTGGCGTTATATTCCTAAAAAAGGGAGCGATGAAACTGGCGCTCAGATCGATCTATTATTCGACAGGGATGATGACGTAGTTACGCTATGTGAAATAAAATACTCGGAATCTGCTTTTGAAATAGATAAAAAATATGCTGCTAATCTACAAAACAAAATCGAGGTGTATAAAAAGAAAAGTGGTATCGAGAAACAGGTTTTCCTTGCAATGGTCACTTCAAATGGGATGAAACCAACCCTATATTTTGATGATTTAATTACAAATCAAGCGACATTAGCGGATCTTTTCTCCCGCTGAATAGAGGATGGGTCACGGACATACCCAACGCTAATGAGTTTTCGGTTTTCGCCTAACCTGAAAGCATCGTCCTTGCCCGCTAGAATCTCAAGACGCTAGAAAGGCTTAGGAACAAATCGAGCGGCTTGAATTTAGAATGTAATGAAAACGCCTAGCTTGAGTCTATGGAAACAGGGGGTTTTCAAAAATGAGAGGATCTCTCAGGGCGACGTGCCCACCACCACTCCGAGCGACCGGTGGGCACGTCGCGGTGGCTTCCAGCGCGTAGCGGGCTTAGTGCCTGGCTCCTTTGCCCACCCTACTTGATATCGTTTGAGACCCTAAGAGAGGGGGTATTCGAGCGTAAACAAACTTTGGGGAAGACTATGCTACACCGTTTTCAAAATAATCGCTGCGTTTGATCCGCCGAATGCAAAGTGATTTGAAAGGGCGACATCAACTTGTTTTTTTACGGCTTGCTGGGGTAGATAATCTAAGTCACATTCCGGATCTGAGTTGGTTAAACCAATCGTTGGCAGTAAGGTGCCTTTTTGTATACTTAAAATGGTGGCGATAATTTCCATAACGCCTGCTGCACCAATTGTGTGGCCGGTCATAGCTTTTTGAGCGGTAATGGGAATGTCATAGGCGCGTTTACCAAATACTGCTTTGATGGTTTCGGTTTCCGTGCGATCGTTTAAGACGGTTGCGGTTCCGTGTGCATTAATATATTGAATATCACTCGGTGCCATCTGCGCATCATCCAACGCACCTTGAATCGCGCGAACTTGTCCATCTGAATGCGGAGCCGTAATATGAGAGGCGTCACAACTAGAGCCAAAACCTGCAATCTCCGCAAGAATCGGTGCGCCTCTTGCTATGGCGTGATCGTAGTCTTCAAGAATTAATATTCCCGCGCCATCGGCCATCACCATGCCATCGCGATGTTTATCAAAGGGACGGCATGCTTGGGCTGGATCTTCATTTTTTGTCGACATCACCCGCAATTTACACCACGCGGCCATCACGGTTTCCCACAATAATGATTCTGTACCCCCACAAACGGCCACTTTTAAGCGCCCTGAAGAAATTTGATGATACGCATGACCCAGCGCTTCGGCTGAAGACACACAAGCATTTGAAATCGTAGAATTGGGTCCGCCTAGTCCGAAGGCAATCGCAATGTGATTCGCCACCGAATTTGGCATCCCGCGAATCACCGACAAGGCCGGCATTTTTCTCCAGCCGTCTCTAAAAAAAGAATGATAAACCGACTCGAGCTCTGGCGTCCCGCCTAAGCTTGTGCCGATGTAGGTCCCGGCATAAGATAAATGTTCGGGTTGTAACTGAGCTTGCTTGATGGCTGAGTGTGAGCAATATAATGCATATTGAGCCACTTTTGGATAGCGCTTGCTTTTATTAAATTCCGGCAAATGATCGAGTGAAAGTGAAGTGACTTCACCCGCCACTTGAGTAGGATAAGGGCTTGGATCATACGCTTGAATTCGACGGATGCCACACGCCCCCTGAGAGGCTGCTTCCCAAAAAGTCTCAAGTCCTGAGCCTATTGAAGAAACAATTTCCATACCAGTCACTACAACGCGATGTTTTTTCATATTTTATGACTCGCTCAACTCATCCATGCTAGATTACAGATTAACCACCGTACTCTACAAAAAAAGTGCGTTATTGTCTATACTGCTTGAGGTTAACATGATCGAGGTCTTAAACCTGTGAATACAGAACGAAACAGACCCTTACTTGCCTTAGGCGCGCTCGGTGTTGTCTACGGCGACATCGGAACCAGCCCGCTGTATGCCATTCGTGAAAGTATCAGGCACCTACCGATTATTCCAGACAATATTTTGGGCGTCTTATCACTCACGTTTTGGGCACTCATCTTTATTGTCTCATTCAAATCAATCACCCTCATTTTTAAAGCAGACAATGAAGGAGAAGGCGGTATTTTGGCTTTGTTTGCTCTACTCAAACGGAATACCACGCGTCCTGTCCCTATTTTATTCTGGCTAGCTATCATTGGTGCGGGGGTCTTGATTGGGGATGGCATGCTCACCCCTGCTATGTCTGTCACCAGCGCCATCGAAGGCTTGCAGCTTGTGTATCCAACCACGCCTAGCAACATGGTCAACTATGCCTGCCTTATTTTATTATTATTGTTTATCTTTCAACGCTACGGCTCAACCACCATTGGCTTATTTTTTGGGCCCATCATTTTACTCTGGCTCCTGGTCATTGCCGGATTAGGGCTGAGGCAAATTTTAATTTACCCAAGCATCCTCATGGCTGTTAATCCGTTCTATGCCATCAAATTTTTATATCTCAATGGCTGGAGCGGCTATTTTGCACTAGGCAGCGTGTTCCTGGTCGTGACTGGTGCAGAAGCACTCTATGCTGACATTGGGCATTTTGGGAAAAAACCCATTAGAATTATTTGGTTTTGCATTGTATTACCCTGTTTATTATTAAATTATTTTGGACAAGGTGCACTGCTGATCACCCAGCCTCTCGCGCTCAACAACCCTTTTTATTACTTAGTCCCCAAAGCATGGATGATTCCCTTAATTATATTAGCCACTATGGCCACTGTCATTGCCTCACAAGCGATTATTACTGCGACCTTTTCGCTCATCAGGCAGGCTATTTTACTCGGGATTTTCCCAAGAATGCCCATGGTACAAACCTCTAAATATATGGCTGGCCAAATCTTTATTTCACAGATGAATACCATCTTGATGCTGGGCTCTTTGTTTTTGGTACTTTGGTTTAAGAATTCCAGCAGTTTGGCGCATGCTTATGGCATTGGGGTGAACTTAGAGATGATATTGGTCACCATCTTGGTTGCCCATGCGGCCTATTATGTCTGGCACTGGCGGATCGTTAAAATTGGCTTGATATTTAGCGTGCTTATCCTGGTCGATAGCCTTTTTTTAGGGGCTAATATTCATAAGTTTCTCACGGGCGGTTGGATTCCCGTATGCATCGCTTTAGGGGTCGCCTTTATCATGTTTACCTGGAAACAAGGCATGGCATATTTACAGCGTAAGGTCTATCGACAACATCGATTCATTGAAGCGATTTCAGCAAAAATAACCCATAAACCACGTGCCTGCTTACCCGGGGTCAATGCCATTTTTATCACGGATCAATACGATCATAATGGCAGTAGTTTTTTACATTTTTTAAACATGAGCCTGGGGTTTGCCGAACACATTTTGATTGTGAATTGTCATGTCGAAAATCAACCCTATATCCATTTCTCACGCCGCTTTTCTATTTTAAACATCCAACCCAATATTTACAGTTTAACGCTGCACTATGGCTTTATGGAGCAAATTTCCGTGCCGCAGGCCCTGATTTTAGCGAGCTCTCGTAACTTATTGCCCTTTCAAATTGACATTGAACAAACATTGTATTGGGTTGAAATCATCCACGTTCAAGCCTCTAGAACCAAAAAAACCCTATGGTTCTATACACAAGAACGTTTTTTTGCTTTTTTGATGAGAAATTACTCGGTTAACCTTAATATCGATTTTTATCGCTTGCCGTATGAACGGACTATTGCGATTGGGACACATGTGGTAATTTAGACAACGTTCCTAGAGTTTTTTACGCTCGAATACCCCCTCTCCCGCGCTAGAAGTTTGAACATGAGATGGGGTTCTTCGCGGGGGAGGGGGTAAAGCCTAACCCTCCCCCGCGTTCAGCATATGAGTTTTACCAGAGTTTAGCGCGCGGGAGAGGGGACTGATCGGAGTATATGAAAACTTTAGGGGCGTTGCCTAGTTTGTTTTGATTAAAATAGGTATTTACACATGAAACTTCATTTCGCCGTCATCGGCAACCCCATAAACCACAGCCTCTCTCCTCGCATCCATCAATCCTTTGCCGAACAACTAGGCATCAACCTCAGCTATAAAACCATCCAAGCCGAAAACCAGACCTTCAAACAAACCGTCATTGATTTTTTCAAACAAGGCGGCAAAGGCTTAAATATCACCATGCCCTTCAAACAGCTCGCATTTGACTTAGCAACAGTCCATACCGCCAGGTGCCAACAAGCCAAAGCAGCAAATACCTTATGGATGAGCGAAGGACACCTGCATGCAGACATAACCGATGGGATTGGCCTTATTCGTGATTTATCGCGTCATCTATCCCTCACTGGAAAACAAATCCTGCTTTTAGGCGCAGGAGGGGCCGCGCGCGGCATTATCGCCCCAATATTCGCCGCCAAAATTGCAGCGCTTACGCTCGTTAATCGCAATGTAGAAAAAGCTAAAGCTTTGCAACTCGACTTCCCTCAAATCACCTGCCGCTCTCTGCCTGAGCTTCACGCCAGTTATGATTTAATCATAAACGCCACGTCCGCCAGCTTGACCGACCCGTCGTTTTCACTCCCGGCTAGCCTCTTACACTCTTCCAGCTTTTGTTATGATTTGGTTTACAATATCCAAGCACCAACCCCTTTTACAAGCTGGGCTTATCAACAAGGATGTACAGCCAGTGATGGTCTTGGCATGTTAGTAGAACAAGCCGCTGAGGCGTTTTATATTTGGCATGGCGTGATGCCGGATACGCAATCAGTGATGGTGCAGTTACGGAAATGCCAATAACTTAAGTTTTACCCCCTCCTCAACCCTCCCCCGCGAAGGGCTTCAACATACTGCTCACACTTCTAGCGCGGGTGAGGGAGTATTCGAGTGTAAAAAAGGTTAGGGACATTACCTAACAATTGACAAACCCCACGAAGCAGTCTAATTTCGAAAATACGCTGATTATTTTAAGTCTCGACTTGAATGATACCTTTACAGATTCGTACTCAACCCGATGATGAAACGTGTGGTCCAACAAGCCTACACGCCATTTATCAACATTATGGGCTGCCTATTAGTCTGGAACAGATCATCCAAGAGGTCGAGCGCTCAGTCTCCGGTGGAACGCTTGCGCCACTCTTAGGGAAACACGCGTTACACAATCAGTTTGCATGTACGCTTTATGTGAATAATCTCAATCTATTTGACCCGACCTGGTTTGAAAATGAACACACTCCCGCTTCTTTTTTAATTAAGAAATTACGGGCTCAACGGGCCTATCAACGCGGGCGCGCTACGATTCAAGCGTCTCATGCCTATGAAAACTTCTTGGAAATGGGTGGCTGCATTCGCTTTAGAACCTTAAACATCAGCTTATTTAAAAAGTATTTTGAGCAGAACATCCCTATTTTAACCGGCCTCAGTGCGACTTATTTATATCAATGTGCTAGAGAATGGACAACGCCAGAGGGCGAGTGTGTTTACGATGATGTTCGAGGGGCTCCTTGTGGTCATTTTGTTGTCCTTTGTGGGTATGATGAAAAAAAACGCCTGGTTGTCGTGGCTGATCCGCATCGTGAAAATCCGATTTCGCATAATAATTATTACAAAGTATCCATCAGCAGACTCATTAATGCGATTATGTTAGGCGTCTATACGTTTGATGCAAACTTATTGGTGATTCAACCGCAAGGAACTGCTACATGCAAACCATTATTGTAACCGATAACCCAGATGGCTGGCACTTCCTGTCTCCTCAAGCAACCGTGGTGTCAACGCAAACCTACTTATCGGATCCGCGCTATCAACAACCTAAATCATTACGGATCATCAATCTGTGCCAGTCTTATGAACATCAAACCATTGGTTATTATGTGTCTTTACTGGCGCATGCACGGGAGCATAAAGTTATGCCCAGCGTTGATAGCATCCAAGATGTTTTAAACAGTAGCCTTTCTAAAATTGTTTCCCAAGATGTAGATGAAGAAATCCAACATAGCTTGCATGATATCAAAACCGATTCTTTTATTTTGAGTCTTTATTTTGGGCAAAATATTGCTAAAAAATATGCGGAACTTTCCAAGCGCTTGCATGGCCTATTCCCGCTGCCTATGCTGCGCTTTACCTTAGTTAAGAAAAAGCGCTGGCAAATTAAACACGTCACCCCCCTCTCCTTGACGGATGTTCCTGAAAGCCACCTTGACTTTATGCAAGACGCTGCCGTTCAATATTTAGCCAAAAAACGCATTCATCAATGGCGAAAAAAACAGCGCTTTCACGATCTTGCCATTCTTATTGATCCCAGTGAAACACACCCCCCTTCTGATCAAAAAGCCATAGAAGCTTTTATTCATATTGGGGAAGAACTCGGACTGAATGTAGATTTAATAGAAAAAAGTGACGCTAAAAACATCGCAGAATATGATGCGCTATTCATCCGCGCCACCACTTCAGTCAATCACCACACCTATCGCCTCGCCAGACGCGCCACGCAAGAAAACATGGTGGTCATTGACGATCCTCAGTCTATCCTTAAATGTAGCAATAAAATTTATTTAGCCGAACTCATGAACAGCCACCAGATCTTAACGCCTGAAACCACCTTTATCAGCAAATATGATAGCGCTTTGCCAGCCCTCGACTATCCTTGTGTATTAAAGCAGCCCGATGGTGCCTTTTCACAAGGGGTCATCAAAGTGGAAGATGCTAAAAACTTAAAAAAAGTCTTGCCTCATTTTTTTAAAACATCTGACATCATCCTGGTGCAATCGTATATCCCGACGACCTTTGACTGGCGCATTGGTATCATTAACAACAAACCGTTATTTGCCTGTCGCTATTATATGGTTGAAGGACACTGGCAAATATACAACTGGTTAACCGAGGAAGGTAAACTAGGTGGACAAGTTGACACCATCCCCTTACATCTGGTGCCCGAAGGCATCATCAAAACAGCATTAAAATGCACGCGACTCATTGGGAATGGCTTGTACGGTGTTGATTTAAAGTGTGATGGAAAAAAACAGTATGTAATTGAGGTCAATGACAATCCTAGCATTGATTTTGGTTTAGAAGACGAAGTCTTAGGTGAGGTTTTATATCAAGAAATCATGAAAGTCTTTCTTGAGCGTATTCGAAGGAAACATGGTTATGGGTAAATATGCGTTATTTTCTGTCATTGGCATCGAACTTGAATACATGATTGTCGATCAACTCAATCTCAATATTCAGCCCAAAAGTGATGAGCTTATTAAAGCCATTTGTGGCGAACTCACCAACGAGTGTGAGTTAGATGATCACACCTCGATCAGCAACGAATTGGTTTTACATGTTTTAGAGTTTAAAAATCATGATCCCCAACCTGCTACACCTGAACTTATCACCCAATTTCATCAAGCCATACAAAAAGTTCAACCTTTTTTGCGAGCAGAGAATTTATGTTTACTCCCTACCGCAAGCCATCCTTGGATGAACCCTCATACTGAAACACGTCGCTGGCCACATGATAACCATGATATCTATCAAACCTATGATCAGATTTTTAATTGCCAAGGTCACGGATGGTCTAATCTACAAAGCATGCATATCAATTTACCGTTCGCAAATGACACCGAATTTAATCTCCTGCATAATGCTATTCGCCTGCTCCTCCCACTCTTACCCGCCATAGGGGCAAGTAGCCCGATTCATGATGGGGTCCCTACAGGTGACCTAGACGCTCGCTTACGCTATTACAATACCAATCAAACCAATATCCCTCTCATCAGCGGACACATCATTCCTGAATTCATTCAAAACGAGGCTGACTATCATCAACAGATTTTACAACCGATGTATCAGGAAATTCGTCCGTTTGATCCCAACAATATATTACAGTTCGAGTGGCTTAATTCTCGTGGCGCGATTCCAAAGTTTGACTATAACGCCATAGAAATTCGCGTTCTTGATACCCAAGAGTGCGTGCGCGCTGATCTCTCTATCGCACTCGCAGTCAACCACATTTTAAAATCATGGCAGCAAGAGCCTGAGCGTTATCTTAACACCCCCATCGACACGCTGTCGCTCAAACAACTGTATCTTGATACCATCAAAGATGGGTTGAATGCACGTATCCATGACCGTAACTTATTAACACAATGGGGGCTCCCACACCACATCAACACCTGCCGAGAGGCTTGGGCCGCATTAATCAGTCAAAACGCGCATCACCTCGATATGCAATGCCAACAAACCTTAGATCATATTTTAACCCATGGTAACCTCAGTGAACGCATTCTCAACAATACGGGTCAACACCCCAGTCTTGAACGTTTAAAACACGTTTATCGAGACTTGGCAGCTTGTTTACTTGACAATCGCTTGTATCACTAACATGCCTGAATTCACAATTATTCTAAGCTGTGAGCACGCGGTCAATACCATCCCTGCGCAATATCAAGCCGCGTTTCAGCCTTATGTCGCGTTACTGAATACCCATCAAGGATATGACATTGCAGCGCAACACATGGCGAGAAAAATAGCCTCCACCTGTCATCTCCCTTATGTTGAAGCTCAGACCTCGCGATTGCTCATTGATTGCAATCGAAGTTTGTCCCACCGACAGTGTTTCTCCGCGATATCCAAACCCTTTGATGCTCAAACCAAACAGCAAATTATTCATGATTATTATTTACCTTATCGCGAGGCTGTTTTATCGCATATCAAAACCGCAATCCAAGAACACCAAACCGTATTCCATCTGTCTATCCATAGTTTCACCCCGTGTCTCAATGGCATCACACGCCGAACTGACATCGGACTCCTCTATGAT
Source organism: Gammaproteobacteria bacterium (assembly GCA_026399205.1). Classification (GTDB taxonomy): domain Bacteria; phylum Pseudomonadota; class Gammaproteobacteria; order Legionellales; family Legionellaceae; genus 2-12-FULL-37-14. The sequence goes on from JAPLRL010000083.1 coordinate 41,440, forward strand.
TCTGCAAGACCTAAAGAACAAGCATTGGCCATCTCTTGGCTGCAATGGTTGAAACAGCACACCCCGCAACACCGCATCAGACGAAATTATCCTTATTTGGGAAAATCCGATGGCTTCACCACTTACTGCCGTCGAGAATTCTCAGAAAACGACTATTTAGGATTTGAAATCGAATTTAATCAGGGTACACTTGCTCAACCTGTTGAACAGTGTGCGCTAGAGGATATAATGTGTAAACTACTCAATAACGTAAATGCGAATTAGGCAACGTCCCTAAAGTTTTTTACGCTCGAATACCCCCTCTCCCGCGCTAGAAGCTTGAACAGCATGACAAAGTTCTTCGCGGGGGAGGGTTGGGGAGGGGGCAAAGCCTAAGCCCTTTGTAACCCCCTCCCTAACCCTCCCCCGCGTTCAGCATATGAGTTTTAACAGGGTTTATCGCGCGGGAGAGGGGACTGATCGGAGTATATGAAAACTTTAGGAACCTTAAATCGTCATCTTGGCATCAGTCTCCTCGAGTGGATGTGTTGCCTGATGGTCATCTCATTAGGCTGTTGTATGGCTTTTCCCAACATCAGCCAATGGCTCTCGGTTTATCGCATGCGTGTAGTGAGTCACGATATTCAATCTGCGGTACACTATGCTAGAGTGTTAGCTTATCAACAAGGTGAATCTTATGGCTTATCGCCTTTACCTGGACAAACGCAGTGGTCAAACGGAATGCAGCTATTTAAAGCCAACGGGCAAACCCCTCCCAAAGTCATGCAAATGTGGCAATGGACAGCCTATCACCTTACCGTGAGATGGAAAGGCATGCAAGGCACTCAACGCGTGTTATTTGCACCACAACCCTCACATGCGATGAGTAGCGGACATTTTTTGATAACCGTGGGAAAACTAAAAACAAACATCGTGTTAAACCGCTTGGGCCGATTGATAGAAGAGAAAGCGCATGACTAAACGCACTGCAAAACGACTAGGGGTATTCATCGCCGTTATCGTCTTTCTCTTGGTTTTGGGGTATCACTATCTTCAATCTCAAAAACAACACCATATTTTGTTAGTCTCTAACCGTTTTGCCTTTACCATGAATGAAGCGCGAAGAGAGGCGATTCAACGGGGTGTCGCTGTCTCTGTTTGTGCCGTACAGCGTCAGCTTCCCTTGCGTTGTGGCCAACAAACAGACTGGGTGAATGGCTGGATGATGTTTACGGATGAAGCAGGCGCGAGTAAGCCTTTCATGCAAGAAAACGCCCCTCTCAAAGGCTTGATGATGAACGCTAATGTAGGATTGGTGACCTATAACTGGACGGGTGATTTACTCACCCCGCCGCTCACCTTGAAAGTGAGCATGCAAGGGTGTCACGGGCGCTCCGCTCGCGTGCTGACGGTTTCAGCAGATGGCAGTCTATTTACCGAACTCGCGCTTTGTTAATGGTATATCACCGCTCGCGTAATAAAATCTCATTCGCCAAACGGGTCAAACGACCATTAGAATGGCTAAACTGATTCACCATCACGACAATGCCTGTGTGGTTTTTAGGAAGTACCGCAATATAAGCACGAAACCCATCTGTCGCACCCGTTTTACCGATGAGCGCGTCAGGGTTAAAATGAGGATGAGCTATTTTTTTTACCCTATACGGCACAAAATGATAATGCTCGGGTCGACGAATTAAGCGTTGAACCGCGTTGGCTTGATTAAATGGGGTAATCACCCAGCCTAAACCAAACTGCATCCCCTCACTCGACAAATCATAATAAGGAATTTGCGCAAGACGCATCGCGCGATGGATAGGCGCAGGAATCGATGGCTCCCCTACTGCTGCTTTTAAGTAATAGGCCATGTCTTTCACTGAAGCGCGCATTGCCCATGCCCCCCCTAATAACCCTGAGGGCAAGTAAGGTACCGGATTGCCTTGTGCGGTGAATCCTTGGGCTAAATACTTTTGATTTTCACGCCCAATATCTAAACCGGAGGTATGCATATTAAGCGGAGATAAAATATCTCGCTTCATGAGCTCAGGTAAAGAGGTACGTTCTTTTTTGGCTAATAATCGACCTAAAACACCATAAGCAAAATTAGAATACAACATCTGGCTAGAGGGGGAAAACGCAAGAGAGGAGCTTTTCAAATAATAATAATATTTAAGCCGATTCGCAAAAGAAGCAGACGCATTATAAGGTAATCTTCGCGCATTAAAAGGCAGGCCTGATACGTGCGTCGCCAACTGTAAATACGTTACTTTTCCAATTGATTTCGAATGAGGAGTATCAAGGTAAGATTGGATCGGTTCAGACAATTGCGTTTGGCCACCAATAATATGCTTGGCAAGGATCATTCCGGTAAATGTTTTCGTCACTGAACCTAATTCAAAAATCGTATCTTTAGTAACGGGAATATGCTTCGCTGGCACTGCCTCACCAAATACATACGTTCTGGTTTTACCATGACTCAATATCACCATGGCCGCACCATGCACATGATATCTTTTCATGTAATCCATCATGCGCTGTTTCGCAAAACGTTCATTGAAGGATGCTGTTGAATTTGAGAACAAAGGTGCACTGATGAGGAGCACCATGAAAAAAATAACGTTTTTTATCCGGATTGAAGACATAGGGCGCGCTCTTGTGATGATAAAGCATTGTAGTGCATAACCACGTGAGCCTCAATACCATCATTAGGTGTTCAAACAACGTTCGATGCATCCGAGCCGCGACCGTGAGGGAGCGGAAGTTTTAAAAGTTCCGCTCCCTCACAACACGCTTTCTAACAAATGCTGCGTATACGGCTTCGTCGAATGAAATAAAATGTGTTCAACTGGCCCATGCTCAACCATTTCACCTGATTTCATCACCAAGACGGTGTCGGCTAGATAAGACACCACGCTCATGTTATGGGTAATAAAAACATACGCAAGACCATGATCTCTTTGTAATTCTTTAAACAAATTTAATATTTGTGCCTGCACCGACACATCTAAGGCGCTGGTCGGCTCGTCACACACTAATACATCCGGATCGGTAGATAAAGCGCGTGCAATACTAATTCGCTGGCGTTGTCCCCCAGAAAACTCATGCGGATAACGCGTTAATGACGCTTGAGGTAAAGACACCTGATCTAAGAGCAGGCGTTGTTTGATTTGAATAGCAGACGCACTCATTTTTTGAACACGCATGCCTTCGGCTAAAATGTCTGCGACCGTCATGCGTGGATCTAACGACGTATAGGGATCTTGAAACACCATTTGTACGGCTTTGCGATATCCGCGTAATTGGGACCGTGTCATCTGACAAAGCGGGGTTTGTCTAAAATAAATTTGCCCGCGACTGAGCGGATATAACCCTAACAACGCACGACTTAGGGTCGTTTTACCCGATCCTGATTCGCCCACAATGGCCAGTGTTTTACCTTTAACCACCTGAAAGGAAATCCCCTCTACTGCGCGCAATAAGACTTTACCTTGATAAAAGTGTTCCGCGTTGGTTTGAAAGGAGACACATATGTCGCGCGCTTCTAAGATCACTTCATTTTGAAAAACTACACTTTGCGATACGCCGCTTTCTTTCGGAGCTAACAAAGGCAATGGAGACACACTAGAATAAGCCTGTTCATACAAGTGACACCGAATCTCACTCTCCCCCCATGGCAATAAAGCGGGTTTTTCATGCTCACAGCGCGCAAATGCATGCTGACAACGTGGGTGAAAACGGCATCCTGTAGACCACGTACCAGGCGAAGGAACCTGGCCTGGCATGACCTCTAATAAGGCGTCACGTTGTGCAAACGAAGGCACAGACGTCAGTAGCCGTTGTACATAAGGATGATGCACCTCCTTTAAAAAATCATCCACGCAAGACAATTGTACAATTTCACCGGCATACATCACACAAACACGATTGGCCACCGCCTTGACCACGCCTAAATCATGCGTAATGAGCAGCACACTCATCTTGCGCTGTTGTTGTAAGCGTTTTAATAGCTCTAAAATTTGTGCCTGAATCGTCACATCAAGGGCCGTGGTTGGCTCATCTGCAATCAACAGATCAGGATGTCCGGCTAAGGCCATCGCAATCACCACACGCTGTTTTTGCCCCCCCGATAATTGATGAGGATATTGAGAAAGTTTTATCAAAGGATCAGGTAGATCCACTTCAGTCAACGCCTCAATTAAACGCGCTTCCAATGCCGGCCCGCTCAAGCGTTCGTGGACTAAAAACGCCTCGGCTAATTGTGTGCGTATGGTTAAAACAGGATTCAATGCAGTCATGGGCTCTTGAAAAACCATCCCCAAATGACGCCCACGCACCTCTCGCATTAAATACTCTGGCAACGTGAGTAACGCTTCATGATTCAGCGCAATTGAGCTAGCGTCGCCATAATACGCATAAGGTGGCAACAAGCGCATCATGGCGAGCGCCATGGCCGATTTACCACAGCCCGACTCACCCAGTAACGCCACAATTTCGCCACTGCGAATCGTCAACGTAACTTCATCGATGATCTTTAACAATCGCTCACTGTGTTTAAACGCCACACGTAATTGATGCAATTCAGCTTGTGCGCTCATCCTTGGCTTTGGTGGTGGGGTTTATTATATTTCAAGTTAACATAATTGCTGTGTTGGTTGTAGAACTTTATCGCTATACATCGGTAGGTCAGACGTGCGCCAATGCACGTAGGGTGGACAAAGGAGCCAAACGCCAATCATGCAGGTCATTGGAAGCTATCGGGCGACGTGTCCACCGGTGGCTCGGAGCGGTGGTGGGCACGTCGCCCGATGGTTTCTTCTCATCCGGAAAATCCAGTGTCTGGCTCCTTTGTCCACCCTACGCTTTCTTAACGATTACCGAAACCGCTCGTAGACTCTTTATCCTTCGTGGGCGGCCCAGCACTCTCAGCTTTCCCCGCTGGAAGCAGTGCTTTATAATCACGCGCGATATCCTTTGCATTCTGCGCCATTTGAGTCACCACGTTCTGCCGATCAGTTTTCAAAAAAACAGAGCTTTCTTTATTCACAGCCTTTGTATAAATAAGACGCGCTATCGCGATAGGGAAAATAACCAGAATGAGGGCATTTAAAATCCCAGTGAGGATGGGGGATCTATGTTCGCTGATTTCACTTGATGTTTTTAATGCCTTAACTTTCTCTTGAATGTTCGTTTTAAACGCCGCTTGCTCTGCCTCTGTGGGCATGCTACCTTGATGTTTCAGCAAATACTCATCAGCGAGCTCGAATAGGTCTGCTATTGGCTTATCTAGCTTAGTTAATTCTCTGTTTTCAGCATAGACCTGGAGTTTATCTAAATTAGCGTATAATGCGCGCCAATTTTCTTGATAATCATTTTGCGCACTCATCTTCGCAATTGCCTCGATTTTCTCAGTTCTGATGTCTGATGTTAGTTTCTCAGGCTCTACTGGACTTGACGGTTTGGGGTCGGCTGCCTCTAGCGGTGGTTCCACATGGCCCGTTTCTAGTGACTCTACTCCATCTTGTACTTTTTGTACTTTTTGCTCTTCCTGAATCCTGACCTCTTCTAATCGCTTAGCTTCTTCCAACTGTCTTTTTTCCGCTACACGGGTCTCTATCGTTGATTGCAAACCACTGACTTGTTCACCCAATCCCCGTTGCAATTGAACTTGCTCTTGTTTTTGCTGTTGTATAGCTTTCAGCGCTTGTTTTCCATCGACTACTTGCTTATTTAATCGCAAGTGTTCCGTCGACTGATTGTTATGACCTGATTTTAACCCCTCGATCTCAGATATTTGTTTTTGGGTTTTTTCAATTGCTTGTCGTAGTTCATCGTGTAAAGCAACTCGCTCTTTTTCATTGGGTCCCAAAGGGGAATTTCCTGCTTCTATATATTGTCGCCATCGTTCTATTTGAGCCTCATTCATGCCGACCTGTTTTAAAAATTTAACCATCGCATCGCCACGTGGCGTTGTCTTTGTTTTTGGATCTTTTACAGTGCCTAATAATGTATCTAACTCCTCTTTACTGAATGGCTCCTTACGTGTTCTTGTGGTACCTTTTGTCTGACTCTTGTAGACCAGCATCTTATCAAAACTTGCTAATTTGGCTTTTAATTCAGCATTGTCATTTTGTCGTAGTGATGCAGGATGCCGCTCAAGTTCTAAACCGATGGCTCCTATACTTCTCGCTAACTGCCCCAGATTTAGCTCTTGTTTTTCTAGTTCTTTTGCTATTTTTTGTTCTTCTGCATCCAATCTATCTAGTTCACCAGGAATTTTAGCCAATTGTTGCACTACATCAACTTTTTGTTGCTGTAGTGCTTCAATACTTAGTTCATGTTCATCATGATGGGATGGGATGGGAGTAGTCACTTCAGGACGACTAAAAGACATATCCGGTACGGGTAACATCACAAGACTCGAACCCATTAAACCAGGTGGGGGTGATACAACTGGTGCAGGGATTGGCGATGATTCAACTGCTTCAGGGATTGGCGATGCGTCTTCTGTTATGCCTTGCGGCTCTCCCGTATTATCCTCTTCTAGATCATCATCAAAAGAGTAGTCGTCGTCATCCTCCTCCCCACTTCTTGCCTCTAATGCAGGCGAGGGGGCTGGGGGTGCCAACACCTTTAAAGCTCTTTGTCGTGCATTTTGATATTGCGTCTGTAAATTGAATGATATGGGGTTGTCAGTACCAGTGAGCGTATAATCATGGCTATCTGGTGTATTTGCAATTTTATAACCCAGTAATGAAAAATTTAATGCAGCAGGATCAAAAAATGGCGCCACCTCTTCGAGTGTCTTGGGTGTGGCTTCAATTAATTTCACGATGTCAGGTATTAACGCTTTAAGCGCTGCGACTTCCTTTTCGTTTCCCCCAGCGACAATAGTAAGATAACTTTCTAATGGCAGCGCCGTCGCCTTTAACATTTTACCAATAAGTTTTGTTTGCTCTTTTTTTGACAAGCCTGACTTTTGCTCCATATATCTCTTTTTCCAGGCTGATAGACCTAATTTTTCAATTAATGCAGCCTTTTGGGGATCATTGAACATATCTATTAGTGTTGATGCGACTTGTTGCATGATTTTATCATTGAGGTCCTTAAGAGCTTTCCCACTGAGTGCCATACTCGCTAAATCCATCCCCCCAGGAGGTTTTCCTTTTGTAAAACGTTTCATCACATTTTCAAACTCATCAACCATCGTTGAGATAGTTTCTAATACACCAGAAGAACCTGATTTTTTACCTAATGCGTCTTGGGTAATCTTAACTTTAGCCTTTAAACCGTTCAGGGTTTTCGCTAATGGACTGTCTTTATATTCTGGATAGACTTTTTTTTCTGGTTCTGGCATGATACTTCAAATAAAAAGGTGGTGACTACTACAACTATAGTCCATGTTGGTTATTTTTTGTAACTATAGCGGGCGATTATGATTAATAATTTTTCAATTTGTCAAAATACATCCTAACATAACTATTATTACACCCCATACGAGATGACATGCCAAATCCACCCATCAGTCAGTCTCTACCAGAAGAAGAGATTGCTGTTAAAATTTTTGAGAGATTTGAGAATGCGGTCAAAATAAAAAAACCTAAAGGAGGTGAACGTCCCGAGCCTACTCGTATCACTGATGAAAAGGGTCATGTCATTGCTTACCCTGTGATAAGAAACGGGAATATTGAATTTAGCACTGAGCGACCAGAAAACCGCGAGTCTTTTGACTTTAAGGCCTCCTACACTCAAGGCGCAAGCAATGTATTTAAGAGTAGCAAATTATTAGGTAGCGGCGCCTATGGACATGTTAAAGAAGCAACACTTGTCTCCCAAAATAAACAAAACCAATAGATGAAGCAGACCCAGAAAAAACAGATCCGCGTCACGACATGGATCTATAGACAAAACCAAAAAAACATTCCAGACTGACTCTAGCGTCAAGCTGCAACACTGCCATTCCTGGTGTAGCCATCCATTGAAAAGGACTTTATCTATGACACTCATACAGTTAATCGTCTTAATTATTATTGCAGGTATCTTGTTGTGGGGCATTAATGCCTTTATTCCCATGGCGCCCATGATTAAAAGCTTGTTGAATTTTCTGGTGTTTGTGGTGTTGGTGATTTATATATTGCAGTTTTTTGGTCTGATTAAAACGATTTTGCCGTTTCCTAATATTTTTAGGTGAGCGGTGCGGTCGGTCGCGGTGGGATCGTTGTAGGGTCGACAAAGGAGCCATAACGGCCCATTACAACACCCCACTGCCACCCTGCAACTTCCATAAAACCAACGGCAACGGTTCCGTGGGTACATGCTGAAGCTGACCCTCTGTTTGATGTTTGGTAAGAATCAAACCATTTGAATACTTCAAAATTTGCTTTAAATCCTTTTCTCGCAATTGCTCTGTCCATTTGACTTCAAGCGGCCAAAAACGCTTGTCTTTCACGAAGGCAATATCAACCTCGCCTTCTGCTTTAATATAATAAGTAGGATAAAAACGGCGATAATGTGTGGCAACACAGCATTCAACCAGTGCGGAACATCGCTTGGAGTTTTGTAACAACGGTTGGATTTGATGGACATATGCCTCTTTCACTGGCGATAACCAAGCTTGAACGGCATGAAAAATAAAGGGATCTGTGAACATTACCTTGCGTGCTTTTTTGGGTGCTGCGAGCAATTTATCTTCCAAGAGCGCAGCTTGAACAAACACGGCATCCATCGATTCAAGTAACGCGACATAATCTGCAATTGTTTTAGGATGATCAATGGATAAATCCTGTGCTAACGCATTCCAAGTGATTTGACTCCCATATCGTTTAACAATCGCAAATAAAATTTCTTTTAAATAATGTTCTTGTTTGCCGTGTTTTAGCATGTCCCCACGAATCCAATCGGAATACGTCGCTAATGTGGCATCTAAAATTCGACCGTCTAAGGCTAAATCATTGATAGCAGTGAGATAGCCACCATGTTCAAGATAGTGGTTAAACTCTTCAAATAATAAATGAATAGATGGATCAGTTACTTGCTCATGCTTTAACTGAACCACTTCACGAAAAGACAATGGATAAAGGTGAAAGTTAACAATACTCGCTTGCCCTCTTCGACCTGGAAAGCGCATTCTAGCATCCTGCATCAACACCAAATCCGATCCCGTTAAAACTAAAATAACCTGCTCTAATAAACCACTATCAGCTGCGTATTTAACGGCTTTATCCCAGTCTCGAATATAAGTCACCTCATCAATGATCAAGAATTGCAGGGGTTGAGATGCCATCTCCGTCAGTTGAGTTTGCATCAAACGAATTAACGCATGTTGATCATCAATCAGTTCTCCAGAAAAATAAGCAATGGCCGATGGGGCAATACCAAGCTTCAATAACCTTAACATCCATTGCTTTAAAAGGGTGGTTTTCCCAACTTGGCGTCCTCCTCCAATCGTATAGATCCCTGGCATGGAGACAGGTAGCTCACTTAACAAATCAGATTGGTGGCAATAACGTTGTAGCTTTAATCGACGAAGTTGTGGATCAAGCTGAGTAAAGAGGGCTGGGTCGTCTAAATGTGTATTATGCGCTGAAAATCGTATGTCCATGATGAATCCGTATCCATTTCACTGATTATTTTTGATCGTTGCTCATTATCTAAATTTAGTCAATGCGTGATGAATAAAATTGATAACTGCTCGCACTTCGCCTTCAGGGATCTTCTCATTTTTGAAACCCCATATTTCTATAAGCTCAAGAACTCGAGTTTAGCCATTTTTCCCTAATCCGTTCGCCCTGAGGAGTGTGCGTAGCACACGTCTCGAAGGGTTGGATCTTGAACAGAAAACAAAAGACTATTTTTTATTTCGCCGAGCCAAATAAGATAGTTTTTCCCAGTCA
>JAPLRL010000027.1 GCA_026399205.1 Gammaproteobacteria bacterium
CCCAGCACGCCACTGTTGAAATGTTTCTTCTACTGACGCCAAAGTTAGATCGTTCATGCGGTAAACCTCCGGTATTTAAGAAGGTTGTACTCTACAAAATCATGTTAACCCTGTCACACAGCCTTGCCGAAAGGTCACGTGCGTCGCGCAAAACTGCGACGGTAGTTCGTTCCCGGATAGAAAATGGGGGGGAACGTTTATGGCGTTTTGAAGATTTTATTGATCAACCTTTTCCTGCTGTTGCAAAAGCACTATCCCGTCTAGCAAGAGAGGGGGTGATAGAAAGACTGAGTAAAGGGACGTATTATCGCACTCGCCATACTGCGTTCGGCAAGAGCCAACCTAATCCCGCAGCCCTACAAAAACTTGCGTCACGCGGTGGTATACGGCTGCTTCCTTCAGGTGTGGCTGCGGCTAATCTTTTGGGTTTTACCACTCAAAACGCAAAGAAAGTCGAATTAGCAACCAGCGCCTCCAGCGTACCGCGTAAACTTATTGGAAAGGATACTGTGGTTCACACACGTAGACCAGAAGCCTGGTCTCGCCTTTGTGAAATTGAAGCTGCAATGTTGGATTTTCTGCGTCACAGCGGAAAGGCTAGTGAGCTTTCGCCACAGGAAACTATCGAGAAAACGCTGTCTATGTTGGCAAAGCGCGGATGCTTTCAACGCTTAGTTAACGTCGCAAAAAGCGAACCACCTCGTGTGCGTGCAATGCTCGGGGCATTGGGGGAAAATCTGGGCAAGGATAGTCGTACACTGAATGTATTACGTTCATCACTTAATTCGCTATCGAGATTTGATTTTGGCATTTATACTGCGCTGCCAAATGCACAAGCATGGTATGCAAAGGGACGCCATTAACTTATGAAACTTTCTGAACACCCAGATTTTGAGCAGGCGATCCTTCGCGCAGCTGATTATTTCCAAAGCCACGGCCTTCGCGCTGCATTCATTGAAAAAGATTACTACGTTTCTGAAGCCTTGCGGGCACTAGTTCAAGTGGCAGGTAATCATGTGATTTTCAAAGGTGGCACCAGTCTTTCCAAGGGGTGGAACCTGATTGAACGCTTCTCAGAAGACATCGATATATTTTTAGATCCGCAAGCTTATTCCCCAGCGCTAGGCACCAATGCTATTGACCGTAATCTTAAGAAACTACGTGATGCGGTAACAACTGTTCCACTGGTTTTTTTAAAGGACGAAAGTAAAACTTTTGGTGGATTTGGCCGCAATGATCATTTTGCCTATAAGCCATTATTTGGTGCACCAGGTGAGGTTGCACCACGTGTCTTGTTGGAGTCTGGTATCGCAAGTGGCCGTGAGCCTACGGTATCGATGGAACTTCACTCGTTTCTCGGAAAATTTATGAGGGAAACTGGAAACTCATTGGGCGCATCAGATGAAGCACCATTTACGATGCGTTTGCTACATTTCCGACGAACATTTGTTGAAAAACTGTTCGCTATTCATAAAAGAATTGAATTGTTGAAACGAGATGGCTTGGCTATCGGTTCGCAAGCTCGTCATTATTATGATCTCTTTCAGCTAGCTGGTCGTGATGAAGTCTTAGCGCGGTTTAACGAACTACGCGATGTGTTGTAGGGTGGACAAAGGATCCCGGCGATGATCTTGCCGCTGAATGGAAACTTTCGGGCAACGTGTCCACAGGTGGCCGAGATCCAGTGGTGGGCACCACAGAGGTATTTGGCTGATTCTAATTGGGATGAAAAAAGACATTATCGATCCGACAGCTCATTGGCGTCTACACTTCATCCAGTAAAGGCCGCTTAAGCGGCAAAGTACAAGTAAAAACAGATCCCTTTTCCGGAGTACTGACAACCTCAATTTCTCCCTCTAAATCGTCGATTAACTCTTTGACAATATGTAATCCAAGACCCGCCCCTGCATATTTATTTTGATTAGCAGAATGCACACGATAAAATTTTTCATAGATGTATTGTTGTTTATCAAGCGGAATACCAATGCCCGTATCTGACACAATAATTTTCATGATGATATGTTTCTCGTCGATTTGTTTTGCCAAGTGAACCCGCACTTCAACCTGACCTTTAGGTGTGAATTTAATTGCATTACTTAATAAATTTAAAACAATTCGTTGCACGCGATTCTCATCACCGATGAAAATAGTCGGGATGTCAGGGTAGGTAGAAGTGATTGCTATATTTTTAATCGTAGCGGCTGCTTTTTCCATCGTGACAGCTTTTTCAACGACCGCCTTGAGGTCAAATTTCTTAGCCAACACAACGGTTTTATCCACTTGGTATCTAGAAAAGTCAATAATGTTGTTTAATAGATCAAGAAATTCTTTGGCAGATTGATAGGTGACTTCTAACATTTGTTTTTTTTCGGAATCAGTTTCTTCTTTAGCCAACATTTCAACCATGGCATAAACCCCACAAAACGGGGTACGTAGTTGATGCTCCATGTTACGTAAAAACTCCGATTTTGCCTCGTTAGCGACCTCAGCTTTTTCTTTCGCTATGTTTAACTCTGCCTCCATTTTTTTGCGATCGGTGATATTAAATGACGTGCCGATGAGACCAATGACTTGCCCTTGTTTGTTCAAAATTGGAGATCGTTGCGTTAGATAAGTGACAAGTGAACCATCTGGCAGGGTATAACACTCTTCGTTGATCTGCTCTACACCATTAGTCATGACCTCAAGATCAATTTTTTTGATCTTGTCAGCGTCCTTTTTTAAGGAAATATCATAATCAGTCTTGCCAATAATGTCTTTACAGGAAGTCAGCTTAAGTATTTTTGCTAAATTGTTATTGCATCCTCGTAATATCCCATCTTTATCTTTCCAATAAACATTACCGGGCATTAGCTCAATCATATTTTCATAATATGAATCTAAAGACTCTACTTTTGAATGTTTCATTTCATGTTATCCCTAACAAATATTCGTTTATTCAACGACTGTATGGGCAGTGGCGTCATGCGCAACTCTTTTCAAATCATTGAGATTAATTTTATTGTAATCAACTAAAATGTTTCTTTCCATATTATACATCGAGGCACTTGATAACTGGTGAAACCAACTATCGTTTTGTTTGATGGATTTATCTTGTGGAAGAAGCTGCTTTTGATGGAGGTACACATCTGGAATAAGACATCGTCCTTGATAAAACAATAGCCTCCAACTGTTAGCATCTGATAGGGTGGAAGGGAATTGAACTAATTTATTTCTTATTAAATAGGTGATGACAGTTTCTTCAATAATGAACTCGTAATGTGCTAATGACTCATCTAAATTATCTTTCATTTCAAGCTGAAGTAATTTTTTAAAAAAAGGATCGGAATTAGCTTGTTTAATAATGGAAGACTGGATATCGAGATAGGCTTCTGATTGTAATATAAGATAATCCCATGGTAAAAAATGAATTGTTTTTGGCGAGAATGCGTTATTTTTTTTAATAATACGCATTAACTCTTGCTTGTGGGTCAACATTTGAAAGTTAGATTTTTTTCGAATCGAAGATGAGGGGGCGCTGTTATTAAAATAAAGTCCATTGGTATAAATAAAAACAACATCAACTGTTTTTTCAATTATTTTTTTATCAAAAAAACATAAAAATTGATATAACGTTTTTGGATCTTGTCCTAGATGTAACCGGCTCATCGATAACGGAAAAACAAGAATGCCATTTCCTGGAATTCTGTTGATATCAAAGAAGTGATCTTCAAGAGTACTTAACTCATTTTTTTCAATGAGATTAAAGTCAGTTAAAAGAAAATCATCCGTGAACATCATAGTTCTCTGCAACTCGTGTAGTTTGCTCGAAAAGTAAAATTGAGCATAAATTAAAGAATATGTTTTTATTTTAACTCAGTTGTGATGTATTGTAAACAATAAATGAGGCCAATGGGAATTCAGCGCTGATTAAACAGATTGCATTATGTATTTAATTTTATTAAAATGCTCCATGTGTTAATAAGTGGAGATAAATATGCTAATGCAGCCCGCAGATGGAACGAGTACACCTTTATGTGTATTAACAAACAGCTTTGCGCTATCTGTGATTTTTTGTATGGGACCCAGCCCGCAAACAGCTTGTTGTTTACTTGGCCTGGCCAATGCGTTACCAGCTGCAGATGCTGTCGTTAGTGGTGTCGCTAGCCGACGTGTATATTCCTATGGGTCTGCTTTGGCTCCAACAACAGAACTTATGCTTGGTGGAACAAGTTATAGTCATTTCACACTTTTTTCTTACCCTACAGTTGATCCGGGTTGCATGTCTAGAGAAACAGCCAAAGCGATAGTTGATGTCAGAAAAGAAATCCGCACTCTTTTTGGATTATAGCGTCACAGAGTTCCCTTGCCCACCGCTGGCCGGGAGCCAGCAGTAGACCCTAGGGTGAATGAGTTTGTGAATCTTTATTGGCGGAATGCTGATCAGGGGGATCAATTTTATCAGGCTTAACTAAATCAAGCTTAAGGAATGCATCCCTATTGATTCGATCTTCCTCATCAGAGGGGGGCGCCTCATTTTCTTTCCTTCGCCATAACCCAGTATTAAATTTTTCTAAGCCTATCTCGGGTAATAAATGTTCACTATTGGTGGATTCATCTGTCCAGGAGTGTTCTTTCAACCAGCTGATATTGAGATCGTCTATATAGAGCTCCATCCAGGTATTTGCAAAATCACATGCAGTACAGCTTGTTTGATCATCAGACCAAGATCGACCCAATTCATTTTTAGGGCGATCAAGAATCTTCAATGTTTCTTCAAGTGTTGTGGTAAAAAGTGGATGACCCGGTTTAGAAGAAGCAAAAGCCCAAATGTCAGTGCCATAAAGCGGCTCGTGCTCACCCCGCATTTCCTGACATTTTAAGGGTAGTGTTATTTTAAAATCATCTACGGGAGGAAAATGAGCGTTTGTAAACGTGGTTGTGCAATCAAAATAATGCCCTCCATATTCTGACATGATTGCAAAAGAGATGAGATCTTTTTGTGCGGCATAGCTTTTGGTTTCTTGCATCTCAGATAGAAGGGTGTTGATCTTCCCTACATTATAGGCAAATATATATCATTCTGCGTTGTGGAAGTATGTTGATGCGTGTTGCTCTATGAATCTTCGTACCCTACAGTGCTCGAACCATAACGCCTTGCGGTATGTAACGCAAGGCGTTATACTTGAAAAATAATAACAAGAAAAATGGCATAGTGGCGTGATTAAAAGCTTTCAGTGCAAAGAAACAAAAATAATATTTAATGGTACGGTGTCTCGTAAATTTCCGCAAAATATACAGCAACGTGCCAGAAGAAAATTGAGAATGTTAAATAATGCGAAAGCAGTGGATGACTTAAGAATACCGCCAAGCAACCATTTAGAAAAACTAATGGGTGATCGGTTGGGGCAGTATAGCATTAAGATAAACGATCAATGGCGCATCTGTTTTGTTTGGCAAGAGGGTATGGTCAGTGACGTTGAAATAGTAGATTACCATTAGGAGTTAATGATGACGAAGTTAAAAAATATCCACCCAGGTGAAATTTTACTTGAAGAGTTTTTGCTTCCAATGAATATTAGCCAGAATAAACTAGGGAATGATATTGATGTCTCACCTAGACGCATTAATGAAATTGTTCACGGAAAGCGTTCAGTGACTGCCGATACGGACCTAAGATTATCCCGTGCGTTGGGAACCTCTGAGGGTTTTTGGTTGGGGTTGCAAGCTGACTATGATTTAGAAGAAAAAAAAGCGACACTTAAAAGTAAGCTGGAAAAAATCAAATTATTGGTTTCTTCTGAGCGATTTATTGGTGAGTACGCTACCCGGTAAAATATACTTAGAGAGCGCCTTCATATGGATATCATAACGCTATTAGATTTTGCGGTAAAACATAAAGCTTCAGACTTACATCTATCTGCTGGGTTAGCGCCGCGGTTTCGTATCGATGGTGATTTACGTGTGTTTGACCACCCTATTTTGTCAGAGGCTGATGTGGTCAAAATGATTCACTCCGTCATGAACGATACGCAACGTCAAGAATTCAAAGATAAACTTGAAACGGATTTTTCTTTTCAAAGCGTCAAGTTAGCTCGTTTTAGGGTGAATGCTTATACGCAGCATCGAGGGGTTGCGGCTGTATTTCGCGTCATTCCTGAAAAAGTGTTAAGTATGGAAGAGTTACAGTTACCGCCAGTTTTTAAGAAAATCGCATCTTTTTCGCAGGGCTTGGTCTTAGTGACCGGTCCCGCTGGTTCGGGTAAAAGCACCACACTTGCTGCTATCATTGATTATATTAATTTGTCGCGCGCACAACATATTTTAACCATAGAAGATCCCATTGAATTTGTTCATCATTCTAAAACCTGTTTGGTGAATCAGCGTGAAGTGTTTCGTGATACGCATAGTTTCAGCGCAGCGTTGCGTGTGGCACTTCGCCAAGATCCAGATATTATTTTAGTGGGAGAGCTGCGAGATCTTGAAACCATTCGTCTCGCGATGACGGCAGCAGAAACTGGTCACTTGGTTTTTGCTACCTTACATACCTGTTCTGCTTCTAAAACCATTCATCGCATCATCGATGTGTTTCCAGGAGAAGAAAAAGCCACGATTCGATCCATGCTCTCTGGATCGCTACAGGCAGTGATTTCACAAACTTTAGTCCCGCGAAAAGCTGGGGGGCGAATTGCCGCGTTTGAAATTATGCTTTGTTCGCCAGCGATTCGTAACTTGATTCGTGAAGACAAAGTCGCGCAAATGTACTCAACGATACAAACAGGTAAAGCCCAAGGGATGCAAACCTTAGATCAACATTTAACAGACCTTATCCAAGATAATTTAATTAGCATAAGCACCGCACAATCCGTAGCCATCAGTAAAGACCTATTTTAGTGTAAACTCAAGGTCGATGCGTTCGCCGGTAGCTCGGAGCCAGTGGTGGGCGCTTGGTTTATAGCGAGTGGTGGTTGATTCTTAAATCTCAATCACACATGAAACCTCAGCAATTCCAGGAACCTCTGTGCGTTTAGTCTGCAGTTGCATGACTTCAAAGTGATACTGTTGATTGAGCTGCCATAACAAGTTTAAAAATAGATTAAAAGGCACTTTTTCAAATTTCAGAATAATTTGGGTTTTAGCCTGTTGTGTCAGATGAGCCGGAAAAGGTTGCAGCGTTGGGTTTGTGGTGAATTTTTCATGCAAAATACCTAATAATTCAGAGGTGGAAACATGTTTGGCAGGGTGAACTGATTTAAGCCTTGAGTGCATGTGGGTGATCCAGTTTAAGGTGGATTGACTGTCTTGAACTTGTG
Source organism: Gammaproteobacteria bacterium (assembly GCA_026399205.1). Classification (GTDB taxonomy): domain Bacteria; phylum Pseudomonadota; class Gammaproteobacteria; order Legionellales; family Legionellaceae; genus 2-12-FULL-37-14. The sequence goes on from JAPLRL010000027.1 coordinate 7,293, forward strand.
AGCGCGTTTGGGTGAGTGCAGTTTGTAGTGGGCTTTCAATCAAGATATAGAAAAGATATAAAAACAGGATACAGCTGGTGACTGATATTAATGTTCGTTCATAGCGACTCCATTGACTCCAAATTCCGTTTCCCCTTGTCATTACTGCGTTCCACGTCATCCCGAGTGAAGCGAGGGATCTCCAGTTAGCTGATGGAGATCCCTCGCTGCGCTCGGGATGACGAGAGTGTGGCTCGGGATGACTTGGGGTTTGCTCGGGATTAGGAGGGGGAGTAAGATCGATCATCAGCTAAGCTCCAATGTAGCCTGGATGGTTTTGTCTTGCTGGTTCGCTTGGCGTTGATTGACGTTTAAGCCAAGTTTCTTCAGGGTGAGTTCTAATTTTTCTAATTGTTTAAAATCTTGCATACTGACCATGAGAGTCATTGTGCTATTTTGAAAAGAGAGAGTTTCAATAGTGAAGGGTTGTTGAGCGGCAAGAACCCCCACGCTATCAATGAGGCGCCAAAATGCAGAGATGGGTTGGGCTTTTTTTAAGTATTGTGAGAGTTGGAATGTCGAATGAGGAATCACCTTCGCTTGAGGAAACAATTGTTTATAGTGTGTCGTGATCTGTGCCGTTAAAGACGCATTCAAATGATGAAGTCGATAGAGTTGAATCCCTTGGCCTAAGAGTAAGGTGCACAGCCAAACAAGGCTTAAGATACCCACCCACAAAGGAAAATGCTTGGGCGCATGAGACGAAGAGACGCTAAATTCACCTTGAGATAAATTTAATCCTGCTTGAGGGTCCATGCGTTTTGCCAACCAGATGGCGGAAGCCTCATCAATGTGCTGTGTTTTAAGAAAAACAGAAGCGTTTTCTGGGAGGGGCTGGTTTGTATAGCACGTGAGTTCATGTAAACAGCTTTCATAGAGGGGTTCAAATGCGCTGGGGATGGCGCCATGAAACGAGGGGGTGTGGATCAGATATAGGCCTGGTTCATGGTAGAGTCCTTCGCCTTGATTCAGGAGAGAGGCATCAACCACCATGCCATCAAAGTAGAGTTGATGTTGTGAGTAATGCTCAAAGAGGGTTTCAACTAATTTTTTATCCACAACGCCAATTAAATAACTTTTTGTGTCGTCTTGATATTGGTATGCAATATGAAGTGTATCTAGGGGTTGTGGGAGTTTAGTTTCAAGAAAAAAATGAATCGCCGTCACTGCTTTTTTAAGCGCGAGTCTCGGCGCAAGCAGATGATAAAGCGTTGCCAGTTGAGAAGGAAAAATAAGATAAGTGGATGTATGCGCCTGATGTTGTAGATCTTTGAGTTGGGCGAAACTACGATGCTCTAATGGGGCCTGGATTTGTTTTGATCCGTCTAAAACTAAGCTGAGATAAGTTTCTTCAACTAAAGTGTTTGGAAGAAAAATCAAACAAATGGGCACATCTGCTCCTTAGCGTTTACCCAAAACCATGAGCCGGGATATGTTTTGTTTCTTGTACCCACGCTTGCTTTAATTGCTCTGATAGTAAATAAACCACGAGTGCATATTGTGGGCTAGTGTTGTAACGGGTGATGACATAAAAATTAGGATAAGCCATCCAATATTCAGGCCCACTTTGGGTTTCTAACTGAATCAAGCCGGCTTTATTGGGTTCGTTAGATGCGAGTGACAAGGGTGAAATACCGACTTGTTTTAAATGGTCAATCGGATAAGCAGCTGATTTCAGCGCAGTATCAATTTTTTTATAGCCATATCCGCGAAGAAGAGCAGGTTGTGCGATGGGTTCATTAGAGCGCCATCCATGTTGACGAAAATAATTGGCAACGCTTGCGATCACTGCTTGGTCATCATGCATGAGATCTTTGTGGGGATGGCCTAAAAAATCAGCCGCATAATAACGGTAACTACTTGGCATGAACTGTGGCTTGCCCATGGCACCCGCATAAGAGCCGAGATAGGTCGTGGGTGAAGCATGGTGTTCACGACACAGTAACAGAAATTCTGATAATTCTTTTTTGAAAAAAGGTGAACGTGGGGGGTAGTCAAACGCAAGAGTAGATAATGCATCAATGACTCGATAGTCTCCTTGATGTGTGCCATAGCGGGTTTCTACACCTAAGATTGCGACAATAATGTTCGCAGGCACACCATATTGTTTTTCAGCTTGTTTGAGTAGCGCTTGATTTTTTTTCCAAAAAAGGAGCCCGCCTTGTACGCGTTCTGTCGTTAAAAATAAAGGACGATAGGCATCCCATGTTTTTTTCTCATAAGGTCGACTAATGGCTTCAATAATTTTAGGTTGCACTTGTACTTGATTGAACAGTTGTGTGAGGGCTTGGCGATTGAAATGATGTTGTTTCACCATGCTTTGAATAAAAGCTTTCACATCGGGTCGTTGTGAAAAATCTGGCGTGGTATATCCAATATGGCTGATGAGAGAGAGCGCTGTGATAACGGCCCATCTGTAAAAATGAAATTGTTTCATGTGATGCCACCTCATTATTATCTTTTTCATCAGAGTATAAGGGAAAAAATAGAACCTGGACAGGGATCAGCTATAAGATACGGTTGTTTTGGCACAAGGAGGAAAGTCTTGCCATCAATTAATCATGTTGAAGTTAAATTAAAAACATGATAAAAATTTAGCAAACTTAGCACCAGAGTTAATCATCATGATCTTGACCTTGAACCCAAAGACAATCAATGAAGATAAGGATGCTGCTACACTCTTAAACATTTTTTTAATCGAGAGTATCAATCAAGGCGTGACTGCCTGGTACAAAGATCAAATTTTTTTAATCCCTAAGACGCTACAGTCATCTGAGACACACTTCACGCTTGAGTTTTCGTTATTACGAAGACCTCGAAAACGCCAGGATGGTGATAAGCAAGTTGAAAAAACAGGGTATCGTATTGAACTCTTTGATGAGAGTCGGCCTTTTATTGCAAAAGGATCATATGGGACGATTCGCAGAGCGTTAGGTACGATTGTACTCTCCGAGCAGTGCATCAAATATCATGAAAATAAGCCCAGAGTGATTAAATTTTTTAATACAACCGTAGACTGTAGCAACGAAGCGTATCTTACAGCCCGGCATTTGCATGCAAAACGACCGGTTCGAATCAAAACAACGGAAGAAGTGCGCGGAACGGCTATTGTGATGAAATACTTTTCAGGCGTGTCACTCAAAAATTTATTGAAACAAGATACCCTTGAACATCCGCTCTCAGTTGAGAATCGTCAGCGATTAACGGTTGCGTTGTTAACGGCATACATCAATCAAGTCACTGATGTTGGATTAATTCATCGAGATGTTAAATCGGACAATATCATGGTTGATGGAGAGCATGTATTTTTTCTTGACTATGATGAAGCTTGTACATTAACCACAGAAGTGGTTAACCCAAAAATTAACTTACCATTTTCGCCTAGCCCTACACTTTCAAGTCCTTCAAATATAGGTTCGCCTTTAGCGTTGTTTACAATATACCCTGATTCAAGCAATCAACGCAGATATAGAGAAAGACCTTCCGCGGATGAAATAATTGGGTTTATACCAGTAGGAACGCTAGGATATATCCCACCAGAGGGGTACATCGAATCGTCTCGAATCACGCCTTACTATGATCATTTTGCATTGGCCCGGGTGCTTGCACAAATTTGGAAAATACCTGTTACGCATTATAATGTACGCCTCCCTATTGATTATGTACGAGCAGAAACAGATGCGGATTGTGTTGTATATAAAATGGCACACCCCAATGGATTATCTCTTTCTCAGGACGCATGCGATCAAATTGAACTTATTTTAGCTCGGTTAGCCACACCGATACCTGAAAAACGATCGTCAATTCAAGATGCACTGTTTATTTTCCAAAACTTATCATTGCTCGATGTGTCTGAGTCGCGACCGTTAGGAAGCGGAAGTTTTAATTGTTCCGCCTTCTAACGGTCGCGGCTCGGATACGGGAAATCCGCACGTCTGCTTCTAAAGAGGTGTTCGCCTGAGTGATCCGGCGGATCTACGGGTGCCTAGTGACAGTCATCAATATCCTGTGTAAACTAATGGACATCAAAACAAAGGGGATAGCCTTGACTAAAATTATTGTCGTGACATCAGGGAAAGGGGGCGTTGGGAAAACAACCACATCTGCTGCGTTTTCGGCAGGGCTCGCTTTAGCTGGGCATAAAACCGTCGTGGTCGATTTTGACATTGGCTTACGTAATCTTGATATCATTATGGGATGCGAGCGTAGAGTCGTTTATGACTTTATTAATGTCATTAATAAAGAAGCCAAATTAAATCAGGCACTGATTCGTGACAAACGTGTTCCTAATTTAGCGATCTTACCGGCCTCACAAACACGTGATAAAGACTCATTAACGCTAGAAGGCGTTGAGCAGGTGTTCAATGAGTTGAGTCGTGAATTTGAGTTTATTGTGTGTGATTCTCCTGCAGGGATTGAAGCCGGTGCGTTAACCGCCATGTATTTTGCGGATCATGCCATCGTGGTGACCAATCCTGAAGTGTCGTCTGTGCGCGATTCCGACCGAATTTTAGGTATTTTATCCAGTAAAACTAAGCGGGCAATTGACGGAACAGGCTCGATTCAAGAGCATTTATTGTTAACACGCTATGATCCTGCTCGTGTTGTAAAAGGTGAAATGCTATCTGTAGGTGATGTGTGCGAAATTTTAGCAATTCCTCTCTTGGGCGTTATTCCTGAATCTAAATCTGTGTTAAAAGCATCTAACACTGGGGTTCCTGTTGTATTAGACGTAGACAGTGACGCAGGGGTTGCTTATCAAGATGCGGTTGCTCGTTTTTTGGGTGAAACTAGGCCAATGCGCTTTGTACAACAAGAACGCAAAGGATTATTGCGTCGTTTGTTTGGTAAAAACAAGGAGGAAGCGACTTCATGAGTATTTTTGATTATTTACGCAGGCGCTCAACGACTGCTTCGGTAGCCAAAGAGCGTTTACAAATTATTATTTCACATGAACGCACGCAGCGTTCGGCACCTGATTATTTGCCTCAGTTACAAGAAGAAATTTTAGCTGTGATTGCAAAGTATGTGCCTATTGATCGCGATCAAGTGAATGTTCACCTTGAGCGGATTGGATCTAACGCGGTGCTCGAATTGAATATCACAATGCCTGAAGCGGCTGATCAAGAGGCGGTTTTAGAAAAAGACTAACTGTAACTATTCAGCACAAATGAACTGTAGGGTGGATTAGGGCCGCCAGGCCCGTAATCCACCTCTGAAGAGATACGGTGGATTACGGGCCTGGCGGCCCTAATCCACGCTACCTTATTTCATTTGCGCTACATCCAGGCTTCTATCCGATATATAGCTTATTCTGCTCACCTAAGCCCATACTTCACAATTGAAGCAACCTCAAAGTGTTCTTTCTCTACCCCTATTCTTTTGTAGATCTGATACATCTCATAAATATTGTACTCATTTGTACATAAAATCTCTTTCTTAAACGCTTCAGCCTTTGATGCAGGAAGGTTCTCCAGCCTTTTTGAACACTCCTGCTGAAGCATGTCAACCAGTTGATAGAATAAAATCGGTGTATTTAAATTAACCTTTAATCGAACGTCGCAAGGGCTGTTCATCAAAAATGCTAAAAAATGATTTGCCAGTTTTTGTTTGCTAGCAGACTCATGTTGAAAATCATGAATGATCTTAATGATGGTATGGTAGTGAGTTGCATTTTCAAACTGTAAGAGGGTGAGTTGCAACTGAATTAAAGACTGAATAACGCTAGTCAATTCTTTACTGTTGATGGTGTTTTCTAACTGATTTTTTTTGCTTTGTATGAAGTTAGCCATCACGCTATCATGTTCATTGATGGCAAATGGTTTGAGTTTATCGAATAGAGATAGACTGCAAGTTGCAAGATCAATTAAAGCCGATTGTACTAAAGGGCTTGTTAATATTAGATTTTCATCTGCTCGAGTCATTATCGGCAGCATCAGTAATGCTTGTTTCAAGGCACGCGCTTGACTAACCAGTTGTTGATCAGGTTCAGCTTGATAAAATGAGATGAGTTTAGTGTAGGGGGTAAAGGACACTTTTAAAGCATTGTCGAGTGTTGATAAGTTATCAATTAGCGCGCTACCTTGAATCTCATCTTGCAGGCGGTCCACTTGCTTTTGTATTAATACGAAATAGGCTTCTATTTGAGGATCACATTCATCGAGTTGATAGGATTTTATTGCGAGTAGTTTCTCAAAACAAAGCGTTTGAATCTGTTTGAGCATGATGGGTTGTATTAATGAAATCAATGCACTCTTTTTAACGTTATCAGTCACGCTTTGGTGGTGAATTTCTTGTATGTGGTGTTGTTGATCAATAGATAACTTATTAAAAAAACAGGTTTCTAAGACGGCACACTGCGAGGTAGAGAATCCTGCTTTGAGTAAATAGTCGGTTGCATGATAATAGTAAATCATATATTTTACTGCAAACTTTAAGGCAGTATCGTGGGGAGTTTTCAGATAAGCCTCACCAGAGTCTGTTTGTAGTTGGTCTTTTAAGAATGAAGGTAGCTTACTCACCTCACGTTGTGTCAGTATGCTACTCCTTTTTGTCGAAGCAGGATTGATTGATGCTGCTAATGCATACAAGTCTTTCATTTTAGCAGGGAGCGGTATGAGGCGGTTTTTTGCGTCTGTTAACAGATATGGCTCCGTTCCTGTGGTTTTAAAGTTATCAAGATGGAAAGAGAGATACTCGGAAAACCCAAAGTCGATGAAAAAAACCTCTTGGCTATCGGTGTTGATCACCATATTTCCAGGTTTGACATCATGGTGTGCAATGTGTTTAACCTCATGTAAGTCATGTAGTTTTTCACAGAGTTGAATAATAATAGATATTCGCGTGCTAAGGGCTAACTGCGGATTTTGCATTAAATAGTGAGACAGTGACTCACCCCAAAAATGCATGGGCATATAATGTTTTTCGTATGTTTTAGAATTAGGGCTACTGGTGGGTCGATGTAATTTAGGACCCAACGTTAAACCTACATCGCTTGCAATCTTGTATTCTCTTTGCTGTCTTGGTCCATCCATTTCTTCGATTTTAATGGCGAAAATATCCCCAGTGACGATGTTGTTTTCGCTATCTTGTGTAAGTTCAAGGAGCAATTTAACCCTACCTTCTACACCTTTACCAATATTGCCACAAGACATTAAAAAATAACGCTTATCCATTTTTATTAATGAACACGCATACGCATGGTCTCTTTTGCGTGAGTATTTGATTTCCTCTGGATATTTAGCAAAAAAAATCATGGCTGATGCGTAGAAGTCATCTAGAAAATTGGGCTTTGGCGAGGTTAAGATTGGAAAAAACCCCAATTTTTTGTCTATCATGGATTGCATCAATATTAAATAAGATGAGTTAAAACGAACCTTTGATTTTAATTCATTTTTTAGTCAAAGTAAATTTATTTTAGATCTTATAATATCCCTCGTTTTACCCGACGCACACAAGGCTTGCTGGACCATCACAGGTGTAGTAGGCGCTGATATTAAAAAGATTAAATAAATAGCTTCTGTCATTATCTTGAAAGTTATAATAATTTCCCCATTGAGCTACTGGTACAGGGCTTCTTAATCCGCCATCGATTCGAGCGGCAGATCCCACATTACCGTTAATACCCGCATGAGATGAGCTCCAGTTTTGGCAATCGGCAAGAGAGGTGCGATAAGAAATTTGATCGGCATCAGGATTCATGTCGTCAAAGGCCCATGCATCAATATGAAACCCATCAGGGGTGCTATGCACCGATTGAACGCCGGACCAAAATTGCGCGACAGACGCATTGCCTTGAACGTCCTGCAATGTCACAACCTCGTCATCAAAAACACCATTCTCATTGACGGTATTAAAAACAGTAGCCCCATTGGGTTGGTAATAGACAGTGTTAGGGACAAGCGGCCAGTCCTTTTGGAAAATCCCAAGACAACCGCCAACGGTGTTGCCATTTGGATTAGAGCAAGGATATCGTGTGGATGAGACCAAAAGTGCTTTGAACGTCCGGCCGGGGGGAACTTGACTTCCAGCACCATACGCTTCGTTGTTACACAAAGCATCAGCGCCTGTGGTGCCATTTAAATCACCGCTGTAGCCAGTCTGAGTGATAAAAATGATGGCAGGAATTGTGATGACATGCTCTTCGCAATTGGCCGTTTTTTTGGTTCCATTTAAACAAGCTGTTAGTGTAATCGGGCCTGAAGGTCCTGAGATGGCGAGAGATGCTGGTGCATTTGTGCTAACAGGAAAAGTACAAAATTGATTCGGTTGTGGTGTACAGTGACTGAGTGTAAACCTTGGGGAGGAGATTTTAACACCAGCGTTGGGATACGGTTTATTAGGGGCTATGGGATTATAAACCGGAGCAATGGTGAATGTTCCACCAGTCAGTGTGACATTAAAAATATTGTTTGCATGCAGAGTGGTGATGGGTATATCAGCAAGAAGAATTAAAAATACAGTGGTCCATGTTCTCATAATGAGGTTCCTTTGATAGCAAGTGGTTTTAAATGGTTACGGAGCACAATAGCGCATTGACATAATTGCTTCCGGTTTTTAGTGCATTTTGGTAAAGATCATTGTTGATTTTTAGGCTGCCTTGCCCTAAATAGAAGAAACGATAACCGCACTCTAGGGGGGCTTCTCCGAAAACATGATTAAAACGCAGCCCAATTCCGGTCATGGCGGTAAATGTTTCTTGTGTTTTTTGTGCAAAATTATTTTGTGGTACGGCATTGCTATTGAGCGGTGCTTCTTCATAATTAAATGTCCGCATAAAATCAACCCCCACTCCGGCAGTTAACGCAACTTGGTAGTGTTGAGAATGATTTTTAAGGCGTGCTTCAGTGACAAGATAAACAGGAACGTGTTGAATTTGATAACGATAGCTTAAGTTGGTAAAAAAGTTCTCAACCGCAATGTTGCCATTGACTGGCGTATGGGGTAAATAATATCCATTTATACCGTAATTCATTTGAAAAGTGCCGATATCAGACCCATCAAGAAAATAGCCAAGTCCGACCAGCGCATTACTGGCATGATGTTGAGACAAGGTGTATTGGTTTCCAACCAACTCATCAATTGAGACGTGCTGCGATAAGCCTCGAGAGATTAAATAACCACCCATTTGAATCACCACATGGCGATGAGGCTTATCATACGAGAAGGGTAGTGATGAATATGCCGCCTTAGATGATGCCGCAACGTTTTGGGCTAGCATACACACAGAACAGCTCAAAACAGCTATGATTTTTTTCATGATAGGCCCTAATTATAATTACAATAAGTTCGAGCTTCACAGGTCGGATCAGGGGTCACACGTGCATATAGACTTTTTGGCCATAAGTAAAAAGTTTCTACATCACGTGATAACAATGATGTTTTGTACCCTGAATCCAGCTGTGATTTATAATTCTGAAGCATGGCCCATTTAGCATATTTATTAATGGGGTACGTTGTTTCATTTTCAATACCCGTATTACCGAGTCTTGTTCTAAAGGTATTGATCATCGTCAAAGAGCCTGATAAATCCCCATTCGTATAGGGTTGGTCTTGCCCAAAATAGAGTTGGCAAAGGTTGTCTGAACTGACTGTTTGGGCTAACGTATAGGCGGCTTGGATAGCGGCTTCCCGGACTAAAAAGTGATCGGGGTGTTGTTGATAAGCACTATTAGAGACAGCTGATGGTAAAAAAACAGCGCAGTCTGTTTGATTGAGAAGTCGAAGAAAATCTTTGTAAACGACATTATAGTAATAAATACTTTGGGGCCCAAATATGTTAAATCCGGTGTTGGTGGTGCCATCAATAAAATCTTCACCATCATCCACAAAGGGTGGCGGAATATTTAGATTTTCCAGGTAAAAACGCAGTGACAACTCAGGATATAACTGTCCTAAAAAAGTGTAATTCGACCAAACTGTAAATAAATCATTATAAGCATTGGCATCTTCATTATAGCGAAGGGCTGTAACATAACTAATTCGTTGATTGGTAAAAATGCTGGCACCCACATCGGCGGTGTAATTCGTCTGACTAAATGGCTCATAAATGGTAATAAATTTAGAGGGCGATTGATTTACAAATCCTTGATTATTTTGAATCATGCCACCAAAAGTTAGAGGCGCATCATCGGGGTGAACGGACACAAAAAAAAGATGACTTTGAGAAATATTGGGGGCGGCAGGAAGTGTTAAACGGATTGGTGTAGGACTGCTATAACCCACAGGACTCATCACCATTAACATGAGCCCTAGCAATGTCATCACTTTTCGTTTGATATACATGGATTTTTTCCTTATCAGGGAACATCCATGGTAATCGCTTTTGATGGAGAATGGCAATCATATTGCGTAGCCGACAAGATAAGATTGTTAAGACTTACGCAAAACGAGTACGTCATCCCGAGCGAAGCGAGGGATCTCTTGATGTGACATTGTGCCATTTTGAAGGAGATCCCTCGCTTCGCTCGGGATGACGGTCCACACCTTGCAGAGCATACAAAAGCAAGCTCATTCTTTGGCCCGATTCCCGTGACGGTCGACCCTTTTTGGAAAAAGAAACTCAGTTTGCTCTTGAATTAATAACATGTATTTTAAATGAGGCAGCGTTAGGGTTTGTGTCATGGGGATGGGCAGTTTTTTCAGGGTAAACCCATGTAATTCTTTGGAAAAATGCATGAGGGCTTGATCTTGGGACAGCAGGAGATACGGTTTGTGGTAGCGTATTTTTTGGATGTGGCCAACCCAGATGGGATAGTGAAGGGACATCAGATGATAATTTGAATGCCAGAGTTGAAAGCGTAAGATCATCGGCTGATGTGGCACAAAACGTACCATGGTGAGCACGGGGGGTTGATTGAGATAGATACTATCAGCAAGAGGAGGCAGTGGGGCGGTCGCTCGATTATCCATGTGTTTGAGCACCGTATGCAGTAACGATCTCTTTTGAGTGACCCAACCTTGTTTTTTCAAAGCCTGTTCAATGGTGTTAACGCTTCCAACATACTGCACATTAAACACACCGGTTATTTTTCCTACTCGATTTCGGCTATACAGCGGGATAAGGGATCTGTCTTGGTTCCACCAAAAAATAGGGCTGATGATGTGTTGAGAAAAATAAATTTGATGATTTTGTAGGGTTTGTGTCAGATGAATTGTGCAGGCCAGTAGAGTGCTTGTCATAAAAACCCCAGATCCGACAAGTGCAAAGGCAGCCGAATGAGAATAATAAAATGGATGGGTTTTTCTATGAATGAGCCAATAAGAAATACACATGACGCAAGCGAGTAAAAAAGACGCAATAAGATCGCTGAGCCAGAGATCGCTTAAATAGAGTAAACCTAAGCCACCAAATAATAAGCTAGCGGTAAGTAATAACGTAAATAGGGGGCGTGCATAGTTATGTCGGGTGCGCTGGTTGTGAAATAAGATGCTTAAGTAACACGCTGATGCGAGCGTAAAGTCGGATGCAGGGAAAAATAGCTCAGGTTTTTGACCCAAAATACCATGAAGCCGAGGTAAAGGATGTAAAGGTAACAGATGGTGCATCACATAGAGAAATACGATACAAAAAAATCCGAATAGACCCCATTGGACAATCGCTTTGATATCTTTTTCAATCATGAAAAACAAGGTGATGAACATAAATAAACTGGCGGATGGAATACGCATGAGGGATTGTTGCGCAATCGCAAAAAAACATTCAAACGCGTGTGTACGGATACTTTGTAAGAAAAAATGAGTGGCGTGATTGAGATCGGTTAATAAATTAAATTGAAACCGTAGGTCGGTTATCAATAAAAAACCCAGCAAACAGACTATCCATGTTAAACACAAAATGGCGGTGTTTGCATGGTGAGGTTCTCTTCGAGGCGTGATGAGCCGACAACATGCGCCAATGATCGGGAGTTTTAAAGCCTGCAACCAATACTGGTGAAGTATTTTTTGAAACCAGACGTTAAAGTGTATAAATAAGGCTTTCATACCAATCGTGAGTAACCAGAACGTAACCAGTATCAATAGAACAAGCATAACCAAGCGCGTTGCGCGTTCAGGAGAAAGCTCATGGCTTGCCGCACCAATGAGAATGCCAGGGGTGACATATAAAATAGACCAGCCAAGACCCGAAAGGGCATTGACGAGAAAAAAACGCCATTTTGGCATGTGCAACATGCCCGCAATCACCGGAATAATAGAACGCAGTGGGCCGACAAAACGGCCGATGAGCACGCTTTTTCCGCCATGTTTCTCAAAATAAATTTGTCCATATGCAAGGAGGTTAGGATACCGGCTAAATGGCCATAAGGTCGTTAAGCGTTCGCTGTAAACATAGCCTAAAAGATAACTCACCCCATCGCCTACAATTGCCCCGGTGGTGGATGCAAGAAATGTGAGATCGATGCGAATAACCCCCGCACCCGCTAAAATCCCAATGGCAGTCATGGTGACAGATCCTGGAATAATGCTGCCCACAATGGCTAAAGATTCTAAAAAAGCAATAAAGAACGTGAGTAATAGCGCTTGCTCAGGATGGCTGTGTAACCAGTTGGTAAGTGGTTCGATATAGTGCGCAAAAATTTGCATGGTCTAGGGTTCGAAATGGTTCATAAAAAAATGCATCCATTGTTTCATGACTTCAATCAGCTCGATGTGTGAAAGATAATCTCGCATGTGTGTCATGGAGAGCTGATTGTACCCACAAGGGTTAATATGCTGGAATGGCGAAAGGTCCATGTTAACATTTAATGCGATCCCATGATAGGTGTAGCCGTTTTTGATTCGTAAGCCTATGGAGGCTATTTTTTTATCGTCGGTATAAATGCCGGGGGCACCGGGCCGCCTAAGTGCTGCGATGTTGTAAAAGCCTAAGAGATCAATCAACGTTTGTTCAAGTTTACACACCAGGGTTTTGATGCCGATGTTACGTCGTTTTAAATCGAGTAAACAATAGGCAACCAGTTGTCCAGGACCATGGTATGTGATTTGCCCTCCGCGGTCTGTGCGAATCACCGGAATGGCGGTGCTTTGTAATAAGTGCTCAGGTTTTCCGGCCTGACCTTGCGTGTACACCGGAACATGCTCGAGTAACCAGAGTTGATCGACGGTCTCTGCGGTGCGCTCTGCCGTAAATTGTTTCATGGCTTCCCAAATCGGCAGATACGGTTGTAAACCCAGCTCGTGAATATGGATCATGGTAATTGCTTACACGTCATCCCGAGCGCAGCGAGGGATCTCTTAAGATTGGCACTCTGCCATCTGACTGGAGATCCCTCGCTGCGCTCGGGATGACGTGGGGGGGAGAGGTCATAGATCATGTTAAAGCACCATTTTACTGTCTGGATGTGCGCTGAGTTGATGATAGAGCTTATCAAGGCTCGCTTTATCATGAGCATACACCGTGAGCGTCAACGCAATATAATTTTTGTTTTTACTGTGGTTGTGTTTGATATTGTCAGTTGAAAACGTCGGAAAAAACTGTTGTGTGAGCGCTAAAATCTCTGCGATGTAGGTTTCCGTGTGTTTTCCAATCAGTTTAATTGGAAAATGACACGGAAATTTGAGCAAGGTGGTCTCATCTGTCATAGGGGTATCCGTTAGCCTAACCAGCGTTTAAAAGAGATGCGTACAGTATCTTTCATACGGGTCAGCATACTCCCTTTATCCACTTGTTGTAATGCATAGAGCGGATAAGTGCTTACAGGATGATGGTCTAATTGTAAGACGAGCTCCCCAACAGGCTGACCTTCTTTCACGGGGGCTTGGAGCGTGGTTGGGATGCGTGTGGTTGCCTGTAAATGTTCAAATTGTCCTGCGGGAATGGTGATATAAATGGTTTCTTTAGGGCCAATTTGCAGGGAGGGAAAATTGCCTTTATAAACAGAGACTGTTTTGACCGGTTTATTGGCTTGATAGATCGCATGTGTTTCAAAAAATCTAAACCCATAGTTGAGCAAGCGTTCACTGTCATCCGCCCGGCTGCTATCACTGGGTGCCCCCAAGACCACGGCAAGTAAGCGCATGTGATTGCGTTTTGCCGAAGAGACTAAGCAAAACCCTGCTTCGCTGGTGTGGCCTGTTTTAATCCCGTCGACTTGACCATTGCGCCAAAGTAAACGATTGCGGTTGGGTTGTCTGATGCCGTTATAGGTAAACCATTTTTGTTGATACCAAGGGTAATATTCAGGAAAACTATTAATAAGCGCACGACCTAAAATAGCGAGATCTCTAGCGGTGGTGTAGTGGTTAGGGTCGGGCAGGCCTGTGCTATCTGTGAAGTGAGAGTTTTGCATCCCTAAACTTTGAGCTTGTTGGTTCATGATCTGTGAAAAACCAAGCTCACTGCCGCCAATGTGCTCAGCAATAGCCGTGCATGCATCGTTGCCTGAATCCACAATAATGCCCTTGACGAGATTTTCAATGTTAACTTCGTCTTCGGCTTTAATGAACATGCGTGAGCCTTCAGCATGCCAGGCTTGTTCACTGACATGCACCTTGTCGTTCAGGTGGATTTGGTTGTGTTGCAGGGCATTGGAGACCACATAAAGCGTCATCATTTTGGTGAGACTAGCAGGCGGCAATTTGACGGTACTGTCTTTTTCAGCCAAAACTTTACCGCTATTGGTGTCAATTAAAATATAAGCTTTAGCATTGACCATCGGCGGCGTTGGGGTAATCGTGGGTTTGATAATGCGCGCAGGCGTTGGCACCGTTTGCGATAATGTACCGTCTTCAGAAAAAGCGGGTATTTGATAACTCAATAGCGCAACTGCTGCGAGGGTGATCATGCGTTTCATAACAGGAGGGTCCTTTTCATTAATTCAATGGATGCATCTTATCATGCAATTCTTTCTGAATAAATGACCGAAACACCGTCTTTATGATAGCGATGTATCCGAGCCGCGACCGTTAGGGAGCGGAAATTTTAAAACTTCCGCTCCCTAACGGTCGCGGCTCGGATATCGTGCAGCCAGGATAAATATGTTGATTCCTTAACAAGAAAGCTTAAAATATGAGACTTAAAGTAAATAGTTGGAACATTCAATGAATAATGAACCGGTGATCGCGCGTTACGTAGGTAAAGAATGGCTTTTGTTGAAAGGCACTTTGCAAGAAGACGGATTATTAAGTGGCGATGTGACGTTATTCCGAAGGAACTCGTCTCAAGACACGTTATCTCCAGAAATTTTGTTTGAAGTACAGGGCGTGTTTATTCAAGGCGTGTGCTTGCAGGGCACCATGAAAACGGCCTATTGTGATGGGAGTGTTGTTATCCTCACGGGCGACGTCAAATCAACTGGGGACACTCATTTTTTTGGTAGTACAGCGAGCGATGTAGAGTATACGGGAAGTTGGAATTTACATGATCGTGATGGAAATCGACGGATGCGTTGTTATACCAACGGAGGTTATTTTGCGGCAAATACGATGGATTTATATGGAGAGGGTCTCATAGAAAAAGGGTATGATGACGAGGAACAAAAGAAATGGGTTGTGGAAGAGAGCTATAATGGTTTTCATGTTAGTTCAGATTTATCGAAAGGAACACTCAGATTTCCTATTATAAATACAGACAGTGTTTGGGAAAGCACAGGTTCATTTAAGCAAGTTAATGGTAAAACAAAATTACACACGATGGATGAGTTAGATAAGGAAGAACGCCTTTTTGTTGATGAGGCGTTAAATGGGGCGGTGACGTCTTTTGAACGAGGGCAATTTGTAAATGACGCGATGGTCAAAGGGTTTCGTTATGCGTTGCTACTCGATGAGCAAGGACGAAAAAGACACTTATATTATGCCGGAAAATTTACCGGGGCGAGTAGGAAAGAACGTGAGAACGATATAGACGGTATTCAGATGATACAGCATGAGGGGGAAGATGCGGCCAAGATTTATTTCGGTGTGGACAATGACCTCCCGATGGATCGGCCCTATTATTTCTCGGTGGTTTTTCGTGAGCATGCATTATTTCGTATCTCGCTTTATCATGAGGTGACGTGTTTATGGGTTGCAACATCTTCATCCCCAGATCATTGTGATGTAAGGACTTTTCCGATTGCGAATAAAAAACCCTTTTCAAATACCATGCGCATCATTAATCCTCAGGATGCGCTTCGTAAAATCGAGCGATTTTTGATTCAAGCAGAATTGATTTGTCCGCATAAACCGGTCGTGACCCCGACCCCCGCCGCTACGTCTGTCCCGCCTGGGGTTAAATTTTTTGATGCGCCTGCTGCGCAGTCTGAGCAAAAAAAGCCATCAGAAGAGCAGCAAAAACGGGATACGATACAGCAGCTACGAAAAACAACTTGTGAAGTGGCGCGATTGACTAACATTGCAGTGATGCTTCGGCATTACAAACCACCCATGTTATTAGAAGAGAAAAAATTACAGCAGTGTGACGAGGATGATGTGAACGAGCACAATGGCCTATCGACCAGTTCGCAATGCACACACTGATAAATTTGACCTTGCTCCCATTGTGTCACTTAAACAGGTGGATTATGATGGACGGGATCTTGATACTTGAGCAAGGTGTCTTTCGCTATGGACCAGAACGCCTTATGTGCATTAGATGCGTGGTTTTTAACCCCTCAAGGAGAGGCCGTTGCGGATGCTTTTGTTGAGCATTTAACCCAAGTGTCTTCTTTATTACTGCGAATGCGGGGTGAAGTGTTATTGCAGGTGGGGGCTTGTGGTCGAAATGCATGGTTAGATTTATTTGGCTATCGTGAAAAGTGGGTGGTCTCACCCACGTCTGTTATTCAATCTCATCTGCCGATTCATGTGTATGGTGGTCCTAAAAAATTGCCCTTTGATCAAGGCAGTGTTGATTGTGTCATCGCACCTTTGGTTTTAGAAACCATGAATTGGTCTTCGCATCCGCTAGATGAGCTAGATAGAGTTTTAAAACCCATGGGATATGCCGTGATTTTCAGTGTTAATGCCTTAAGTTTATGGGGATTGGCCATGCGCATGGGGGCGCTTACTTGTTATGGGAATATCAAAGGGCGTCCGGTCAGTATATTTCGTTTGAAACATGCGTTGCTGCATCGAGGATATGATTTGACTTACCTATCTCCTTTTTATTATATTCCCCCCGTTAAACAAGCATGGCTCATTCAGCATTTGGAAATTTTGAATGAACTTGGTAAAATGATTTCGCCCTGTCCGGGTGGTTTTTATTGTATGATCGTTCAAAAATACGTGCCCAACATACTGAAACCCATAAAAAAAGACACCCGCTGGCGCTGCGCAGCAGTTAATCCCAGTTTGCAGCCTATTTGAGGAATATGTTTAAATGAATACCACGCGTTTGATCCAAGATGTATTAGCGAAATCAACGAGTCTTTATACGAATGACGACATCAATCTCGCGTTGGATCGCATGGCAAAAGACATGACGACCCAGTTGCATGATAAAAACCCTGTGTTTTTATGTGTACTGGTCGGTGGCATTGTCCCCATCGGGAATTTATTAACCCGACTACATTTTCCTTTAGAGCTTGATTATATCCATGCTACACGCTATCAAAGCGGCATTGAAGGCCAAGAATTGTATTGGAAAGCCAAGCCCAGCCGAGATTTAACAGGCAGAAATGTGGTGATTGTAGATGATATTTTAGATGGTGGCGTGACGTTAGCCGCGATTGTATCTGCTGTGAAAACCATGGGAGCCGAACAAGTCTATACCGCAGTCTTACTCGATAAACATCATGAACGCGAACCTGATGGCTTACAACAAGCTGATTTTGTGGGTTTAGAAGTTGCTGACCATTATGTATTTGGTTATGGCATGGATTACCAAGAATATTTAAGAAACGTACCGGGTATTCATGTGGTGGCACCGGAGCATGAGGCTTAGTTTTTTATGCACTCCGATCTGTCCCCTCTCCCGCGCACGAAACCTTTATAAAACGCCTGTGTTGAACGCGGGGGAGGGTTAGGGAGGGGGTTACAATGAGCCTTTCCCCCTCCCCCGCGAAAGACATCAACCTATTGTTCAAGCTTCTAGCGCGGGAGAGGGGGTATTCGAGCGTAAAAAACTTTAATGCTCGCAATGACGAGGCGGAATTAAGCCGCCCCCATCCAATTCATCCCAAACCCCACTAATCCACCCACCGCAATCCCAGCACCAATTTCCAACAGCGAATGCCCTATTTTCTCCCTTAATTTCTTTTTCCCACTTAACTTATTGATAACTTTAGCATGATTGCCAATATATTGGCGTAATCCATTGGCATCAATGATGACAATCATAGTCATCGTCAACGCGATGCCAAAACAAGGTTGAGCTATGCCCTCTTTTAACGCAATGAGGGTCGTCATACTGCTCACAATCGCTGTATGTGTACTGG
This sequence comes from Gammaproteobacteria bacterium, assembly GCA_026399205.1. Classification (GTDB taxonomy): domain Bacteria; phylum Pseudomonadota; class Gammaproteobacteria; order Legionellales; family Legionellaceae; genus 2-12-FULL-37-14. The sequence continues at coordinate 25,685 of JAPLRL010000027.1, forward strand.
GTAATCCGCCATATCCAATCAGGTGGAAAGCCGATTTTCTTAACTGAATGCTGTGAATCACAAATTTCATTACGCCTGCGACAAACCAGGCAACAATGGGCGTAAGTATATAAATAGGCAGCATAAATTAGAGTCCTGTTGGCCAAAGAAAGTAAATGCAGGTGGAGAGCCAGACGATAACCGTAAGGGCTAGTTGCCAATCCTCTAATACTATATCAGTGGGTGATTCACCATACTTGAATTTTTCAATGAGAAACCAATATCTAAAAAGTCCAAACAAAGTCAGCGGAATTGTCAAAATGAGCGCTGGTTTTGTAGACATCACAAATAAACTATAGAACATCACAGCAGACAGTGCGGATAGATCGGCATATTTTTCAATGAGGGGCAGGGTGTATTGTTCTAATACTTTTCTGGTTTGTGTCTGTTGGTACAGTAATTCTTGCCGACGTTTGATGGTTGCAAGGTATAGCGCTAAACACAGCGTTGTGACAAACATCCAAGCAGAAACATGAACCTGAATGGCGACAGCACCGACATAAATTCGTAAAACAAATCCAATGGCGATGGTAAATATATCAACGACGGGAATGTATTTTAATCTCCAGGTGTAGGCAAGGTTGAGTATTAAGTAACTTGTGATGGGTAAAATGAGGGCCGGGTTGAGTGTAAACCCGAAGATGAGTACGCAATAAATCATACACAGCATGCAATAGGCGTTTGAAACATTGCAAAGGCCTGAAGCAAGTGGGCGCGACGTTGATTTAATGGGGTGGAGACGATCTTCGTCTATGTCTTGTATATCATTGATAATGTAAGCACTTGAGGCAGCAAGGCAAAATAAGACAAAAGCAAGACAGGTTTGTTGCACAAGTTGGGCATCTAAAAAGTGACTAGAAAAAATCAGCGGCATCCATACAAAACCATTTTTTATCCACTGCTTGGGTCGCATGAGTAACGGGAGGGTTTTTAACAGACCTAGGCGGTAAAAAGGGCTTGTGGTATAGTCCATGTAGTGATGGGTCCTGGTGAACGGTATGAAAAAAGTGAGATCTTGGGGGCGCGTTATTGCAGAACCCCATGACTATATTTCCCTAACTGATCGATTGAGTTTAACCACAATTTTGTCTAGACACAAGCCTGGTATTGCCTATGGGATGGGTCGTAGTTATGGGGATGCGTGTTTAAACCCAGGCGGTGTTTTATGGGGCACGCGAGGCTTAGAAAAATTCATTTCATTTGATCCTCAAACCGGTCAATTGGTGTGTGAAGCAGGGGTATTGTTGCGAGATATCCAGCGGCTTTTGGTTCCCAGAGGCTGGTCATTACCTGTCACTCCAGGGACCTTATGGGTCACGGTGGGTGGGGCGATTGCGAATGATATTCATGGTAAAAACCATCATCGGTTTGGCACCTTTAGTGAGCATATTCAATGGCTACGCTTAGTTCGAACCGATGGGACCGTGATCACCTGTGGCCCCGATATGCAAGCAGCCTGGTTTTCAGCAACCGTTGGTGGCATGGGGTTAACTGGCATCATCAGCGAGGTTGAACTTCAATTACGGCCGGTTGATGGGCCGTGGTTAGAAACAGACACTTTAGCTTTTGAACACCTCGATGATTTTTTTGAGTTGACGCACTCATCTGAAACCGATTGGGAATATACCGTATCCTGGTTTGATTGTTTGTCAGCAGGGCGTGGGGTGTTGATGCGCGCGAATCATCGGTCACAAACCGGATTGACGCCGCCTCAAGATAAACCTAAAACGGTTCCTTTCACGCTCCCCATTTCTTTTGTGAATCGTTTAACCTTAAAGCCATTGAACGCGTTGTATCTTTATTCACAAAAACGCCAAATAGGGCCCAAAGACATGCATCAGGACGCTTTTCTTTATCCGCTCGATCAGCTGTTAGCGTGGAATCGACTCTATGGTCCTAAAGGGTTTTACCAATATCAAGTGGTGTTTGATGTAGCGACGAGTCGCGATGCTATCCGTGAGATGTTGAAGGAGATTAAACGCGCTCACCAAGGGTCTTGCATGGCCGTTTTGAAAACGTTTACAGATAGACCTGCCGTGGGGATGATGAGTTTTGTTAAACCCGGCGTCACGCTTGCTCTTGATTTTCCTAACCAAGGTATGGTTACATTAAATTTATTGGCCCGCCTAGATGCAATTACGCAAGCAGCCGGCGGACGGCTCTATTTAGCCAAAGATGGACGCATGCCTGTTTCTCTTTTTGAGCAGAGCTACCCGAATCTCCATCAGTTTTTGGCGTATCGAGATCCGGGCATCAGCTCTGCGATGTCGAGACGATTGATGGGCGGATGAAACTGGAGGCACGTTCGGTGGACAAAGGATGACGACGCAAAACACGATACATCAGTTGTTTGAGGCACAAGCCGTACGACACCCCGATCAGATAGCGATCATTTGTGCCGATCACACCCTGACCTACCGCCAACTCAATAACAAAGCAAACCAACTCGCTCATTACTTACAAAAAAACGGCGTTAAACCCGCGTCTCATGTTGCCATTTGTATGGAGCGCTCGATTGAATTGCTTGTGACTATCCTCGCTATTTTAAAAGCAGGCGCGGCTTATGTGCCATTAGATGCCTCACATCCAGCCGAGCGACTCTTGTTTATCTTGCAAGATAATCTCTCACCCACGCTAATCACGACATCTCATTTACAAGACAACTATAAGGGCTATCAAGGTCACGTCATTGCTCTTGAACGTGAGATGAAAATCATCAGTAAAGAAGCAACTGACAATTTGAACTTGACGGTGAGCGCTCAAGAGCTCGCTTACATGATCTACACTTCAGGCTCGACTGGCCGCCCTAAAGGTGTCTTAATCGAACATGGCAGTGTGGTGAATTATGCGAAATGGTTTGCAGATTACAGTGGTTGCCAACCGCAACAACGGGTTGATTTTTCGTCTAACCACGTGTTTGATATGGCGGTGACCACGTCGATTGTCCCTTTGATGTTAGGTTTAACCCTTGTGCTCTGTTTAGATGATGTTAAAACAGAGAGCAGGCGATATTTAAAGCATCTTGCTAAGCAACATATCACGATGCTGAAAGCAACCCCCAGTTACTTTAAGGTCTTACTGCACGAAGCAACGCACCATTTTATTGCCTTACCGCATTTAAAGCAGATTATCTTAGGGGGAGAAGCCCTATTTAGTATCGATTGCGCTTCATGGCTTGCGCTGTATCCTAAACATGTTTTATTTAATGAATATGGGCCAACAGAAGCAACTGTTGCTGTTTCTCAATATAAAATATCTAAAAAAACACTGTCTACCTTGGGGGCGAAAGTGCCCATTGGTAGCCCAGGCCTGAATATGAGTTGCCATCTTCTGAGTGTTGATCTTCAACCCATTCAAGACGGTGAGGTGGGAGAGCTCTATATTGGCGGGGCGGGTTTGGCACGAGGATATTGGAATCAACCTGAGTTAACACAAAAGAAATTTATAACCGAATGCATCAATGACACCCAGACGCGTTTATATAAAACCGGCGATTTATGCAGGCGTTTACCCAATCAAGCGTTTGAGTATATAGGAAGAGTCGATAATCAAGTCAAAATTCGTGGCTTTCGTATCGAATTAGGTGAAATTGAAAGCCATCTCACCGCCCACCCTGCGATTGATATTGCTGTTGTCCTTGCTAAAGAAACCCATACGCATGAACAGCAATTGATCGCTTATTATATACTCAGCCCGTCATCCAAAACGCGGAGCCCGTCATCCAAAACGCGGAGCCCGTCATCCAAAACGCTGAGCCCGTCATCCCGAGCGCAGCGAGGGATCTCCAATCATGAGGCATTGAGCCAATCGAAGGAGATCCCTCGCTGCGCTCGGGATGACGAGGCGATTTCACGTGATGACGAGCTAACCATAAAGCAACTCCGCCAATATCTATCCAAATCCCTGCCCGATTATATGATCCCCACCGCATTTATAAAAATGGATCACTTGCCACTCACCAAAAATGGCAAGCTCAACCCATCAGCATTCCCCACACCTCATTTTGCGTTAAGTCAGCAGTCTTTAGCCCCTGCGACACCTTTAGAAAAGCAGCTTGCTAAAATTTGGTCGGACGAACTCGGTATCTCACCGATTGGACTAAACGACGATTTTTTTGAATTAGGCGGACATTCTCTTACTGCTGCACGTGTTATTTCACAAATCAACGCTTCATTTAAAAAAGAAGTGAGCGTGCGTGATTTATATACTGCGCCTACCATCGCCTCGTTTATCACGCACCTCAATCAGGCGAAAAACACAAAAAAAACAAGCCTCCATTCTATTAAAAAATCAAACGATAAAGCTGCGTATTTCCCACTCAGTGACTTTCAGTTGATGTTGTGGATCTCCAATACCTTTGAACCTAAAGCCAAAAAACTCAATGTGACCGCAAGAAAACGCATTGCGGGTCGGCTCGATATCACTGCATTAACCAGTGCGTTCGAGGCCGTTTTAAAAAAACATGAGATATTATTATCTCGAGTGCTTGCCTTTCGTTTTGTACAAGCGCTACAAAAAAATGTCTCTTTCACCCTTGTTGAAAAAAACATTGAACATTTATCGACGAATGCGCATACCGCTGTTTTGGACGAATCGCTTGAGCAACTCAGTACGCATTATCCATGGAAGCGGGGCGCGCCCATGGTGATGATGCGATTATTTTATCTGAAAAAAAATGAGAGCGAATTGCAGTTGTCTTTGCCACACCTCATTGCCGATGATTTTTCAACCGATCTTCTGTTATCTGATTTATCTAAATTTTATCTTTTACACCTTAGCCAAGGGGCTATCCATAAAGTGATGGTAGATAGACAATATCGGCATTACATTTTGAATGAGCAACATTATTTACATACCCATTTAGATAGAGATATTTTATTTTGGGAGACCTATCTAAAAGATGCGCAGCTTTTTGCTTTTCCAAAACAACAGATGATGATAAAAAAGCGTTCTCAAACAGCATCTTATTCAACCTACTACGAAATCCCAGAAAAAGGATTAACCCAGTTGAAAGCATTTTGTGCAAGTCATCATGTGAGTATGTATGACGGCTTATGTGCTGCAGTGACCTTGGCATTATTTCAATGTTGTTCTGACGATAAACTAAACACGCAACCCATTTTTATGAATATTGTCAAATCAACGCGAGACAATCCCTATTATGATGAAGCCCTTGGGTGTTTTTTAAGGCTTGAGCCTATTAAAGTAGAGATGAATCACAAGGCAACGCTTGCGAGCTTATCGCAACAGGTACATCTCTCTGTGAGAGATACGCAGGCATATCAACGCTGCTCGGGGTTGGTGAAGCTCGGAAGTGTGAGTACTGTACGCGAGAGTGGTGCTCAATTTACACAGCAGATGATTCGTCTTTTTATTTATGTTTATACCATGATATTTCGTATTCCAGCATTAAATCGAAAAATCTTAGCCGCTTGTAGTCGTCTTTCTTTGCTTAAGAGACATCAACATTTTTTGGTGAACATCAATGTGCAGAGAAATTTTATAGAGGGTGATAAATATAAAGACGTCGCTCATTTATTTGGATGTGAAACCAAAAACATCGATAAACCTCAAGCTGATTTATTAAATATCGATCAAATTTTTGAAGCTTGTTTTTTACGAAACCAGGGTGAACATACACCGTACTTGGTAATTTCATCAAACTTAAAACCCGCATTTCGTGAGCGAATAGCCAAAGAAGTCGTACGAATTATTGATTGCGAAACTTCTATCTAATTATTTTTTCTGATACCCTCCTATAGCCTATTTAGTTTAATTAAGGATTAGCCCACAATGAAAAACATACTTGCGGTTTTACTCTGCTTGTTGAGTGTCTCAGCGTTTGCTTGCCCCAATGCATTACCCACGAATGATTCTGAATTTTGCGGCTCATTTAAAACAGCAGCCACTTGTTATTGCACCGCATCTGGCCTACCTGGCGGAATGTGTCAAAACATGAGCGCATTGTACAAGAGAATGATGGTTGTCTTTGGTTCCTTGCAACGCGCCTGCGAATACCAACATTACACCTCTGTACAAGACTGCATCGACAACTGGACGTGTTATCTGATTGGCGGTATAGATTCACAAGGTAGGATGTGCAGCTCAACGCAGAATGCCTGTCAGTAGCTCGATCCGCCCCCCCTCCCGCGCGATGAACCCTTTTGGGGATTCTTTCTTGAGCGCGGGGGAGGGTTGGGGAGGGGGTAAATTTTAATGCGTTATGGAGTTTTTCAGTGATTAATAAAAAGTTAGTCTTACTACTATCCTTATTCCTCCTCCCCCAACTCACCCAAGCAACCTCAGCAAAAACACAACCACAACCCCGCCACCCCCTCTACATCGGCGCAATGGGCGGATATGGCTCCACCACATGGCAAGGCTTAGTGCCCTCCAGTGACAACAGCAATGACGCCATCATGATGTCAACCCCCGTCGAAGTCAGCGAGGGCGGTGGCGTCTGGGGACTTTTTGCAGGCTATGAACTTATCCCAGCCTTTGCAGTAGAGGCAAGCTACATGCACTATCCTGATGCAACGGTTTCATTTTCTCCAGAGAGTATGTTTTCGTTTGATCACAATAAGTTAACCGATTTTTCAACCCAAACAGAGACCGTCAGTTTGATGGGGAAAGTCATGTTTTATATCCCTAAAACAACCACAAAGTTATACTCCAGCACAGGCATTGCGAGCTTACATCGCAACGACATGCTATTGAACACATGGCGCGTTACGCCGACATTTGGTGCCGGTTTAAATCGCCGCTTTGGCGAACATGTCATGGCCGAAATAGGCGCGAATTATACGGCAGGTTTTGGTGAGTCACAGCTCAATCCCACGGAAACTTACCTTCCTTTTCTTTATTCTGTGACCGCACGATTAGCTTATTGTTTTTAAAGGAAATACGATGAAACGAATTATCATTGTTGGCGCCACCTCAGCCATTGCTGAATACTGCATGCGTGAATGGCAGGCAACTGAGCCCGTCGCTTTTGTGTTAGTCGGTCGAAATCAGGCTAAACTTGACGCAATCGCACAAGATTTAAAAGTCCGCCAACCGTTATCCACCACGCAGTTACACCTCATAGACTTTCAGGATGCACAAGCCATTGAAGCTTTTGCTAACGCCTGCTATCAAGCAGGCCAGGTTGATCTCATTCTAATTGCCCACGGTTGGTTAGGGGAGCAATCCGCATGCCAAGACGCGTTACCTTATTGTAAAACCATGTTAGAAGTAAATGCCTTATCCCCCTTACTTTTTGCAGAAGCCTTTGCCAAACACCTAGAAAAAGCAGGGCAGGGTCAATTGGTCTTGATAGGTTCAGTCGCCGGTGACAGAGGCCGAAAATCAAATTATGTATACGGCGCAGCCAAAGCCTGTATAGACGCCTACGCACAAGGCCTTCAACACCGTTTTGCAAAAACCAAGGTGAAAATCTCAATCGTCAAACCCGGCCCCACCGCAACCCCCATGACCGCACACCTAGAAAATCAAAATACTTTCGCTCCTGTGAATGAAGTAGCAAAACAAATCGTGAAGTCCATAGCCAAAGGTAAACCAGTGGTTTACGCTCCAGCAAAGTGGAAATGGATCATGCTTGTCATTCGCTGGATTCCAAGAGCAGTGTTTGCCCGCATGGACATATAACCCAGTGGGCGAATCCCATGGCTAGATCTCACGGACGTATTTCGTGGACGGATCTCGTAGGGTGGACAAAGGAGCCCAACACAGAACCATCCGGCCATTGAAACCTATCGGGCGACGTGTCCACCGGTAGCTCGGAGCGGTGTCGAAGCGGTTGATGGGGCGAGGAACATGGTATATTAATTTATTCGCCAGCGCCGTGCCCATACTTAATTTATGCCTAATTATTTTTATTTGCATAAATTATTCATTGGTATATAATCAAGCATAATTTACTGAGAAATTAACATGAATGATTTCGCCTTTAAGCGCCCACACCTTGCTCATGCCTATTGTGATAGCTTAGAGGGCAAAGGCATTGCGAATGCACGCTCTGGCCTATTTTTAGCAGGACCTCGTCGTGTCGGTAAAAGTACTTTTTTAATCGACGACCTTATTCCAGAGGCAAAAAATCGGGGTTGGGTTCCAGTTTACGTTGATTTGTGGGCTAATAAAAATGCCAACCCCGAGCAATTAATTGCCGAGGCGATAAAAACCAATATCCTCAATTATGAAGGCAAAATAACGAAACTTGCGAAGTCGGTTAAACTCAATAAAATAAATATCATGGGTGCATTGGTCCTTGATTTATCTCACCCCGGCCTACCTGAAAACATCACCTTAACCGATGCGTTGCATATGCTTTGTGAACTATCAGAAAAACCAATCTTATTAATCATTGATGAAGCGCAACATGCCTTAATGACGAGTAACGGATTAAACGCCATGTTTGCCATTAAATCAGCCCGTGATCAGCTCAATACAAATGACAAAGCGACTTCACTGATGCTTGTTTTTACAGGATCAAACCGAGATAAACTAGGGCATCTCATCTTTAAAAAAGATCAACCTTTTTTTGGCTCAGATATCACAACATTCCCTCTACTTAATCAAGATTTTACCGACGCATTCGCCGAATGGGCAAACAAAAGCTTGGCCGACGATAACCATTTTCTACCAGATAGCCTATGGCGAGCTTTCCAACTCATCGGACACCGTCCTGAAATTCTACGACAAGTCGCCGGTCGTGTGGCCATCAGTGGAGAGGCAGGTCATTTTTCTGAATTAGTCGAACAAGATGCCTTACTCTGGCACGGTCGTATTTGGGAAGAGTTTGAACAAGGCTTTAATGCGTTAACGGTACTGCAGCAAACCATCCTCGAAATCCTCATCACCCAAGGTCGCTCGTGGTCACCTTTTTCTGAAGATTCGATGCAAACCTACAAAAAAATAATAGGACAACAAGACATTTCAACCACGGCGGTACAAACCGCTATTCAAACCTTACGAGAGCGCGATTTTATCTGGCAATCAGGACGCGGCGCTTATGCTTTAGAAGATGATGGTTTTGCAGAGTGGTTTAAATATTATAAACAACGATCATAATTTTCCCGCTATAATTAGCATTAATATGCAATGGCGGATTTGCTTTCAATGGATTGACAATGAGCCACAGCAGGTTGAAATAGTAGATTATCATTAAGTGAGGCAGTCATCATGAATAAAATGAGAGCAATACATCCCGGTGAAATTCTAAGAGATGAACTCACATATTTGGGCTTGTCGGCGAATCAGTTTTCACTGAAACTGCATGTTCCTGCTAATAGAATCTCTGCTATTTTAAATGGCAAGCGCTCTATTTCAGTCGAGACAGCATTAAGATTAGCTAAATTCTTTGGTACAACACCTGAATTTTGGATTAATTTACAAACGTCATTTGATTTAAAAATCGAATATCAGCGATCATGGGCTTTAATCGATAAAGAAGTTGATGGGCAATCCACTGCATCTTAATGAGCCACGTCAGTCAATAAAAGTATCCACAGAGACATTAAATTTATTCGCCAGCTTCTTGATTTGATTTAAATTAAGCTTTCTTTTCCCATTTAATATTTCAGACAACACCCCTTGACTTGCTATATCTGATAGATCAGTTTGCCTTAAGTGATGTTGAGTCATTAAAAACTTTAACGCACCGACCCCTGATGTAGATTCAATTGTCTCTTCATGCGCATCGTAAAGACTAATCATATGACTGACCACATCCACTAAACCAATCAATTCATGTGATTCATTTTCCCCAACAACATCAAGTAAATGATCGAGCACCTTCGATAATTGATCATAATCCGATGGCGTTAAAGGCTCATGAATAACAGGCGCAATATATTTCCAATGTTTTACCACATTGTTTATCATGTCATTTTTTTTCTCAACTAAATGTGTCATTTTAGTTTCTCCATGTCTTTTTATCATACTCTTTATGAGTTAAAACGTGGCGGATATACACCCTTTGCCTATTAAAATGTATACTGGTGATCAATCTCAACTTGTTACCCCCAATATCGAAAACATACAAATCACCCACTTTATCAAGACTATTAAAAGCTCTTTTAAGTTCTGAAAAATTCAAAAAATTATTTTTATCAATTACTCGATACCACCCATCTAATGCACTAGCAGATTCCGGATAAGCCGCTTTTGCTTCGACGATTCTTTTTTTTTGTAATGATATGCATCTGCTTAAATCCCAGCTACCACCCATCATAATCCCTTATTATATCTCATATTGAGATTAAATCAAATGAAAGAATAGGTGGTGCCCTTGCCTACCCACGTAATCCTGAGCGTCAGCAAAGGATCTTCCCTCAATTGGCACGGTGCTTGTTGGAGGAGATCCCTCGCTGGCGCTCGGGATGACGTGTACCTGGCTAGTTACATCCGGAACATTAATAGATGCAATAGAGAGCGATCTGTAGAAATAGAGTCGTATTTTTGTTAACCTTGCGTTAATCAAGATAGATATATGTAGAAAACTCAAATGTTATTTGAACAACTCTCCGCCGAACGCATAAAAAATTATTTTTCTACTGATGTGTTTCACCGTGGCATGACTTACTTTGAAGACGAAACGGTTGAAAACATTAACGTGCAACACAACAACCATTACATTGAAATTGCCGCCATTGTAAAAGGCAGCAAAAAATATAAGGTTGTTGTATATTTCCAGAAAAAACATGATGCGCTCACCATGAGGGCAGATTGCTCTTGCCCGTTTGACTCTTATTGTAAACATATTGTAGCGGCGATCCTTCAAGCGAAACATGTCACTGCGTCAAAGAAAACACCCGATCAATCTAATGCCGCTGATCTTGCTGCTCATCAGTGGCTCCAATCACTAGAAAAAACACTGGGCGTTGTATCAGAGCCAGAGAAAATTGATACCACTTACGGACTTTATTTTCTCGTGTCTATTTCAAAAAAATGGGTTTGCTTCGTAGAGCCAGTATTACTGAGGCAGCTTAAATCCGGTAAATTAGGTGCACAAAAAAGGATGCATTATTATCATGCCGGGTATAAAAATCATTTCAAGGACGCTGAGTCTCTTTTGATGAATCAATTAAAAGTCATGGGGGAGGGCGCGCATGGTGGGTATTATCATGCAGAAGCTGCTCCACTGAGCCGCCAATTCGGGCAGCGCTTGTTGGTTGATCTCTTAGCGACAGGTAAATGTCTCTTAAACAAAGAAGACGCAACCCCCATCACCTTGGGTGATTCACTGCCCTTGTCACTGAGTTGGGAGCTGTCTCCAGAGGGAACTCAAACCTTAACATTTAACATCGCAGTTAATAATCCCCTCTTCTTTTTTATTGATGGCCCCTGGTATTTTGATAAAACAAATCGCATCATGGGACCGGTTCAGACAGAACTTCGTCAAGAAGTCTTGCAGCAGTTGATGAACGCGCCGCAAATTCCAGCTGCTTATGCGGCTAAGCTCAATCATTTTACTCAACACCAGCCGCATTTAAGTGCGCTACCTAAGCCCAAAATGGTTCAACCCAAAGATGTTGAGCTTTGTCGTCCTACACCGCATTTGCGTTTAATGATGCAGGCGATTAAATCATCAGATCCTTACCGTCGAACGGTCGCTAGTGAAATGCAGCCTGTTGCTGTGTTGACGTTCCAGTATCAAGATACGCGCATCTCATGGCATGATGAATCACCGATTGTGAAACAAATGCAGCAAGAAACACTTCTGCAATTTGCGCGTGATTTTGAAGTGGAGTCTGACGCCATCAAGCAATTGCAACAACACCACGCACTCATCCCTATCCAACGCATTCAGCTCTGGTGTGACTACAACGACAAGATTGGACATTATTTCTGTTTTATACAGGTGAACCCCTTAGAATTTTACAATAGTGCATTACCTCAACTACGCGAACTCAATTGGATTATTCAAGTGGATGATGATTATCCATTCCGCTTGATTGATTCAGAAGCAGATGAAATAGAGTGGTTCGCAGATATTAACGAAGAGGCGGGTTCTGATTGGTTTAATCTTGAGTTGGGTATCACGGTCGGGGAGGAAAAAATCAATTTACTCCCGGTGATTAACCAATTGCTGGCTCAATTAAATGGTGTCAGTGAGGTTGCACAACTCAAAGAAAAGACTTATTTTGCACCGTTACCCAATGGACAATTTATTGCTCTTCCAGGGGAGCGTGTACAGCAGATGGTGTCTGCCTTAATTGAGCTTTTTGATCAACAGTCTTTGGATGAAAATCAACAACTCCGTTTATCTAAAACACAAGCAGCGCGTCTAATCGAAATTGAGCAGGCCAGTGGTGCTGCGGCGTTACGTTGGCACGGGGGTGAGCGCTTACGTGAGTTAGCTAAGAAAATCAGCGAATTCAAAATGATTCAGCCTTCACCCATTCCGACTACATTTCAAGGAACATTACGACCTTATCAACATCAGGGCTTAAGTTGGCTGCAGTTTTTACGTGAATATGAGCTTGCCGGTGTTTTAGCCGATGATATGGGGCTAGGCAAAACCATCCAAGCATTAGCGCATATCATGCTTGAAAAAGAAAGTGGTCGAATGACAAAACCAACGTTGGTCATTGCGCCCACCAGTCTAATGTATAACTGGGAGAAAGAAGCCAAGCAGTTCGCCCCTCAATTAAAGTGCTGTGTGTTGTATGGCGCCGATCGAAACAAGTTTTTCGAGCAACTTGCAGACTACGATCTGATTTTAACAACTTATCCTCTTATTCTTCGTGATAAAACCATTCTATTAAAACAACAGTTCCATTTATTAATTTTAGACGAAGCACAATGCATTAAAAATCACAAAGCCCTTGCGACGCAAATTGTGATTCAACTCCAAGCAAAACATCGTCTTTGCCTGACAGGGACGCCCATGGAAAATCATTTAGGCGAATTATGGTCTCTATATCATTTTTTAATGCCAGGCTTACTCGGCGAGCAAACCTATTTCAAACGCTCATTTAGAACCCCTATCGAGAAACACAACGATATAGAGCGACGTCAACTCTTAAATCGGCGTGTGGCTCCTTTTTTGATGAGAAGAACCAAAGACGCGGTTGCTAAAGAGTTACCTGCAAAAACAGAAATCATTCAATATGTTGAATTAGACGGCGGACAACGCGATTTATACGAAACCATCCGTGTAGCCATGGAAGAAAAAGTCAAAAAAGAGGTAGAAAAACTCGGGCTATCACGAAGCCATATTATTATTTTAGATGCGCTATTAAAATTAAGACAGGTCTGTTGTGATCCGCGCTTATTAAAAATGGAGTCCGTCAAATCAAGAACAACCGAATCAGCTAAAATGACCCATTTGGCCAGCATGTTACCTGAGTTGATTGAAGAAGGGCGACGTATTTTATTATTTTCACAATTTACAGAAATGCTGGCTTTAATTGAACAACTTATTATCAGTTTGAATATCTCATACGTTAAATTAACGGGCCAAACCAAAGACAGGAAAACACCTATAGAGGCATTTCAATCCGGTCAAGTGTCGTTGTTTTTGATCAGTCTAAAAGCAGGGGGCACCGGGCTCAATCTGACCGCAGCAGATACGGTGATTCATTTTGATCCGTGGTGGAACCCTGCCGTCGAAAATCAAGCAACCGACAGAGCCCACCGAATTGGCCAAGATAAGCCCGTATTTGTCTATAAAATAGTAACAAAAAGCACGGTGGAAGAAAAAATCATCGCAATGCAGGCTAAAAAGAAGACATTGGCAGACAGTATATACACCGAGAAATCAACAGGGGAGTCGAGTATTACCGGCGAGGATTTAAAAGATCTTCTAACCGCGTTTTGAAACACGGTTGTCGGCGCATTGAGGGGTCGTATTTTTGCATCGTGTGTGTTAATGCGCGCTTAGCGTGGTTTTGCGCGCGGTCTATGTAGGGTGGACAAAGGAGCCAAACATTGAGTCTAGTGGAATGCTGTGAATTTTATGGCGACGTGTCCACCGGTGGCTCGGAGCAGCGGAGATTATCATTAAATGAGAATGAGCCACCTCGCCAGTGATCTTCTCCTATTTCAATCGTAGATTACATTGAAAGGATGTGCTCCATCTTCAAGAATATTTAGATAATTACGATACAAATATATTGTGTGCCGTAACTCCCCACCACGTCATCCCGAGCGCAGCGAGGGATCTCCTGTCGGATGACAGGCATAAAATAAAAATAATGAAAAAAACACTTGAAAAATTATGTGGCTATGATCAAATAGCAACATGAAAGACTATGCAAAAATCATTAACCAACTATTAGGCAAAATTGCTGAGCTTGAGGAGATCGTCGCTCTACAAGCAGCAAGAATAGCGGAGCTGGAAAAACGACTGAGCCAAAACAGCAGCAATAGCTCGAAACCTCCATCAAGTGACGGACTAAAGAAGCCTGTTCGTACGAGCTCGTTGAGAGAGCAAGGAAAACACAAAAGCGGCGGCCAAAAGGGGCATAAAGGAACAACGCTCAAGCAGGTTGCTCATGCTGATCATGTCCTCACGCATAAGCTAGAGCAATGCCCTGATTGTGGAGGCTCTCTCTTAGAACAAGCTGCTAAAGGCATTGTTAGACGACAAGTTTTTGATTTGC
>JAPLRL010000002.1 GCA_026399205.1 Gammaproteobacteria bacterium
ATTTTACCCCCTCCCCAACCCTCCCCCGCGTTCAAGATCTAATCCTTATATAAGTTCATAGCGCGGGAGAGGGAGCAGATCGACGTGTATGCGTAAATTTACCCCAAAACTATTCATCGCTTTTTAAACTCAAGCACGCTAAAATATCTTTCCTAAACAAAATAGGCTCCCCGTACATGACTACTGTAAAATACTCTCCCATTCGGTTATTGTCCGCCTGGGCCGTTCATATTTTTACAATGACTGCGGCTTGCATGGGAGTCATGACACTCATCAAGATTTATCAACACCAATACGTACCAGCCCTTTATTTCATGCTCTGGGCTGTCGTTGTAGACGCCTTAGACGGCACGCTAGCTAGGCGAGCGCATGTTAAATCTGTCCTGCCTAAAATGGATGGGGCCTTACTTGATAATATGGTCGACTACGTCAATTATGTGATTACCCCTTGTTTGTTTCTGTATGTGAAACCCGACATGCTACCCGGTGCGGTTGCTTTATGGATCATCATGGCGATTGTGATTACGTCTGCTTATCAATTTTGCCAAGTCGATGCGAAAACACCCGATCACTTTTTTAAAGGATTTCCTTGTTATTGGAACATCGTGCTGTTTTATATGTTTATATTTGAAACCCCTGCCCTTGCTAACGCAATCATCTTAAGTTGCTTATGTGTTCTCATTTTTGTTCCGATTAAATATGTTTATCCCTCACGGCTTGATTACTTATTTGAATCGACATCCTTGAAGTGTTGCATGCATCTTTTTTCTACCATTTATGGGTTGAGTTCGCTCTATCTACTCTGGGTATATCCTGCTGCCCCCCGCTTCGCGTTAGGTTTATCATTCGGTTATATTATTTTATATTTGCTCTTAAGTATTTACCGAACCTGCACACCTATGATAAAAGCACGTTTTTCTCCATCGCATTAAATATGAATTAAAGAGGTTTGTTATGTATCACATCAATTCGACACGTCACACACACAATACACGTCACACACACAATACACGTCAAACACACAATACACGTCAAACACACAATACACGTCATCCTGAGCGCAGCGAAGGATCTCCTTCAAGCTACTGGAGATCCTTCGCTGCGCTCAGGATGACGTGTACGGCAGCACTCGGAATAGCCCTCTTTTTTTTCCTACAACCCAGCATCGCGGCAACCTTCCCAAAAGGCTGCGAATCGAAAGACTTTAAATTTGAAAACCATCAGTTACTTATCAATGAAACCGGCGAGCAGCGCCTTTATCTTTTGTTTAACCGTGCGTCGCAGCCTATTGAGCTTGAACGACATACAACCTCTGATGTCTTTATGAGTCCCTCTTTATTTGTAAAACTCACACCCGGTAGTTGGGCTGCGTTTGCGTCTGATATTCCCCTCTTAACGTTCGACTGTCACACGACTGAAAATGAGCACACTAAAACGATCGATTGTGCTGAAGCAGTTGATATTTGTGAATATCCACGTGCAAAATTTGCATTAAGCAACATGGGAAATTATTGGGTTTCTGCAAATAAATCTCAACACGACATTGTGAATGATGCGGCAAGTAAAGGCATTTACTTGCATTGGTAAGTCAATAGGAGAACATCACCATGGTCAGAACCCCTTCAAGCATGTTAGCGCTAGGGACTCAAGCCCCCCGTTTTTGCCTTAACGCCGTGCAAGATAACCAAGCGGTTACCTTGAATGAACGCGGCGATTTTATAGCAACGGTTATCATGTTTATTTGTAATCACTGCCCTTATGTGAAACACGTAAACACCAGCATCATTGCTTTAGCCAATGATTACCTGACTAAAAAAGTACAGTTTATTGCCATTAACTCAAATGACGCCTCACAATATCCAGATGACTCACCAGAGCATATGAAACAGGTAGCCCTTGACCTCAGTTACCCTTTCCCCTATTTGTATGACGAAACACAAGACGTTGCAAAAGCGTATCAAGCAACCTGCACCCCAGATTTTTATGTATTTAACAAAAATCTGGACCTTGTGTACCGTGGTCAACTCGATGATTCACGCCCCGGAAATCAAATCCACACAACAGGCGCATCGATTCGCACAGCATTAGACGCTCTACTGCATAACCAACCCATTCCCGCTGAACAAAAAGCCAGTTTAGGCTGTAACATCAAGTGGAAACAAGACTGAAGGAACCCCCATGGATATTTTATCACTCCCCTTTGAAACTCCGCTTATCCTGACCATTAAAGGCGAAACCGTTAAAATTGTCACCTTTAAAACGCTAGAGCATGGGAATATTAAATTTGGCATCGACGCGGCACGATCAGTCAAAGTGAATCGGGAAGAAATTCATTTGGCGATGTTGAAACAAGAGCCGGAGGAGGAGTAACTAAAGCCGTAATAAATGTAATATCCGCCGTAGGTAATTTGTCAATAGTCGGGCAGTACGTGCCTTCCCCAATAAATTTTATCGCCGCTTTAATGAAACAACATCGGATCATTTTTCGAAGAGACTGTATTACACGCAGCGCCATCAACGTGATTGAAGAATAAATTATTATTTTTCAACACGGATGTATTCCCTAACGGGCTATCTTTCCTGTCTTCGATGTTATCGGATATTACAGAAGTGCGTACTGCCTCATGTACAACGATGGGCGTTAATCCATCGGTCAGTTGAAGCCGTTCGTCTTGGGTTAAATGTTGTAACAAATATTCGATCAATAACTGTCCCTCGTTGTTTCTGGTCTGTAATATGCTTATTTTATCTTGGTTGTCCAACAAACGATGACAGATTGAAATGATTGATTTAAAGTTATATTGCGAAGGAGTTGAGCGGAGCAAACAATCCCAAATGACAGGATCGCGGTCTACACCCGGCGCTTGAAACAGATTTAAAATTTGTTTGCAGGAAGCTTCTTTCAGGCTTGATTGCAAAATATGGTTCAACTCCAGATCATCGATAGCGATGCATTGGATCACGGTACGATATTCAATATCGAAACATATATTGGTTTCTCCCTCATGCTTTTTTATCAGCAGTTCAAGTTGCATATCAATGGGAAGAGCAGCGAGCATTTGCAGATTTCTTTTTTTAAAGATATTCGATGCACACATTTGCCAAAAAGAAAAATTTTCGGTCATAAAGGGATAGATCTTCGCTTGAATAAGACGCAGCCACTGATGATCATTCAAATATTTTCTTGTGGTAGATAGGCGATTATCACTCAGTGCAATCATAGCCAAACAGGTCTCGTTATCATACTTAAACAGCAAAAAATCCTCACGAGATTCAGGTTTCAATAGTGCAAAAACACCCACATAAAAATCGTTATTTTCTTGGGCGATCTCGTATATTTCTTTAGATTTTAATATCAAGGAGGTACAATGATCATCGGGTAATGAGCCAAGTATGTGCAGTACAAACGTTGGGGAGTGCATCATGACGAGTTTATCGAATACGGAAATATCTGACAAATAATGGGTTGATAATATTTCTAATCGGGAATGCGTGGTTAATTTATCCCACATTGAGCAAATAACATCGCTCTTCAATAAGAATATAAAAGGAATTTTTGTGTAGTACTTATGCAAATTTGTACTGACTAAGGTCGATTTTATTTCTGATTCAGAGATAAAGTTTAAACAAACGTTTAGTCCATCCATATAAGCATGCATAACAGGAAGTATATTGATGGTTAGTAGGTGCTTTTTTAACAACTGCTCCCTAAATTTAGAATCGAGTTTTTCTAATACAAAATTTAAGCTGCTCGGGGCACACAATAATAAAGCAAAATTCGTGATCGCTGCGTTCATTGAGCGGTGTGGTAACAAATAGGCTAATTCATGAGGCTCAAACTGCTCAATCCAACACATGAAGCCATTTTTATCACTCAACTTCTCTGCAAAAACAGCGCTATCTACTTGATTTTCTACAAAGTGTATTGATAACCATGGGTATTGTTCAAGGAACGCTGGGGTTACCAAATCGGAAATTTTCTGTCTTAGCGTTTTCATAACATCCGTCTGTAAAGACGGCCCTATACGGTCAAAGTAAGTTAGCGCTTGATTGTTTGAATGGGTGTCTTCAACCAATTGTTGTATTTTTAAATAATTCAATTCTATTTTGGTGAGCGTTCGACTTAATGCATTCATCACCGTATTCCCAGAGTATTTGAGGAAAACAGCGAGAGCATTTGGACTGCCGCATAAATAATAAAGCGGCGTTAGGCAATGACTTTGGGTGACGGTAAGAAAAAATTCTTCTGTTTCTTGAGGGATGGTGTAGGTATTTTTCAACTCATCGATTATTTCTTCATCTTTACGCTGTGAGGCTTCGGGTGGCGTGATGAGAAATTCAAGCATTTCGTGCATTTCAAAATAAGAAAGTAACTGTTCGAATGAGCTTGGATAATGAAATGAAAGTTCCAGAATCGATTGTTTTGAAGCATTTCTCTGCTTATTTTCAAGAAAACCTTGTGTAATAACAGAACGGCATCCTTCGGATAAGCGTGAATGCCCCACCGTTAATGCAATGAAGACGCTCAGCGTTTGAGGGTGACGTATCAAACAAGCTAGCAATGTGTCAAGGAACTCAACACTGGCGATTAAATCCGGCATTACTTCCAAATAACGCTTAAGTAAAAACTCAAATGTCCTATGGTTTGTACAAGATTTAATAAGTGCATTGTGCTTGTTCTGATCGGCTGCCTCTAATAATTTTCTTTCGTTCCAATGATTTTGGGCAGTGATTTCTAAAACAGCATGAATTGAAGCAAAATTAATGGCAGAATGCAGCAATATCTTGGGATCGACCTCTATAAAAGCGATCTTCTTGCTGAAAATAAAATCATAAACCGTTTTTGCCCCAAACCGTAATGCGTTACAAAGGACGACCCCCAGTATTTTTTCGTACTGCATGGTGCCTGAAAGCTGCTGGCGTAAAAAATCATCTAAATACTTTACAATGGGATAGTGGTTGTTTTGTCCCGCGTACCCTAGCCCCGCAGCAATGACATTCATTGGCATCATGTCCAGTTTGCAGTTTTTTATCGCGTTGATGTCACCGTCAAAGCACATGCCCAGAAACAATTCTTCTCTGTATTCATCAAATGTGTTGCAATTTATTTTCGTGATACATTCATATACGGCTGAGACTTTGTTTTCTCTTGTCAGCATGTGAACGCTAATATTAAAACATATCGGTATATTTTTACCATTAAACACCTTATCAGCAATTTCGCTAATATTATTGGTGTACGACAGATGACTCAGTAAATTGGGATCAAGGAAAAACCATAAGTCATTTCGAGCATCAAAATGTAAAGTGACGGCATGCCGTTTTGTTCCGAGGAGTAAGGATAGCTTCTCTTCATTGAGGATTAATCGAATATTGTTTAATAAGCGAGCAAATGATTCTTGAGTATGCACAACAGAAATATATTCCGATAAGCTGACTTCTTGTTCGAAATAATAAGGGCATAGCTTCTCTCGTTGAACAAGCTCAACGCCTTTTCTTGCGATTTGGTTCAAGTTAAAGGAGGACATTGTGTCAGAATAATGTTCTGGCGCTTGCAATTTCGCAATTGTCTCAGAAAACGCTAGTATTTCTAAGCATTCAGGCGTAGCTGCAGAATACGCTTTAAGATGGTTTATGAGCGAAATGTGATTGCCGTATCGTGTTAAGTAATAATTTAACAAAGCCAGTGTTTTTAAGAATCGTCCTATTTTTGAGTGTAAATAAGCATTGGCTGCTAATTCACTAAATCCAAAACAGACGCCGCCTTCGGAACCCTGAAAATCATTGTTAACTAAAAAATCAACTATCTGATTTTGGCTATTAGGCAGGGAAAATAATAGATCATGATTGATATGAATCGTTCTAAAAGGTTCGTGCTCAATCGGCAAAGACGCCGGTTTTATCATTTCAATTCTAGATCGAGTGCGTAAGCTCTTCGCCACTGTTCCAAATGCAATCACCTCTGTATAAGAGAGAACACCTTCGTCCCGAACATCATCTAACGTTATGCCGAATTGCTCAAGGCGGTACTTCAATGATAAAAGCGCCTCCTCCTCTCCAAAAGGAATACCGTGGGTACTATATAATTTTTTAATGATGCTAATCATATCTGGCGGGTCATCGTCAATCATTTCTGAATCAGAATCGGTCGTTTCTGATTCATCCTCAAGCGTTTCCTGAACCGAGGCTTCGTTTTTGCTGGTTTTTTTACTCCTGTGTAGCGCTATCAACTCACGCACATAGCCATCTGCCTCCGAGTTGAGCATATGAACGCCCAAACTACTCTTTAACACGTTATAAATTTTAAGAGGAATAACGTTTCCATGTTGGTCATTAATTGGCTGCGCTGCAATAAGAAAATTAACCCATACGAGCCGATCATCAACAATATTTCCCACTTTCGATGATATAAAGACGTTTTCTTTTGAGGTCAGATCGTGACCGTTTAATACTTTCTTAAAACACCCTGAAATAACTGTCGTTTGCTGATTTGTACTGGTGATTAGATAAATAACCTTGTCCGGCATGATCTCATTTTTATCCTTCACAGGATAAATGGCATTCTGTTGTTCGTCATAGTAGATAAAAAAATACTTGTTTAATGTGGATTCTTCGCCGGTAAGGGGGATATTGGGAATCATCCCTGCAAGACGGGCACTATCGGTGATAAACAAACTATCTACATTGTCTAGAGGTACCAATAAAGGATTCATCGTGTCGAGTAATTTCAATGTGTTATATTCTGAAGGAAGAGTGTCGTCGTTGCTTTTTTTGGGGTGAAAGTCTAAAACCAATAACTCTGTCAAAATGCGGGAAATGAATTCCGTTCGAATAACATCAATAGGGATGCTGTTTGGATCGTTTGTCTTAGATAAATACTCCATTGTAAACGATAAATATTCCCTCATGGAGTCCTCTTCAAAAATATCGGCTAGTCGAATCAGCGTATTGGAAGCGTACTGACGAGGCGTTAAATGCTGTCCATCATTTTCGATGAGAGAACTCATGTTTTCGAAATTGAATTTTTTTTCGATGTCCTCGACGGTTTCGTTTAAGTAAGCATCGAATGTTTTGGAAGCGTTGCTCGCGTCTTGATTTTTTAAAACATGTTGAGAATAGATGTATTGTAAACTTTCAGAAAATGAGGCGGTAAATTTTTCGGAATTTTTTCCTATGATCATTTCAACGATCGCATCGACATGGGCATATAACGCCTGAGCATCGGTAGAGGAAACATATTTTTTTATTTTATCTGTATTCTGCGATACCCTTCTATAAATGACTCTTCTGTAAGAGGTAAACGTTTCTTTTGCCAATTCATCGGATAATTTTTCCGCTCCCTTAGTTATCAAAAAATAATCATCCCATAAGATCGCGTCTTTTATGAATGTATAGAATTCGACAATGCTAGAGATAAAAGATAAGTTCGCTGTTCTGCAAAGATTCTGATTTGGCATATTTTTTCTCGCACCCGCCTCAGTCATGAAGTTGAGCTGGCGATTGTATAACAAAGAATCACAAAATTCCATTTTCGTAACTACCCAGGTACGTCATCCTGAGCGTAGCGAAGGATTGTAAGTCTAAAAATTGGTATATTAGGAAGTAAGAGGGTTGCCCATTGCATAAACAATGGGCACGGGCGTGAGCGACCGTCGAAGGATTGGTTTAACCAG
>JAPLRL010000040.1 GCA_026399205.1 Gammaproteobacteria bacterium
TTATATGTTCGTCAGAAAAACCTATTTGATCATGACCCATCATGTAACACAACTGTTTTTTTAGTTCATTTTTTATACTTAAATTAATCTCACTTTATTTGCTCAAAAATTGTGGGGATTACTTAGGACGTGGGGAGTTACCAAATGTTAAAAAAGTTCACCGCCGAATCATTGCTTATTTTGGTCAACACGCGCTTCAAATATATGGTTTACTTTGGACTTAAAACATGTCGAAATCGATTATTCTAATTATAAAAACTTGCTACATTGGTGCGAAATATAGGATGGATAAACAGCTTTTTAAATATCTTGATCCATTGTAAATAACATGAGTTGGAATAATCAAGTGGGTGAAAAATATTGGATAAGTCCATTTCATTTGTTATCGATAAAAATTCTTGCAGTTAAAATCAGCCACAATAAAGGAAGTTAAGGGGGCTCGATTATAAATGACAGTTTCCCGATTTTATCGCCATACTCTGTATGGTATAGGGGCTTCACCGTTTTATCACCATCGTCTTCACCACATTTGCACCGCTATTTTTTTAATAATCTTTCTTGATAAACCGTTACAATCAAGCAGTGGCCTAGGTTTTAGAAGGCATGTCTCCTAATGCGAAAGGTGTGGTGCGATCTTATTTCTTTTGTCTTTGTTTTTTTACGTGCTTGCTTGTGCTTGTATGCATGCTTTTGTGCTCGTTCTCCAGCGCATTTTTAGTTGCGCGTTTGTGATCTGAATTTTTGTTTATTTGATGGCAATAAGCCATGGACAGTGTATGGTGAATTATTGGGTTTCGCAAAAAAGATGCAATATATCGGTTAATTTTCTCTTTACTTGCTGCCGATGAAAACTAGTGATATTAGTACCACTATGGCTTTCTATCTCCTGAAACAATGGAAATAGCTCAACATAAATATTGTCATGTAATTCTTTGCTCACATTCATTAATCGATAATGGTTATGCGCGTCAGATTCCTCATTTGCTACCATAGGCACTAAACCTTTGACTGCAATATAAGCTACTCTGCAAGATTCATTTGTTAATTCATGTGCTCTGAAAATATTGTTTTTTGTTGCTTCAATATTTTTGTAGTCGAGATCCTTAAGCGCCAATAAGATTAACTTAATGATTTGTATTTTATTGGTTGCTCTGGCCAAGTGGGCGTCATTAATGAGTAGTTGGCCGCAATCATTCATTGCTATCATCGACATCTTCCTGATTATGTTATAAACCCAATTCTTTTATGGTGCTCAATGGCAAGAATAAGCGATGGCTATTTTCAGGAAAGGAAATAAATCCAAAATGTTTATAAAAACATATCGCGGTTTCATCTTTTGCTTCTACAATAACCGCTGTAATACCTATCTGCTGACTGACAACAAGACAGCGTTTAAGTGCGTCCACTAAAAGGGAGGCGCCAATTTTACACCCCTGATGTTGTTGATCTACAGCCAGTCTTCCTAATAAGATACCTGGTAAAACTGGGTATCTGGGTAATTTTTTAGCTAATTCAGCGGGTAAACCTTCAAGGAATATCCCAATGGAAGAGATTGTATAAAACCCCAAGATTTGCGCAGCATCAGGGTGTGTGAGTACATAAGTAATTGCCACATCTTTTTTCATGTCTTGATTGGCTTGTGTTTTAAGATAGTGATCTAGTGCATTTTCTCCACAGCTAAACTCAGCTTTAAGATGTTTTTTATCTAAACGTTCGATCACATATTTAAATGGGGTTGCGCTGACTTTTGTCATTTTGAGTCAACATTCTTTTTGTATCGTTTAGCGGCATTTAATAGAGAATTAGATGTTTTAGGCGAGGTGAATAGTGCTTGGATAAAAACATTTCTATCTATCGTGGTTAAATGTAATTGCTGATATTCTTGAATGACACGTATAGCTGCTTCATAGGCGGAGTGAACAACAAAATCGGTTAATGTTCGGCCCGATAGTTCGGCCGCATTTCTCAATATATTTTTCTTATCTGCACTAATTCTTGCTTCAAGGCGTTCTGCTTCTTGATGTTGTCGTATAGATGCTTGTCGCATAGAAATCACCAGTGTTAAGTCGTTTATTAAATTATACGGCAATATGACGTACAGTCAAGTATGATTGGGTTTTTATTGATGGTTAATTAGACAATTTAAAAACATTTCCTTGGGCACAAATTGGGTACTTTCCAAAATTTTTTGGGCACTTTTTGGGTACATCAGGGGACAATGAAAGCCAATGAAAGACCAATTGAAGGCATAAAAAGATCATCTACAACCCTTTGTTTTACAGGGTTGTAGATGGTCTTTGGTTGTCATTGTTGGTTTTGGAAACTGGTGGAGGCGGCGGGAATCGAACCCGCGTCCGTCAATCCTCTGCCCTTAGATCTACATGCGTAGCCAAATCATTTGTTTTTAACCATGACGCCCCCGATTGGCAGGATACTTCATGGCGATTCCCTAGGTTTTTGTCAAGACACTCGGGACATGTGTCAAGCTTAGCTTATCTAAGTTAACCGCTGAGTCAAAACCAATAAGCGAGTCTCGGTCAACGGGGCACTGGGTTTAAGCCAGTACACGTCGGTGTTAAAACAAACGCTTATGCAGCGATTGCGTCTTCACCATAGTTTTCTTCGTTTGCATTTATGTTTATCGAGTATGTTTAACGAGTGTACTCATGCTCGGCATGCACCTCAGGTTTTGCAACCCACGTCGAAACCAGGTCGCCCCCATACTTTCATTATAGCAAAATATTATGGTTTTTTATACCTTTGTTCATTTATTTTTGCTATTTTATTGCATGAACCAGTTTGAAAATTCATTGGTCACCCGTATAATAGTGAGTTCTGTGTTTGGCGAAAGCATTATTTTTGGTTTCATTTTAATGACATTTTAATTCTAGAGATGAGTATGAAACACAATAATCAAGATCAGTTAAATCGAAAACAATTGAAATTTGCGTGGCTAGTCTGGGGGCTTGCGACGACATTTTACTTCTCAGATTATTTAGCCCGTGTTGCGCCTGGTGTGATGCATCATTTGTTACAAATGGATTTCGGTATGAACGAGGCCGGTTTTGGAATCATCACCGCGTCGTTTTATATCCCTTATATTTTAATGCAAATCCCCGTGGGGCTTACGGTTGATCGCTTGAGTATCCGTACGATCTTAACGGTCATGTCGCTGATTACTGCGGTGGGTTGCGTTGTCTTTGGTATGTCACAAGGCTTGTTATCGGCCTCTATTGGTAGAATGCTGATTGGCTTTAGTGCGGCATTTGCTTTTATTAGCGCGTTACGTCTAGCAACGTCTTGGTTTCCACCTGCGATGCTGGGGCTGTTAGCCGGGCTGACTCAAGCGCTCGGTATGTTGGGAGCGGCAACTGGCGAGGCCCCCGTGTCCTTTTTGGTCTCTGCGGTTGGGTGGCGCAATAGTATGTTTGTGATGGCCGGTTTATTTACGGTTTTGGCATGGTTGTTGTATCAATTTGTTCATGATAGGCCAGGAGAGAAGCGGCACTCAACAAAAACAGCACCTACTTTGACTATATTGAATAGCCTAGGTCGGGTCTTGTCACATAAGCAAACTTGGATCAATGCGTTTTATGCTGGGTTTTTATTCGCACCGACAGCCGTGATTGGCGAAGCATTGGGACCTGCCTATTTACAGTTTGGTCGTGGTATATCTGACCATGCCGCAGCATTTGCTACAGGACTCATTTTTATAGGGTGGGGCATTGGCGGACCCTTTAGTGGGTGGTTATCTGACCGATTGGGTCGTCGTAAGCCTGTGATGATCATTTCCGCGGTAGCAGGCCTGATATTAATTAGCTTGATTGTCTATTTGCCAGAAATGAGCATCACGACAGCCTATATTTTGTTGTTCATGTATGGGTTTACGAATACTGGGGTCGCTATTGCGTATGCGGTGTCCACTGAACTACACTCCCGAGAGGTGGTCGGGACGGCCATCGCGTTTACCAATATGGCCTCTATTCTTGTTGGCGCATTGATGCAGCCGCTTGTGGGACATCTCATTGATCTGGTTGCGGGCGCTCGCTCTTATAACGTTCAGGCGTTGATGTTATCTGATTTTCAATCTGGACTGCGTATATTGCCCATTTGTTCACTGATTGCATTGGTATTAGGATTGATGGTAAAAGAAACCAATTGTCATCCTCAGTATGTATCTCGTCATGAGTAAAATAATTTAATCCACATAAAGGGAGTAGTCGGATGAAAAAGATGTTGGGTGGGACTGTTATCGTAGCTGGAATTCTCTTGGGCAGTTATGCTGGGATGGGCATATTAACTAAGCACGCCATTGAAAAAACCTTGCAAGATCTTCGGGAAACCAAAGGGACTGATTTATCAATCCAACATTATGATAAAGGGTTTTTTACTTCAAAAGCAGTCTTAAATTGGACGGTGCATTTGCCCCCCAGAGAATTACCCGATCAACAGGGTAAGATGAAAATGATGCCGGAAATGGACCATGTGATTCCGATTTATTTATCTATTTGTCATGGCCCTTTTATGATTAATCGCACTGGTTTTCATATGGGCTTAGGTTATGCGCATGGCGAATTGGCGTTACCTTCTCAATATCAAGATCAGCTCAAATCCTTTTTTAACAATACGCCAGAATTACCGACGCTAGGCATTTCTTTACTCCTCAATTTCGTGAGTCAGGCACAAATTCAATTATCGCTTGCCAAGTTTCAACTGGATGCGCCCAGCGCACACACTAACTTTAAGTGGCTTGGATTAAGCAGCCAGACTGATTTGTCGTTAAATTTGAATAAATTGAGTGGTTCTGCCCAATTAGACGGGTTCGATGTTGATAAAACCAACGCTCACATTTCTGTGGGTCGTGTATCGAGTGAGTATCATTTTCAAAAAAATGAGTTTAACTTATATGATGGCAGCGCACAATTTACCCTGGCGGCAGTGAATTTGCTTCATCAAGATAAACCTACATTTTCATTAACAAATTTATCAGTTAAAAGCAGCAGTTTAGTGAAAGACGGGTTATTTCAGTCAGAATTAACAGCGAAGTTAGATAAAGCCATGCTGAATGGCCAGCAGTACGGTCCTGGTCATATCACTGTGACATTACAAAACTTAGATGCAGCTACGTTGGCTAAAATTAATCAACAACTGCAAACCTCACAAAAAGAATCACTTTTAGCTAGACAAAGAAGCTTGTTAGGGTTGTTACCCTCATTACCGGCATTATTGTCGAAAGGGGCGACATTCTCCATTTCTAACATGAGTTTTCAGTTGCCTCAAGGGGTGGTGGATGGTGCGTTGACGATGTCGTTGCCTAACAGTAATACGACCAATCCGTTTCAGTTGATTGCTCAATTACACGGTACTGGGCAACTCAATGTGCCGGTTTCTATTGTGACGGAGGCGGTTTCTGATGTGATTCGTGGAAAATTACAGCAAAATCCTGAGCTATTGACGCAGGGAACAAATGTACCGGTGACCGCGTTACCTGCGGCTACGCCAACTGCCGCACCCGCAGAAGCGGCTGTGCCACCAGTGACAACTCCAGCGGAACCTACATCGCCTGCAGCCGCCCCTACAGCACCAGCCGCCGCCCCCGCACCAGCAGAACCAGCAGCCGCACCGACAGCACTAACTGGAGAAGCACTTGAAAGTCAAATTAAAAATTTAACCGCTCAAAGGCTCTCTTCTCTTGTACAATCAGGTGTATTAGTGCAACATGGTGAGACTTATTCTGTCGATGTAAAATTGGAAAATGGCTCTGTTCAGTTGAATGGAAAAGCATTTGTGCCTTCTATGCTGCAATTTTAATAGATACAGGCTGTTGTGAGATGACATTGATAGAATATTTTTATCGTTTAATAAGGAGTTAATAATAATGACGACGATTAGTCAGTCGCTAGGAGAAGCTAAATCTTCTCTTTCTGAAAGTGTGGTCCAAAGTGTTCAGAAGTATTTTTCAGAACTAAAAGGAACCGAACCTGTTGATTTATATCAATTTGTTCTAGAAGAAGTTGAGGTTCCTTTGTTTAAAGCCGTGATGGAGCATTGTAAGTACAATCAATCTCGTGCAGCTCATATGTTGGGTATCAGTCGCGGTACTTTACGCACTAAATTGCGTTTGTATTTTGATGACAAATATGTTGGAACGAAAGAATAGGCTTAGTTAACAATCGTTTTGTTGACATCCCCGCCTGCACAGATATAGATTCCCGCGTTAAAAATGGATTTCATTGTATGAAGCGGGCGGGAGCGATGTTTCCTGGGTTGTGCGTCGCACAACATTCAATTTCACTCCAAATTGCCTCAAAGGCTCGAATTGTTTTAATATCATTTGCCAACACCTGACCTGAAAAAAAATGGACCGGAACGTGTTGCACGATGTTGTGACCTGTTGCGGAGGTGATTTGTAATGACAATAAGATGATGTTTGGCAAAGAGCCTTGATATGTTTCGCGCGATCGCTGGATATTGATGGTGACGCCATTTTTTTCGTTCTGCACACCCAGTTGTATATCAGTTAAAGTCTCAGGTTTTTTCCATAACCACGGGTTCCACCAGGTAAAATGGGTGTGATGTTTAAAGGCGTTAAAAATGGCAGCGGTAAATTTTGTTGCTAGAGAGGGGGGTGAAGTAAATTGTACACAAATGGGGTCCATGATCGATAAGCCTGATGTGCTTTTTGGGGGAAGTATACACCTTAACGCGTATTAAACTCACTTGCCTCTTCCGAAACCTACCTCACTTATGTAAAATAACCAGACTGGGATTCACTTTTTTGAGAATGTCGTGTCAGAGCCGTTATTTAGTCTTTTTCCCACATTAGATATTCAACACACAGCCGGTGTTCAGTCAGCGTCATTGTCAGCGCGATGTACTTCGTTGGCTTGCCAAGTTCCGTTAGGACATTACGGAAAGGCTGGCGCGCCTTTTACGAATATTTATACTGTATTTTCAGGTGAGGGTACGATACGTGAAGAGTGTGCTCATCCCAATCTAGCTAGTATGACGTTATGGGTGGATAAATGCCCTCAAGATAAAGAGCGTGCAATGATGTTTGCAGCGTTATCTATCAGCATTCTTATTTTGAATAAAAATCATCCGCCATCTGCGCAACACCCCATTTATTTACGGGGTATCAAAGAAGAAGAGATCCGTCTTTTTCAATCCGTGTTGCAATGGCTGGTTCCAGATCCGTCAGCTGTTTTAATCTGCTTAACAGGATTTTCTAACCGCTTTTTTCCAAAATCCATTGGCAATGGTGGGACGCTTGATGAGGTTAATCCTGTCTTATCTCAAGTGAAAGCGTTGTTAATGCCTCCAACCACTGCAAGCGCAAGCGTGAGGTTAGGATGAGCAATTTGTCTCTTCCCATTGGTGTCTTTGACTCTGGAATGGGTGGACTCACGGTCTTAAAAGCTTTAAGGCAAGTGTTACCTCAAGAATCATTTCTGTATCTGGGTGACACTGCCAGGTTGCCTTATGGAACCAAAAGCATCCACACCGTGCAGAATTACGCAGATCAAATGGTGCGTACACTGATTAATCGAGGGATTAAAGCCTTGGTGGTGGCGTGCAATACGGCAACGACAGCAGCTTTACCGAATTTAAAAGCAACATTTCCAGATTTACCCATTATTGGAGTGTTAGATCCAGGGGCAACAGAGGCGGTTTTTCATACTAAAAACCACCGTATTTTTATTTTAGCGACCGAGACGACGATTGCGTCGAATGGCTACCAAAAACGCATTTTACAAAAATTACCTCAAGCACAATTACGCGCTCAAGCGGCCAATGTGTTAGTGGCGCTAGCCGAAGAAGGCATGGCAACAAACGCAGTCGCGAGTGAAGCGCTGAAGCATTATCTAACTGATTTTAGCCAAGAAGACACGATTTTATTAGGCTGCACGCATTTTCCAGTGTTTATGCCTATATTAAAACAGTTATTACCTCATGTCGCGCTCGTGAATCCTGCTGAATCGACCGCACTATGTTTAAAAGACACTTTAAGCGAACTTCATTTATTAAATACAACGGTTCCGCCCTCGGTGCATTATCTGGTCACTGATTCCATTCAGCGTTTTCAAAAAGTCGGCGAAATTTTTCTTGGTGAGTCGTTGATTGATGTGCCCATTGAGTTGATTGATGCAGGGAGTGGGCGTCGTTAAAAGACTCACTCAGGAAACATCGAACTCACAGATTCTTCAAAGTTCACTCGCTTAATCGCCTGAGCCAACATATCTGCAAGACTTACCACGCGGATTCTATCGCAAAGAGCGGCTTCTTTAGAGAGCGGGATGGTATCTGTCACGACCACTTCATCTAAAACGGATTGCGTAATGTTTTTGATGGCAGGGCCTGATAACACTGGGTGAGTGATGTAAGCGCGCACACTCTCAGCGCCATTCATTTTTAAATGCTCGGCAGCGGAACACAACGTCCCTGCGGTATCGACGATGTCGTCGATGATAATACAATTGCGGTGGGTTGGATCACCAATCAGATGCATAACCTCTGATTTATTAGGGCCAGTGCGGCGTTTATCGATAATAGACAGCCAGGCGTCGTCTAAGCGTTTTGCCATGGCCCGGGCTCTTACAACCCCACCGACATCTGGAGACACCACCATGATGTTATCAAGCTGTTTATTTTGGATATCTGTTAATAAGACAGGGGTAGAATAAACGTTATCTACTGGCATGTAGAAAAAGCCTTGAATTTGATCGGCGTGTAAATCAACGGTGAGGACTCGACAAATCCCCACAGAAGCCATCATGTCAGCAACTACTTTTGCGGTAATCGGGACACGTGCGGAGCGTACACGGCGGTCTTGTCTTGCATACCCAAAATAAGGGACCACGGCGGTGATTCTGCTGGCAGAGGCGCGTCTTAAGGCGTCTGCCATAGAGAGCAGCTCCATGAGGTGATCATTGGCTGGCGTACAGGTGGATTGAAGAATAAAAACGTCTTTTCCGCGCACGTTTTCCAGAATTTCAACCAGCGTTTCTCCATCACTGAATGTGCCCACATTGGCTTTACCCAGTGAAATATTGAGATTATGGGCAATTTTAGCTGCCAACTCAGGGATAGCGTTTCCTGCAAAGAGCATCATGCTAGACATAGCGATCAATTAACCTCGTTGTGTGATTGTGCGTGAGTGAGTGAACACAAAACAGAGGACTATCGAAAATATTATTGTTGTTCCGCAGCAAAGCCGCTCTTTTTCGAAAATCCTCTGTTGTCTGTTTACTGTTATATATTAAATTGGCTGGGGTGATAGGATTCGAACCTATGCATGCAGGGATCAAAACCCTGTGCCTTACCGCTTGGCGACACCCCAATTAGGTACAGTCTAAGTAGGTCGTTTTTTCTCGTCTACTTGATGTTGCGTATTTTGAAACGAAAGAACGGGTTTGTCAATCTAACTTTTGCGTCTTTTAACGTCATTGCGAGTGCAGCGAAGCAATCCAGGCCGGAGTTTTCTATTAGCACTGCTCTGGATTGCTTCGCTGCGCCCGCAATGATGGCATATTACACATACTGTTTAATTTGAAATGAGAACTGTTCAAGCACCTCTAACCCTGATTTTTCAGCTTGTTTGCACCAGTTTTGTAAAGCGACAACGATGTCTTTTTGAGACTTTGCTGTTTTCATCCAAATGGCTTGTAAATTTTTTCCATATTGATACACCAGTTTTAATTGTGCAAAACGCGACAGAACCTGTTGTAACTCTGCATTGGCAGGTGGAGAGAGGGCCCTGTCTGATCGAATCAGCAAGCGTTTAGCCGCGTTTAGTAATCGTTTTTCATTACGATTAAGCAAGCGGGTTTTTTCTATCCGTACGATGGGCACAATCACTTGGTGATAGTAATTTGCCATGACTTGTAAGCGATTCGCAATCAGTGCTTTCACGGTTTCTAGATCAATATGGCGTTTCAGCACATTTTTCTTTAATTGAGGCGGAAGTTTTTTAACTTGAGCTAAACCCAAAAAAGACAAACATTGAATATAAAACCAACCGATGTCAAATTCCCACCAACGCACAGAAAACTTAGCAGAAGAGGCGAAAGCATGATGGTTATTATGTAGCTCTTCTCCGCCTATCCAAATGCCCCAAGGCAGAATATTGCGTGAGACATCCTGGCTTTCAAAGTTACGGTATCCAAAATGATGGCCAATGCCATTAATCACCCCTGCGGCATGAAAGGGAATCCATAGCATTTGGATCGCCCAAATGCTTAGCCCGGGAATGCCGAATAACACTAAGTTGACGATGAGCATTAAAGCAACGCCTAACTTAGCAAAACGCGCATAGACATTGCGCTCTATCCAATCGTTAGGGGTCTCATGCCCATATTTTTCGATCATGGCTTTATCTTTTGCACTGGCGCGATAAAGCTCGGCACCTTCCCACAAGACTTTGCGAATGCCAAAGAGTTTAGGACTGTGCGGATCGCCTTCTTCATCGGTATTGGCATGATGTTTACGGTGAATGGCCACCCATTCTTTGGTCGTCATGCCCGTGCTTAGCCATAACCACAGGCGAAACACGTGGCTCACAAGAGGGTGTAAGCTTAACGATCGATGCGATTGGCAGCGGTGTAAATATAAGGTGACACACATGATGGTGAATTGGGTGAAGAGGAAAGTCACGCCTAACATTTCCCACCAAGATAAATTTAATACACCGTACAACATAGAGATCACCTGGACTAAAGAATAAAACTTGGCGTATAATACCATAATTTGTTCATGAGATCGACAACAAACGCTATAGGATGAACAACCATGTCTTTTTTAAAACGCTTTACATTGTACCTAATCACTCTGTGGGTGATTATCCGCTCGTTTTATTACACCGCAATGGTCGGCATTCGCACAGCCTCTCGTGCTTATTTTGGAACCGTATCACGCCGCTGGGTAGACAACACGCTCCATGTCTGGACAGACAAGGTTTTAAAACTAGCCAATGTTCACTATAAAATCGTGAACCCACATGCTGTGTCTCCGCCCTTTAAGCGGCCGATTATTCTGATGTGTAATCACAGTAGTATGTATGATATTCCCTTGAGTTTTCTTGTTTTTCCAAGCGTATCGCTGCGTATGCTTGCTAAAAAAGAATTGTTTAGTGTCCCGACTATGGGAATGGGCATGCGCGCCTCTGAATTTCCCGGGATTGATAGACATAATCGACAACAAGCGATTAAAGATTTACAGCAAGTTAAAGGCCTCTTGGAATCTGGCATTGTGCTCTGGATTGCCCCAGAAGGGACGCGGACTAAAGATGGTAAATTAGGCGTGTTTAAAAAAGGAGGGTTTATCACCGCAATCGAAACCCAAGCACTGATTATTCCCATGGGTATTCGCGGTGCACATGCGATTTTACCCGCAGGGACCTTCCAGCTTCAGTTGAATCAAAACGTCGAGATTCATATAGGTGAACCGGTTGATGCGGCTGATTATACGGTGAGTGAACGGGATAAATTGGTTAAGGTGGTGCGAGATAAGATGTTGGCGTTGGTGGGAGAGGTGTAGTTTAAGGATCTGAGTTGTATGAGCGATGCGATTATGATTTAAGCGTGATAGAATATGTTTTTTTTTGTATTGTTACAGCTGTAATGATTGACTGGCTAGGTCATCTTAAGGCTTTATGGAAATTGAATGATGTTTAAAATGTTTGATAATAAACCCGCTACGGTGACTAACTATTGTTACTCAGATGACAGGCAACATGATGTTTATGTTGAAACCAACAAGGAAACGAAAAGTTTTAAAGCGGTTGTCATTGACGTACCATCTTTTTCTATGCCCGAAAACGTTAAGGACGCTAGTATACAGGTTAACTATACAGATACTCAGAAACACGATAGAAACGGTGTGCCAATTAAAAAACTTGAGATTAGTCTCATCTGTTCAAACGATGTAACCATCGCACAGAGGCAAGTAAGTTCATTCAGTGTGTTATTAAGGCATTTGAATGAGATACGGCATCTAACCAATTTAAATTTAGACAGAACTTATTTCTTGAATGAGGCCTTAGTCACCTTCTCGAGAGTGATCACTGGAGAAGCCGTTCTGTCACCCAAAAAAGATGGCGCCTCCGACGTGCGTGGGGGAGCGAATCTCGCATTTTGAAGGAACTTGCCTAACACAAAAAATATCTTACTCCGGGTCCACTACCTTCTCGTTTAATTTTTCCAGACTCTAGTGCTTCAGCACTCTTAACCTTTGGTTTTATCAATAAGAAATATCTTAGCGACCGCATCAGGCACAAATGCAGCAATATCCCCGTCTAACCGTGCAATTTCTCGCACCATGGATGCACTCATAAATAAATGTTCAGGCGTAGGGACCAAAAACAAGGTCTCGATGCCTGCGCGTAAGGTTTGATTCACCTGCGCCATTTGAAACTCATAATTAAAATCTTTTTCATTGCGAACACCGCGAATGATGGCGCATGCGGATTCTGTATCGTAAAAATCGATCAAAAATCCAGAAAAGCCCTTGACGCTCACACCGTTTAACCCTTGTAGCGATGCGTTGACCAGTTCGATGCGTTTTTCAAATGAAAAAAAGGGGTGTTTACCACTGGTGTCTTGAGCGACCCCCACGACCACTTCGTCGAAGAGTTGGCGTGCTCGGGTAATGAGGTTAAGGTGCCCATTAGTGATGGGATCAAACGTTCCGGGAAAGATGGCTTTTCGTGTCATGGTGTGAGAAGTGTTGAAAAAAGAAAAAGTGTATCGTATCGTAGGACTAAACACCACTTTTGGTAGCGTCTATGAAATTATGTGATAAAAACGTAGGGTGGACAAAGGAGCCCCATGATGAACTTGCAGAATACTGCGTTCTTTCGGGCGACGTGCCCACCATTGCTCGGGGTCGTTCGAGCACCTCAGGCGGTTCGAGCCACCGGTGGACACGTCGCCTAAAAGGTTTCAGCTCGCCTGGTCGTTCAGCTTTAGGCTCCTTTGTCCACCCTACGGTCTTCGGCGTGCTGTGGCTGCTAGCTGGTTGTGCGCAACATACCCCTAATGTTTCCGTTCTCTCATCAAACCCTTCAGAGCCTGCGCCATCTGTTGTACATAAGGCTCAGTCCGTCACCTCATGGGAAATCAAAGGTCTCATCGGCGCTAAAACACCTAAAAAAGCTTGGTCGGCTAATTTGGTATGGACACAACAAGGACCGAGTCATTATCAACTTCGTTTATTTGGTCCAATGGGCGGCGGCACTGTTCTTGTTGAAGGGGCGAATGGCGTGGTGATGTATCAAGACGAGCATAAACGTATTCAAGGTAAACAGGCCCGTCAATTATTAAGAGAGCAAACGGGTGTTGATTTACCTGTAGAGTCGCTTTATTACTGGGTCAGAGGGTTACCTGCACCTGGGAAGCCTGATGAGGCTGTGTATGATGCTAATCATCAGCTGCTGTTGTTAAAACAAGCGGGCTACCTGATTGATTATTCACAATATCAGGTGGTGAATGGCTATGTGTTGCCTGCTAAGATGAAAATTCAAGGTAAGGGATTGGTCGTGAAGTTGGTGATTAAGGGGTGGCGTTTGTGATTGTTTGAGATAGGGTAACCGCATCCTATGCTTAAATAACAGCCAAAACATCCGAGCCGCGACCGTTAGGGAGTGGAAGTTTTAAAATTTCCACTCCCTAACGGTCGCGGCTCGGATGTTTCGGACGTTGTTTGACGCGCCCTTTTCCTACATTTTTTCAAAATAGTTTAAATCTAACTCTCTTGCCGCTTTTACATCATCTAAGCGCTGTACCGGAAGATGAATGGGGGCGGCACGTACTTTATCTGGGTCATGCAATATTTCTTCGCGAATGGTGTGCATGGCGTCGATAAAGGCGTCTAGGGTTTGTTTCGATTCGGTTTCGGTGGGTTCTATCAGTAAACACTCAGGAATCAGCAGTGGAAAATAAGTGGTCGGGGCATGAAAACCAGCATCGAGTAAGCGTTTGGCTAAATCCATCGCGCTGACGCCGTGTGTTTTCTTTTCTTCCAGTAGCGTTAAGACAAATTCGTGGGTTGCGCGGCGTTGTGGAAATGCGGCGTGGTAACCTATTTTTTGTAGTTGGGTGAATAAATAATTCGCGTTTAACGTTGCGTAATTGGCAACACGTAATAACCCTGCGCGACCTAAAATCAGGATATAAAAATATGCCCTCAGTAAAATGCCGGCATTGCCTAAAAAACATGATAAGCGACCAATAGAATGGGGTAAATCATCGCGGGTGGCGAGGCGATAAAGATGTTCAGGGGTTTGCATGACAAAGGGGAGAGGTAAAAAAGGCAGGAGTCGCTCGTTGACTGCAACGGGGCCTGAGCCTGGTCCACCGCCGCCATGCGGGGTTGCGAAGGTTTTGTGTAAATTAAGATGCATGACATCAAAACCCATTTCACCGGGTTTGACGCGACCTAAAATGGCATTTAAATTGGCGCCATCGTAATAAAGTAAGCCGCCAGCTTGGTGCACAATCTCGGCGATGTCTTTGACTTGACGGGTAAAGAGACCTAAGGTCGAGGGGTTTGTTAGCATGATGCCGGCCGTATTGGGGCCGACTTTTTGGCGTAATTCATCGAGGCAAATTTCGCCATCTTTCCCGGTTTTTAATTCAATCACTGTGTAGCCGCACATGGCAGCAGAGGCGGGGTTTGTCCCGTGGGCTGCATCGGGGATTAGCATTTCTTTGCGGTGATGATCGCCGCGTTGCTGATGGTAAGCCTTGATCATGGCAACCCCTGCAAACTCCCCTTGAGAACCGGCCATAGGCGATAAGCTCACGCCCTTCATGCCCGTGATTTCAGCAATGAACCCTTGCAGTTGATAGAGACATTCTAAAAAGCCTTGGCTGTACAGTGCAGGTGTTAACGGATGGCGATTTAAAAAACCAGGCAAAGAGGCCGCACGATGCACTCCGCGTGGATTATATTTCATGGTGCATGAACCCAGTGGGTAAAAATGGGTATCAATTGAAAAATTCTTTTGGGATAGCCTCGTATAATGACGAACCACTTGGAGCTCAGAACAAGCGGGCAGTTTAGGCGGCGTTTTTCGAATAAATTGTTCAGGGATTTCATGAGTTGTATCGGTTAACTGTGGCAATTGCGCTAAGTTGACGCGAGAGGGGTGCGAGAGTTCAAAAATCAACATAGTTTACCTTCCGTTTGTTGAATGAGTTCGGCCAGAGCTGCGCAATGTTTGATGGGGGTGAATTCGGTGACTTGGTAAGTTGCAATGCTTGCCAGAGAAAACGGATCGTTACGCATGAAGTCATCGAGTTGTTTACGCGCCATTTTAACTGTGATGATGATGCCGCCCGTTCGGGGTGTTGCAGGGCCTGATGCCACCAATAAGCCTTGTTTATAATAATAATCTAAATACTCACGGTGGGCTTGTAAGTATTTGTCTACTTCGCTTAAAGCGGCCTGATACGTTAAATGGAGGATGTACATGTTTCACCTTTCATGAGAATGGTTTCTAGGGTTGCTGCATAGTGTTTAATTTCGTTATCCGTACGCAGTTCAGTTGCACAAACCAGCAAGGATTCGCCAAGCTCCGGATAATGCTCTTTGAGGGGGTAGCCGCCCAAAATATTTTTCTGTTGAAGTTCATGTAAGAGCGGCTCAAGAGGGTGGTCGAACGTGATGACGCTTTCATGAAAAAACGGTGAGGCAAAGCGTGAGGTGACGCCTGGTAAGCGAGTGAGTGCATCACGTAATTTTAAGGTCTGTTGGTGGCTACATAAGCCGACATCATGCAGCCCTCGTGCACCAGTGAGACTCATGTAAATGGTCGCTGCAGTGACCAATAAGCCTTGATTGGTGCAAATATTTGAGGTGGCTTTGGCTCGCCGAATATGTTGTTCACGCGCTTGCAAGGTGAGTGCGAAACCGGGCTTTCCTTGTTTATCGATCGTGCGTCCGACAATACGCCCGGGTAATTGCCGGACATGTTCCATTTTAGCGCTGATAAAACCAAAATAAGGCCCGCCGGATGCCAAGGGGACGCCCAGGGGCTGGCCCTCTCCACAGACAATATCAACGCCGCCTTTACCCCCCCATACACCAGGTGGTGTCAAGAAGGCGAGTGAGGTCGGGTTTACACAAGCAATGGTGAGCATGCCCTGTTTTTGTGCCCAGCTGGTGAGGTGGTAAACCTGTTCGAGACAGCCAAAAAAATTAGGTTGTTGAATCACCAATGCGCATGCATCCAGTTCGGCATATTGCTCTAAGCAAGCGGGATCAATAATGCCGCGCTCCATGTCAAACGGGATTTCAATCAGCTCAATGTGTTGATGCTGGGTGATGGTTTTGACGGTCTCTCGATAAAAAGGATGAACCGTGGTGGGCATGAGAATGCGAATGGGGCTTTTTTTTTGCAGTCGGGCGCTCATGAGCACCGCTTCAGCCAACGCACTGGCGCCATCATATAACGAGGCATTCGCGACTTGCATGCCGGTGAGTTCGGCTATCATGGTTTGAAATTCATACAGCAATTGCAGGGTGCCTTGGCTGGCTTCAGCTTGATAAGGCGTATACGAGGTCATAAATTCGCCTCTGGAGGCAATATCCCAAACGGCGGCTGGAATGAAATGCTCGTAACTTCCCGCACCAATAAAACACGTGCTGGTTTTGTTTTTTGTCGCAAATCGCTGGGCCGTTTTCATGAGCGTCATTTCATTCATGCCTTCGGGAATATGCAAGGCTTCACTTCTTAATTCCATGGGAATTTCATCAAAGAGTGAGTCGATGCTGTTGACGCCAATGGCCTCTAGCATAAGTTGGGTTTCATCTTCGGTGTGTGGAATATAAGGCATGGTTTAATGCTCCACGATGCTTTGTTGATAGGCGTTGTCACTGAGCAGGGTGTTGAATTCATTAGGATCTGCCGGCGTGAGTTTAATGAGCCAGCCCGCACCAAATGGATCGGTATTAATAATATCTGGGCTTTTTTGCACAAGGGTATTCACCTCGGTGATTGTCCCGCTGATGGGGGCATAAACATCTGAAGCGGCTTTAACAGATTCGACAACTGCAATGCTGTCGCCTGCTTGCACAACCGTGCCTGCTTGTGGGAGCTCAACATAGACCATGTCGCCTAACAGCTCTTGAGCATGGGCTGTGATGCCGATGGTGCATTCTTGCGGGTGGTCCTGTTTAATCCACTCATGTGTTTTGGTAAATTTGACGTTCATGCTGTGGGGTCCTTTTGTGTGAGGGGAGAAGAATAAAAGCGCGGAGGGCCGACTTTGGCTTGTAAGCGTTTTCCACGAATATCAACCTCAACCACGGGTGGGGTATCAATGGGGACACGGGCGAGTGCAATCGATTGATTGAGGGTCGGCGAAAAGCCACCCGAGGTCGTGATGCCATTCGGTTGATTGGGAATAAAAATAGATTGTGCGGCGCGTAATACACCAGGGTCAATGAGCGTGAGCCCGACCATTTTGCGTTGTAGGGTTTGTTGCTCAGATAACAATGCGCCCATGCCAATAAAATCGCGATCTTGAGGTGACCATTTAACGGTCCAGCCGAGCCCGGACTCTAGTGGGTTGGTGGATTCATCCATGTCTTGGCCATATAATAAATAGCCGGCTTCTAGACGCAAGCTGTCCCTGGCGGCCAAACCACAAGGCGTAAAGCCTGCGTCAATTAAGCTTTGCCAAAACGCGAGGGCTTGATGGTCTGGGAGCATGATTTCAAAGCCATCTTCACCGGTGTAGCCGGTGCGTGCAAAAAACCGCTCATCGACATCGACACACTCAAAACGACGTAAGGTGCTGATGGCGTCAGCTTCATTTTGGGGGAGTAAGGTTAAGAGCTTTTGAATGGCCTGTGGGCCTTGTACCGCAATGATGGCTAATTCTGGGCGCACTTGTAACCCGAGTGCAAACCCTTGGCTTTTTTGTTGAATCCAGTCTAAATCTTTTTGGCGCGTGGCTGAGTTTAAAATCAATCGATGGTTATCAGAGGCGCGTTGGTAGACGATAAGATCGTCTAAAATACCGCCATGTTCATTACACATACAGCTGTAGAGCGCCGTTCCCGGATGTGCCAGGTGATCGATATCGTTGGTGAGTAGTTTTCGCAGAAATTGTCGACCGCCGGTGCCTAGAATATCTAGAATCGTCATGTGTGACACATCAAAAATACCCGCGTCTTTTCTGACCGCGTGGTGTTCTTGAATTTGCGAGCCATAATGCAAGGGCATATGCCAGCCGTGAAAATCAACCATTCTGGCATGGTGAGCGATATGGGCCGAGTGGAGTGGCGTGAGCGCAGGCATAATAAAGTCCTTTTTTCACTGCATTATATGCTGGTTTTGTTAGGGTTGTCATCAGACGTACGATAAATCCGACGCACGATAAATCCGAGCCGCGACCGTTAGGGAGCGGAAGTTTTATTAGGGAACGGAACTTTCAAAACTTCCGCTCCCTAACGGTCGCGGCTCGGATGACTGAGTTTTCCTCGTGGCCTCTGATCATCCGCTTCTTTAAAAAACTGTTGAGGGGCGCTCGATACCCCCCGGTCAAACAAA
The DNA here is from genome assembly GCA_026399205.1 of Gammaproteobacteria bacterium. GTDB lineage: Bacteria > Pseudomonadota > Gammaproteobacteria > Legionellales > Legionellaceae > 2-12-FULL-37-14. Next base: position 18,557 of record JAPLRL010000040.1, read on the forward strand.
GATAACGTCGTTAAAGTCGCGGTGTCGATAGGATCAGCTCGTTTAGCCAGTAGGGTTAAGTTTTCAAGCAACCACTGATGATGCTCAGGTACGGTGATGAGTTGCATCGCTTGTTTGATATCTTCTTGATGGAGTTGATTGCTGAGTTGATTATAGATGGTGTCTAAGATCTTGAGATCTTGGTTAAGAGCCGCAACGTGTAAAATATTTTGTATAAGCGGAATCCGCTCACCAGGTGCTGCGGTATCTAACCGGAGATCGGTATGAAATAAAAAATCGATAATGAGATCAGTATTGAGGGGAGGGCTCGTGTGCAGGACTGTCGATAACATCGAGGCATACACAAACTGTTTAAATAGCGCTTCCCTCTTTTGGTTTTCGTCCAAATCGAACGCTGGATCCGCAATGGTTTTCGCTACTTTCGTGACGATGCATTCAATGCACGCCCAAGCGTTGCAGGGCATGACGTTTAGAAGGAGTTCAGCTGAGTTCAAATCATAGGCCGTTGCAATAGCTTGCTCGAGGATGGTTAATCCATTGTTTAACCCGCAGGCTGCATGAACATCAACGTCATGAATGTGAGCTAAAATGACAGATCCGTCAGCATTGCTGCCTGCTTGAAATTCTTTTTTTATCATCCATTGGGTCATGATACGTTTGCTTGCTGCTTGAAACCACAGTGTTAAGTCTGGCCCCGGAGGGCAAGCGGCTAAGATGCGTTTAATATCAATTTGTTTCGCAGCTTGATAGTACTTTATCATCACCTGTTCTAGTAGGGTTACATCTACTAATAACAAGGACAGTCTTAGCGCTTGTTCAGCCAACGTTAATTCATGTTCTACAATCGGAGCGATATGTAGATCGAGATCTTGAGATAAAATGGTTAATATTCGCTGAACGTCAATGTTGGGCGTCATTTCGAAGATTTCAATTTCTTTTTTTAAGAGTGTGTAATAGATAAAATTCGCGATGGCCGATGGGGTTGCAGTGTACCGTGCATTGGGGGGCATTGAAAAAGAGTCAACAATATGTTGTACACAGGTTTCAATGGGGTAAGGTAGTCGGCGTGCAGCTGTTTCTAGGAGATCAGCGATGGCGGTGTTATCGCTTTTTGTGGAGAGTATAAAGGCTTGGGCCATTAGTTGCTCCGCAAACGTTAATCGATTATCAAATCCACAGGCCTCTCTTAAATCAATTTGGTGTGCGATGATGTCCAGACAGTCAAGGTCGGCTTGTTCCCCTTTTAAACACTCTTGTAAGAGGTCTTCTCGTAGCGCAATGTTGATGAGGGTATCGTTTATCCAAATTGAAAGATCTTCTTGGTGACTTTCTTGCAAGCGAGTAGCTATTTTTTGTACATCAAGGGATTGATGATTCTTTTTTAATGCGACATAGCCTTGATAAAAAAGGGCTTCATCACCGAGGATGGTGGCGTGCGCGATGGTTTGTTCAGCCGCATTTAAGGTTGTTTGTTGAGCTTGGGTATTTTGCATGGCAAGCGGCAATGACTTAATGCCCTGTTTAGTCGGGGATAGTGTATATTTTGTTAGTTCATCCATCAGTAAAGCTTGATAAATCCACTGTTCTACATCTTGACTGGATGCGCCAGTTCTGCTGTTGGGTGGGCGTGTAAAAGAGAGCGCAATATGCTCTATTCGCTTTTCTATAGGATGATCTAATTGAGTAAACAATTGACCTAAAATAAATTCTTTTTGTATTGGAACAAGCAGGTGTTGTTGGTCCAACAGATACAGCGTTGCAATGATTTGTTCACTGAGGGTGAGTCCATAGAGGGCGGTGTCTCCTGATGTTAAATCGACGATTTCATCGATGGCGGATGCAATGATATCGACGCTGATTGGGCGGTAGATAGGGTATTGTAATAGATGCTCGAGTAGGAGTTGATAAAGCTCTTCTTGGATATTGGCGCGATATACATGCGCTTTGTCTTGGGTGGATGTTTCAAAAGACTCGGTTATTTTTTGTATACTATTTTTTATAGGGGAGTCTAACTGTGGAATGAGGTGATTGAGAATAAGATGTATGTCTTCCTCTGAAATCAGCCGTTCATTAGACCATATATACACGTTTGCAAGCAGTTGTTCTGCCAGGGTGAGTGGATGGTTGGTGGTTTTCTGCAAATTTATGTTTTGAGACAGCAAGTTGATGATGAGCGGAATGTTTGCAGTGGCACCTTTTTCACATTCATGAATGAGAATGAGTTGAGGATCATCTCCTTGCGCTCCGTCGACGTCCCGCGGAGTAGAACGGGATGTCGAGGATGGGTTTTGCTCTTGAACTCTCAGTTGGCTGAGGGAATGTTCTACCCATGCTTGAAACTGCCTCGATTCTGCTGGCGTAAAAAGCGCAGCTAATTGTTTTGTGAGTTGTCTTGAACGGTTTAATTTTGATTTAAAAGGTGCAATCTGATGGGGTGAATTGGACAAATAGGCCATGATGATTTGTTTTTCATTTGGCTTGAGGTCAGCAAAGGCCTGGTCGGTCGTGAGCACTTGTTCTAATACAGTTTCGCTGTGGCGGGTAGCAAAAGAAGAGAGCGACAAGTGCAGCACGTTATTGGGGATTTGTTGCTTTAATAGCGCAATGAGAGTTGGGATATCTGGCGTTGAATGAGAGCATTCGAATTGGATCGCAGACCGGATAACTTTTTGTTGTAGAGGCTCTTGTAGCTCATCAAGTAAGCTGAGGATTGTACTGCGATGGGCCAGATACACGGCTCCATTATTGATTAATTTAGTGATGAGATGGGTGATGACGGCAGGATCGGTCAGTTGATACGCTAGCCCAATGGGGCTGAGGCCTGCATGATTTTTAATATCGAGTCTTGCGCCTTGTTCTAAAAAACGAATGAGCGTATTTGCATCGGTGATGGTGTGTAGGGCAAGGTGTAACGGGGTATCTCCATCCAGATTTTGCTGGTTGATTTCAGCGCCTTTAAAAAAAGGAAGCAGTTTCGTGATGCGTTTTCCAAAATGAATGCAGGATGCATTCATTTTTTTATCTTTTAAAAGGACCTGATGAAGTAACGTGTTTTGATGTGGGTCGATCATCTTGGTAATGGCTTGTCGCGAAAGATCTCTGGTTGCAATATCAAAGAGTTTGGAATGTAAAAGCTCAACCCTTTTTGCCTGATAAATAAAGGCCCTACTTTGGGTACCGAAGGCCGTATAAATGAGGTCTTTTTTTTCCTCAGATACCGCGGGGACGTTTTTGGAATAGTAGTCTGCATGCACGACGCTAGCAACCGTGTGTGGAAGATATTTTTTAATGCGATTAGAGGTGATGATATGGCTGATGTAGAGTGGCGGATTAGGAAGCGCACGTAACAATGTGGTTGCATTTTTCATGGCGACACCGTGCGAATGATCAAAACAAATATCGATGGTATCGATGATGGGCGGTAGTCCATAACCTTGAACGACCATCGCACTTTTATGTTGATTAGGATCGTTGATGCGTAGTTTGGTGCCACTTAAAACCACGTTTGGGGCGTAGAGTGGATGGTGATGATCATCTGGCTGCAACTTATAACCAGGCCCGTCCATCTCACCGATGCTGTAGCTTGGATCGTTTGGTGCATGATGCTCTTTACTAAAATGATGGATGATCACTTCTGATTGAGGCTCATTGGGCGTTTGAATGTGGAGTACCGCATTTCTCATGGTCCCATCGGGCCATAAAACAGGCATACTACTAGCGATGATCACAATATTGGGCGGAAAATCTTTTAATCTCTCGGCAGTTTGATTAATGATGGCTTTATATTCGTTAATAGAGAGTGGCGAATATCGAGTATAAAAACTAAACTCATCGGTCACTGCGCGGGTTAATTGCTCCGGCCTAGCGTGGTTTTTAGCATAGGTCGCAATCGATTGAATTTGTCTTACAATCCGCTCGACGCGCCGATGATCGGGTCTGTTAGGATTATAAATAATGTCCCATTGATCGATGGATTCGTGATGTTCACCATTCTGGCCGTCTACATCACCGATGATCAGAATGTTTTTAACTAGGAAACCAGTTCTTGCCATAGGTTATGTTTAGATAATATCATTGTGCGTATTGTACATTATAGATGATATTTAAAAATACAGTATCTATAATTTTTGTGGTTACCTTGTCTTTAACTGCTCTTTAACTGCTCTTTCAATGCCAGCCATTGATCTCGCGTTGCAGCCGCTGCTTCAAACGCCATGTCTTCGGCTTGTTGATACATCAATTTTTCTAATTGCTTAATTTGCTTCACCAGCGCGGGTAAGGGCAGCGTTGGGGTTAAGGGGGTATCAATGCTAGGCGCAAGGTCCGTCGCCCCTTGTAGCGCATCGTGAACGGCTCTACGGATGCTTGTTGGGGTAATGCCATGCTCAAGATTATAAGCGACCTGGATCTGGCGGCGGCGTGCGGATTCTTGCATGGCGCGCTCCATAGAGCCTGTGATTTTGTTGGCGTAAAGAATCGCGCGCCCGTGGAGGTTGCGTGCGGCACGTCCTATGGTTTGAATTAATGAGCGATCGGATCTTAAAAACCCTTCTTTGTCAGCATCTAAAATCGCAACCAATGCAACTTCAGGGAGATCTAGGCCTTCTCGCAAGAGATTGATTCCAATCAGGACGTCAAAAATGCCAAGACGCAGGTCGCGGATGATTTCTGTGCGCTCTAGCGCGTCAATATCAGAATGCATATAGCGGACTTTCACGCCATGTTCGCTTAAATACTCAGCCAGATGTTCGGCCATTTTTTTGGTTAAGGTGGTGACCAAAACGCGATGTTCTGCTTTGACCATAAGATGAATTTCAGAGAGTAAATCATCCACCTGGTTGGTTGCAGGGCGCACGATGACATCGGGATCAATCAGCCCTGTTGGACGCACAATTTGCTCGCTGATGGCATCGCTATGCTGTTTCTCGTAAGTGCCTGGTGTGGCTGAGACATAAATGGTTTGTGGGGAGCGTGCTTCGAATTCTTCAAAGCGCAATGGGCGGTTGTCTAGTGCAGAAGGGAGCCGAAACCCATATTCAACCAAGGTTTCTTTTCTAGAGCGATCGCCTTTGTACATCCCGCCAATTTGTGAGACCGTGACATGTGATTCATCTAAAACCAGTAGGGCATTGGGGGGTAAATAATCAAATAACGTCGGTGGCGGGCTGCCGCTAGGGCGGCCTGATAAATAGCGCGAATAATTTTCAATGCCTGAGCAATAGCCAATTTCTTGAATCATTTCTAAGTCGTAATGGGTGCGTTGCTCTAAGCGTTGCGCTTCAACGAGTTTATTGGCTTTGTTCAGCTGATGCAGCCGCTCATCTAACTCTTGTTTAATGAAATCAATGGCCTGTAATAAGCGATCGCGCGGGGTCACATAATGGGTTTTAGGAAAAACCGTGACGCGCGGCAATTTTTGGCGTTTTTCACCCGTGAGGGGATCAAAAATAAACAACTGCTCGACTTCATCATCAAAAAGTTGAATGCGGATGGCATCTTTTTCTGAGTCTGCGGGAAATACATCAATGACTTCACCGTGTGCGCGAAATTGCCCGCGCTCTAAAGACTGCGGGTTGCGCTTATATTGCATTTCTGTCAGACGGGTGAGAATCATCCGCTCGGTTATTTTTTCTCCAATTGACAGGTGTAATACCATGTTTAAATAGGTATCAGGCGAGCCTAAACCATAAATTGCAGAAACACTGGCAACAATAATAGTGTCGGGACGTTCAATTAAGGCTTTGGTGGCTGAAAGCCGCATTTGTTCGATTTGTTCGTTAATGGAGGCATCTTTTTCAATATAGAGATCAGACGCGGGCACATAAGCTTCGGGTTGATAATAGTCATAATAAGAAATGAAATATTCCACCGCATTATGAGGAAAAAAAGACTTAAACTCGCCATACAGTTGGGCTGCGAGGGTTTTATTGGGTGCCATGACGAGGGTTGTGCGTTGAACTGCTTGAATCACTTGTGCGATGGTATAGGTTTTTCCTGAGCCTGTGACCCCTAATAAAATTTGTTTAGCGAGGCCCGCATCTAACCCTTGTATGAGAGACTCAATGGCCGCAGGTTGATCTCCTGCAGGTTGAAAATCTGCATGGATCTGAAAGGGCGTAAACAATTTTTTTTCTAAAATGAGTGATCTCCAAGGCAAATTTACTTAAAATAGCAGGCTATTTTCTGAGATGAGAGGTAAGGATGTCAATGTTACTTTCAAAACGAGTGAGTCGAGTGAAGCTTTCCCCAACATTAGCGGTCACCGCAAAAGCTGCAAAATTACGCGCAGAAGGCAAAGATATTATCGGGCTAGGCGCCGGCGAGCCTGATTTTGATACCCCACAATATATTAAAGATGCGGCAATTGCAGCCATTGAAATGGGGTTTACTAAATATACTGCCGTCGATGGTATTCAAGAATTAAAACTAGCCATTCAACAAAAATTTAAACGTGATAATCAGCTTGAATATGGTCTTAATCAGATTTTAGTGTCTTCAGGCGGCAAGCAAGGCTGTTATAATTTGTGCCAGGCGTTGCTGAATGAAGGCGATGAAGTCTTGATTCCCGCCCCTTATTGGGTGTCTTACCCTGATATGGCGCTCTTGGCTGATGCAACCCCCGTGGTGTTACCGACCCTGCTGTCTAATCGCTTTAAAATCACACCAGAACAATTAGACGCTGCCATCACCCCTAAAACAAAATTATTATGGTTAAATAGCCCGTCTAATCCATCGGGGGTGGCCTATACTCTACCTGAACTGCAAGCATTGGGGACTGTCTTAGAAAAACATCCTCATGTTGTGGTTGCAACCGATGATATGTATGAACATATTATTTGGTCTGGTCCTTTCGTAAATATTTTAAATGCAACGCCCTCCCTTAAAGATCGAACGGTGGTGTTAAATGGGGTCTCTAAGGCGTACTCCATGACCGGTTGGCGCATTGGGTATGCGGCGGGTCCTGTTGAACTTATTGCGGCCATGACCACGATTCAGTCACAATCAACGTCTAATCCTTGCTCCATTGCCCAAAAAGCAGCGGTCGCCGCGTTAAACGGTGGAAATGAGTTTATTCAACAAATGGTCGAGGCGTTCCACGATCGCCATGATTATGTCGTTGAGCGCTTGTTACAGATTCCTGGCATAGAAGTGCTCCCTGCTGATGGTACATTTTATTTGTTTCCCAGTGTTGCGCAATTGATTGAAGAAAAAGGCATGGCCAATGACATCGCCTTTTCTGAAGCCTTGTTAAATGACGTCGGTGTCGCCATGGTGCCTGGTTCGGCGTTTGGGACAGAAGGATGCATTCGGCTGTCTTTTGCAACCAGCATGCAGGCGTTACGTGAAGCGATGGATAGATTGGAGCGGTTTTGTCTTTAAAACCGCCGCAAATCATTTGCCAATAACTGCGCAATCAATATCCATATCAAAATCGTCGTGAGCCGATAAAGTAACACTTCCCAACCCACTGGCATGGGTTGGCCACGGCATTTTTCAATGAGGGCATAGAGAATACTCCCTCCATCTAAGGTTGGGATGGGGAGGAGATTCACGATGCCTACTGCGATACTGCATGAGGCAATGAAAAAAAGAAAAGTCGGTCCTTGTTGTAAAAACGCTTGTAGCGTGAGCTCGATGAAAGACAAGGGGCCGGTTAACATCAAGAGAGGAAGGTGGCCGGTGATGAGCTGCTTGATGAGCTTGAAGAATAAACCAACGGTGAAGACTAAATCAGTCGACGCTAATTTCATGGCATGAAGCAGAGGTTGGGGGGAATAGCGCTGCTGATGCCGTAACGTCGGTTTAATGCCGAGTTGTGCCCAGAGCGTTTTTGAAGAGAGCTGAGGCCGCCATGTTGCTAGATCTAATGAGTGGTGTTGAATCTTTCCTGTTTTTGTTTTGACGGTGATAGGAAAAGGTGGATAGCCAATAGAGGTTAGTAATGTGACGCTTGCTTGCTGCCAAGAGGCCACGGATTCACCATGAAAAAACAGCAGTTGATCGCCTGATTTTAATCCGCCAGATGCGGCAATGCTCGTGGGTGTGACTTTATCAATCACCGCTAAAGGGAGTTGATACCCCACGCAATGAATCACAAAAAAACAACACCAAGCAACGGCGAAATTCATGAGGCCACCCGAAAGAAGGACCATCACCCGAATCCAAACGGCTTGTTTATCAAAGCAAACTGCCCATTGTTCTTGAGGTACAGGTTGAACGCGTGTATTCAGTAAAGTGACAGCACCACCGACAGGCCAACGGCCTAACACCCACTCACAACCGGAGCGACTGGTTATTTTCAATAAAGGTTTGCCAAACCCACAGGCAACGCGTTGAATTTGAATGGAAAAACACCAGGCGGCGATGGCGTGACCGAGTTCATGTAGGCCGATGACCAAGATGAAGGTCATGATGAGGCCTAGCATAGCGAAAAGAATAACCATGTTAAGTAATATCCCTAAAGTTTTTACACACGCCGATCAGTCCCCTCTCCCGCGCTAGAAAAAAATGTTAGAGACGTGACCTCATTATTTTTCCCGATACTCAGGCAATGGCGTTTGGTCAGGAAAAATATCAGATAATGGCACAGAAAATCCAGTGTCGCGGACGATGCGGACATGAGAGCGACAGAGTTGTCTGGGATCGTCCACGCCACAAGAGTGGCAAATGATATCAATTTCATCCAGCATGGTCACCGCGTAGTGGTAGACACGCTCGGCTTTGTCGCTAATCACGAGCCCTCGTTGGAGGGTCGGATTGTGGGTAGTGATGCCTGTAGGACACTCATTGGTGTGGCATTTCATGGCTTGAATACAACCCAATGAAAACAAAAATCCGCGTGCTGAATTCACAAAATCAGCCCCTGCACATAAGGCCCAGGCGACACTAGAAGGGGTGACGAGCTTGCCGCTGGCAATGACGCGAATACGATTTTTTAGGTTGTACAGGACTAAAATATCAACCAATCTGGGTAACGATTCTTGAATGGGGATCCCCATATAATCCATCAACCCTTGGGGTGCTGCACCTGTTCCGCCATCTGCGCTGTCTAGGCTAATGAAGTCGGGTGCATATTGAATGCCGCGTTTATGAATGGAGAGACATAAATCATTGAGCCATTCATAGCTGCCTAAGACAAATTTACAGCCAACAGGCTTACCGGTGACTTGTCGAACGTGCTCGATAGCGGTGAGCAAGTCTTCGACATTGGCAATATCAATATGGCGATTAGGGCTGACGGAATCTTGATGGACCGGAATACCACGGATTCTCGCAATTTCTTCGGTCACCTTGATGGCGGGGAGAAGGCCGCCCTTGCCTGGCTTAGCACCTTGGCTTAATTTAATTTCAAACATTCTTACTTGTTCAAAAGCAGCTAGTTCTTGTAAACGGCTATCGGATAAATGACCTTCTGCATCTCTGACACCGTATTTTGCGGTGCCAATTTGGACAACGATGTCGCAGCCTTCTTCAAGATGGTAATCGGATACACCGCCTTCTCCGGTGTTTACCCAACACTTTGCTTTTTTAGCCCCTTTTGTTAGGGCAAGAATAGCCGGTTTAGAGATGGCACCATAACTCATGGCAGACACATTAAACAGAGAGTTGGTGGTAAAAGGGGTCTTGCAGTAAGGCCCGAAGGTCATGGGTTTTGTGGTGACAGAGTCTTCATGATGGCTGAGTGCAGGGAAAGGCGCGCTCACAAAATAAACTTCACCTACTTGGTTGAGTGGGCGAGTTGAACCAAAGCCTAGAACCGTGTCGACATTTTTTGAGGCACGGTATATCCAGGAGCGATCTGCACGATCAAACGGGAGTTCTTCTCTATCGTTGGTAAAAAAATATTGTCGAAAAAAATCGCCTAAATATTCAAACCCATAACGAAAATGACCAATAATGGGAAAATTACGTAAAATCGTATGGGTTTTTTGTCGCCTGTCGTGAATATAAAGCAAAATGAAAGCGAGACCTAACAGCAGGAGTGACAGCATAAGAACGACTTCATAAAACTCAAGGAGTCCGAGAGAAACCCTGATTCGCTCGGGTAGACTACGGTAATGGATGAGTTGATCGGTGGGTATGGGGGTCAGCATGATGATATCCTTATCTATAAATGACGTTGAATGGTGCGTACGATCTGTGGGTAGTCGGCATCTAGCGGTAACACATGAGCTGAATGCTTGAGCCAATGGATGGTCGTGTGTGGTAGCGATTGGAATAATTTCATGATTTTCATATTATTTAAGACCGCGTCATGGCACCCTAAAAACAAATCAGTTGGGCAGCGTGGTGGGATGAAGGGGGTTGTTTTAATCAGCGTGAGAATCGCTTTAATGACAGACAGCGGGAGCCGACGATAAGCGAGCTCTTCATGTTCTGGGTGATGAATATTACCCGCCCGATTACGGATAGAACGAATGCCGATGTTTTGTAGAACCTGCAAAAAAAACAGCGCGGGTTTGATGGGAACATTCAGGTAAAATGCTGGGGCTAATAAATAAAGATGATGTAAGGGCAAATGTTGGCTAAGATGACAAGCAAGTAGGCCGCCTAGAGATAGCCCTAATACATCAACGCGTTCATACTGTTGCGTGAGTTGTTGACAATAGGTATGGGTGTAATCAAGCCACGCTTGTGCGCTGGTGTTGGAAAATGCTTCAATACTCTGTGCGTGTCCGGGGAGTGCGGGAATAAAAATACCATCATAATGGTTGAGATGCGGGAGAAGCGTGCGAAAAACAGCCGGAGAAGATGAAAATCCGTGAAGCAATAAAATGGCGTGCTTTTGACCGTCTCCGCGGATGTCAACGGCTTTAAGTAGAGCAGTATCTTGGGTTGACGCGGTACGCTTTGCGATACCTTGCCACATCCAGGCAAAATCATCGATCTTCATATGAGGAGATGAACCACCAATTAGGGGTAAGTCATGCTACTATATCTGATTGAACTACGTCAACGCCTGCTGCGTTGCGTGGCCTGTTTCATCGGGTTATTTTGCGTTTGTTTTTATGAGGCGAATGAGTTGCTTCATGTGGTGTTGTCACCCTTGATGCAAGTCTTGCCACCTTCGAGTACCTTCATTGCGATTCAGATTGCCGCACCCTTATGGGTATCGATTGATGTGGCAACGGAAGTCGCGCTTCTATTGACCATGCCTTATATTTTTATAGAATTATGGCGTTTTTTTGTGCCGGCACTTTATCGTCAAGAACGTTTGTTTTGGCGAAGCTTTATGGGGCTCAGTTTAGGGTTGTTTGCCTTAGGCGCGGCTGGGTGCTTTTTTATGGTGTTGCCGCTCATGTGTCGTTTTTTGGTGGCGTATTTACCTTTAGATGTGCGGGTGATGCCTGATGTGGTTGAGGCGGTTCATTTTATTTTAAATATGGTCTGGGTCTTTGGCGTGGGGTTTCAATTTCCATTGATTTGCATGGGCTTGGTTAAACTGGGCTGGGTGAGCGTGTCACAATTGGTGCAAGCACGTCGTTATGTGATTGTGGGGGCGTTTATTGCCGGGATGATGTTAGCGCCACCTGATGTGTTATCACAAACCCTGTTGGCCTTGCCTTTTTGGGGGGTTTATGAGGTGGGGGTGGTGTTGGCGCGGATAACCGCGCCACGTAGGGCGATAGTTTTTTCTTAAAAGGGGCTGGGTGAGAGAAAAGGAGATGGATTGATGGACTGAGTAGGTGAACCTGCGCTACCCGTGAGATCGTTAGATGAGAGGTCTGTGGCGGCTGGGGGTAAATCACCAGAGCAACCTAATCCAGCATCCAAATAGCGCACGATCGCCGCTTTTTTCTCATCTACGGAGGTGATTTTTTTGTTAAGATAAATGGTTGCGATTGCCTGTTGTATGTCAGGCGAAAATAGCGTGGGGACAGGCTGTTGATAAAGGAAAAGAATGAGCCTTGTAGCGATTTCTAAAGGCGTTCCACGGTGATTGGTGCTGTCTGGCGGCTCAATGTCGCGGGTATCGATGAGATCGGCAAGTGCATCTAACACATCGCCTTGTAATAAAGAAGGGGGTTGCGCGCGAGCGTTTAAATTAGGAAAAATTGGCATGTTTAAGACGCGTTTAAGTGCAAATGTATCAAGGTTAATCGGTCCCATGTGAAACATGTAATTTCGAAGATAGTCATGTAACTCTGGTGTAACTCCGCGGATTGATGTTGGAATGGGGAGATAGATCCGCGAGCCTAATAGGTCGGAGCTGTTAGCAACATCAGGTTTTGCGAAACCATAGTCGCCAATGGTGACTTTCAGTGTTGTTGGATCAATGAATATATTATTAAGCTTGAGATCACGATGTACACATTTCTTGGCGTGCATTGCCTCAATCTGCAAACATAATTGAATGGCAACTTCAATACGGTTGGTTTCTGAGGGGTTGGTTTTTAGCCACTCGGTTAGCGTGATGCCCGCATAGGGGGAAACAAGATAGTATTTATCTCGTTCAATTCTCCCTGCTTTGGGTCGCATTAATTCTTTATGAGCAAAGAAACCTTGGGTAAGCCCCACGCTGATTTCATTTTTAAGATAGATAAGCCGCTCATGGTCGTTAGGATCAGGGTACATCACTTTAATGGTATAGAGTGTTCCATCTTCACGGTCTATTCTAAGCCCCCAATTAACGGCACCACTATATTGACCCTTGCCCATGGGTTTGACGGACATGGCATACACGCCACCTTCAGGATTACCCGGTGATTTTGTGTTTATAAACGAACATATTGACACCAAGTTACCCTGTCGTTTGCTGGTGAACTCCTCCCCTTTTGTTATTTTTTGCTCATGAGGATTTGCCGCAATAAAAGTACGGGCTCTTGAAGCGCAGTCAAAAAACGTATCAACATCATTGATGTTGAATGCATCACAGATCTGTGGGGTGAGTAAGGGGCGTAAATAATTAAACATATTTATCCTTATTGAGGACGAAAAGGGGATTCGCTAGTGCCTATGGGTGAGGCTACGCTAGCAGAAAGATCGTTAGACGAGCTATCTGTGGCAGGAGAGGGTTGAGCGGCTGGATATAATTCACCGCTTAAATATTGGGTTATTCTCGTTTTTTTCTCGTTTTCGTTGCTAAGGCTTATGTCAAGATAGATGTCTGTAATGGTTTTTTGTCTGTCAAGAGAAAATGGCGTGGGGACCGGCTGTTGATAAAGAAATAAAATGAGTCTGGCTGCTATTTCTAAAGGGGTGCCATGGTATTTCGAAATGTCTATTGGCTCACTTGCAGTGGTATTGATGAGATCATCAAGTGCAGTGACAACTTCGCCTTGCAAAAGAGAAGGAATCTGGTTGTTGGCAGAGAGGTTAAAAAAGACTGGCATGCTTAATGTGCGTTTAAGTGCGTACATATCAAGGTTAACAGGGCCCATAACAAACATCAGATCTCTAAGATAGCTTATTAATTGAGCCGACATGCTGGTCGTTGAGAGTGGGATCGGGAGGTTAAACGGCGTACCAAGGACCTCTTTTCTTCTAATAAGATCAGGGTTTGAATAGCCATAGTCGCCGATGGTCACCTGGAGTGTGTTTGGATCAATGTATATGTTATCAAGTTTGAGATCACGGTGTGCGCATTTATTGGCATGCATGGCGCTAACCTGCAAACTGAGTTGAATGGCAACTTGAATGCGGGTTGTTTCCGATGGGTTTGCGGTTTTCAACCACTGAGTTAATGTAATACCCGCATAGGCTGAAACAAGGTAGTATTTATTCTGCTGAATTTTACCGGCAAGGGGGCGTATTAATTCTTTATGTACAAAGAACCGTTGGGACAGTCCTACGCTGATTTCATTTATAAGACGGGGGAGTTGTTCTCGAACTTTCCCTGGGTCAAGGTATTGAACTTTAATGGTATATAGTCGATCATCTGGGCGATCGAGTCTAAGGCCCCATTTGACTTTACCACAGCTACCTTTTCCTAATAGGTCGACAGACATCGCATAAATGCCACCCTCAGGATTCTCTTCTGATTTTGTATTTATAAAAGAACATGTTGGCACTAAATCACCATTGTTTTCGCTCATGAATTTAATTTTATTTTTTGTGATTTTTTGCATGGAAGAGGTAATACGAAAGTGAGCACAGGCTCTTCTCGCCTTTTCAAAAAAAACCTCAATATCGGTGATGCGAAAAGCTTCGCAGACGTCTTTATTGAGTAGGGGGCGCAGATAGTCAAACATAAGGTAAAATTAAATCCAATATAAAATCAATGTGCTCATTATATATCACTCAGAGTTAATTGCAAGCATTAATGTTAATGGCGTCGCAGGGTTGGTTAAAAATCAGTAGCGTTTCTTGTAGGGAGCCAGTAAAATACCCCCTGTTCGGGCCCATAGCTCAGTTGGTTAGAGCAGCGGACTCATAATCCGTTGGTCCTAGGTTCAAGTCCTAGTGGGCCCACCAATAAAATCAATAACTTAGCATCAATTTTCCTAAAGCCCAAAAATCCATTGTGGGGATTTTGTGGGGCACAAGCGACACAAACTCATAAGCTAACGACTTTCCGATTTTGTGTTGCACCTTTTTCTTTTCTATTATTTGGATTGCGAAGCAAAGTGAGTACCACGCCAAGCATGGACGCTATCTATATTGTGCTCACGGTAGTCATCTTGCTATGTATGATGATCAAAGTTGTTATTTCAATGGTTTGATTCAGTTTTTGAAGGGGCAGTCCTAAGGATGTGTGCCATTTAATATTTATCTTGAGTGAGATTTGTATATGAACAATATAAAAAAATTGTAACTACCCAGGTACGTCATCCTGAGCGTAGCGAAGGATCTCAATTTGACAAAGATCTAGCCAAATTCAGGAGGTCCTTCACTGCGTTCAGGATGACGTTTGTTCGTTGTGAGTGCTAATAAAACAAACTTATCCACTGATTCGGAATGGTGTTTTAAGGAGTCAGCTAGACAAAGAGGGTGCTATGCAAAGCTTGATGAGGCAGAAGGTCTCATGGATGAAGGTGAGTTAGAGCAGGCCATGACGATCTTAGAAAATATTGTTGAAAAATTTCCAGATTGTTTGGAAATCTACAATGATATTTATTTATGCCACTTTTATAAGGGACAATATCAGCGCGCTTTTAAATATTTAAAGGGTGTGGTTCATAACATAGTGAGTGCGTTACCAGAAAATTTTTTGTCGAGACCAAAACAAAAATTTAGTATCAGGGGTATGGGATGGGTATCAAAGCAAGAATGTATTGATTTAGCAAAGCAGGGTCAATTGGATGTTGTCGTTTGTATTACAGCGATAGGGCAGAGTTATATTCGAGGGAGAGCAAATAGCTCAATTAATCCTTGTCTGAAGAAATTAGTGATTAAAAAGCCAAGGAAAGAACAATGAGGGTATTTCTAACTTTTGTGCTTTGTTTGTTTTTGATAGGTGCAGTTATTGCAAAAAATAAAACGTTTTTTTATGAGCCCCATCTCACCTCATTAACAGGCGAGATCAAAATGTTAAAATTTCCTGGCCCACCTAATTATACCAGCATCAAAGAGGGTGATAGAGATGAAACGGGGCCTTATTTAATATTAACCGCCCCAATTGACATTCAGAACTAACTCAGGTCAATACCGAACTGTTCTGGGTCCAGCGTCTAGGGTATTTACTTGAATTTTTAGGCTTTGAAAAACTTGCTGACGCGCTTTCGCAACCTCTACAAGCTAAAAAAATTCACTGGGTACGGCTTTTGTCGCGTGCATCTAATGTAAGTATCGAGCGAAATAAAAAATGGCATGTGATAGTTAATACAATCGTGGAGCCTGATGAATGATTCCTTTTGCTCAAATTACACAATGGCGTCAAATGGCACCATGGGTTGATGATATACAGGTCGAGCAGGATTTAATCTTATCTCGCGCTATTGTTGCTATTTTTTCAGATCCATTTCTAGTTCAGGAATTAGCCTTTCGCGGAGGAACCGCGTTGCATAAATTATTTTTTTCGCCTGCCGCACGTTACAGTGAAGATATCGATCTAGTGAGAACGAGCAAAGGCAGTATCAAAGAAATTATTGATGCCTTGCGGGCCTGTCTTGAGCCCTGGCTTGGTCAACCCAAGACAAGACATGATTAGCGCACTAATTTCGTTGCGCGCTTGTGACAAAAGTATTTCGAATAATTCGACTGTTTCGAATAATATGCTATAATCACAACAATATGAAATTAAATCATGAGGATGATATATGAGCCTACATTCTACAGCAATTCAGAATCCGACCAAAACAGACATAGGCGTTGCTAAAAAGTCATCCTTGACTCTTGGTTCATTGTCATCACATAAAATATCGCCCGCATATTTGAATATAGAAGATAAAACGGTTGAATTACCAAGATCAGCGGTAAAATTATTATTGGAAATTTTAAACCAGATAGCCGAAGGCAATGCACTTACTTTAATACCTGAACATGCAAATCTTTCTACTCAAGAGGCAGCCGATTTATTAAATGTATCCCGACCATTTGTTGTTAAGCTACTTGAATCCGGTGAAATACCTTATCAAAAGGTGGGTAATCGTCGCCGTGTTCTTGCTGACCAAGTTCTGAAATACAAAGAAAGAACACATCATGCACGAGTAAAAATATTACAAGAGCTTGTTGATCAAGCGCAAGATTTAGATATGGGATATGAATGATTCATTTTACCGCTTTATATGATGCATGCGTGCTGTATCCTGCGCCATTACGCGACCTATTAATGGAGTTAGCACTTAGTGAACTTTATCGAGCCAAATGGTCTAATCGAATCCACGATGAATGGATACGAAATGTGTTAAAATCAAGACCAGATATTACACACGATAAGCTAGAGCGGACGAAGCAAATGATGAATATGCATGTCTTAGATGCAATAGTCGAAAATTTTGAAGATATTGAAAAGGTTTTAGATTTACCTGATCCAAACGATAATCACGTATTAGCAGCTGCGATTGTTTCCGAGACCGATGTTATTGTTACATTTAACTTAAAAGATTTTCCTCCACATAAATTAACCAAATATAACATCAAGGCTCAACACCCCGATCTCTTCTTAATGCATCTTACCGATCTCGATCAAGGTTCATTTTTAGCGGCTATTAAAAATACGCGGTCACGATTAAAAAAACCACCGAAATCAGTGGATGAGTATCTCGCTATCTTAAAAAAACAATGCCTGATAAACACAGTAACATTTTTAGAAAACCATAAGAATGAAATATAAGTATTACCGGTGCGACTGACATGGTCAATCAAATTGACACACTTAGTTAGGGCCCATATATTTCAACAGACCCTAAGCCACTTGTTTGCTTAAAGATATTCGCAAAAACAGCATTTGTCATTATTGCGAGCGGTATTTTTGTATGATAATATACGCATAATCGACATTTGTCATTATTGCGCAGAGGCAAAGATGGATTCTATTCCTTTTATTGGCCGTCAAAAAGAGCTTGAAAAACTAAATGATTTACTGGATAAAAAAACAGCCAGCTTAGTGGTTATTAAAGGGCGGCGCCGTGTAGGTAAAAGCAGACTGATTGAGGAATTCGGCAAACATAAACCGTTTTATCGTTTTTCTGGTTTGACCCCTATAGAGGGCATCACGGCACAACATCAACGTAATGAATTTGCTCGAATATTAAATTTGCAGTTTGGACTACCAGAACTACAGGTTGACGATTGGAGTAAGTTATTTATGTTGTTAGCGGATAAAGTAAAAAAAGGGCGGTACATTATCGTTTTTGATGAAATAACGTGGATGGCACATGATGATGTGACTTTTCTAGTTAAATTGCAAAATGCATGGGAATCCTATTTTAATAAAAATTCAAAGTTAATTTTAATATTATGCGGCTCTGTATCAGCCTGGATAGAAAAAAACATCATGAGCAGTACCGGATATTTTGGACGCATATCGAAACTAATATCATTAGAAGAGTTTTCTTTGCCATATTGCAAAAGCATGCTTGAGGCGGTAGGGTTTAAGCGATCTGCTTTTGAAAAATTTATTGTATTGTCTCTTACAGGCGGTATTCCTTGGTATATTGAACACATAAATGGCTACCATTCTGCTGCAGAAAATATGAGATCATTATGTTTTGAGGCAGATGGATTGTTGGTTAAAGAGTATAAATATATTTTTCATGATTTGTTTGGTAAACGTAGCGCAATATATGAAAAAATTACTCGCTTTCTTTCTGGAGGGGCGGCTGAATATTTAGAGATAGCAAAAGGCATTGATTACTCAAGCAGTGGAACCTTAAGTGAATATTTGAGTGAGTTGTTAGAGTCTGGGTACATCAGTAATAGTTTTACTTGGTCATTAAAGTCTGGAAAAGAGACTTCTATTTGTCAATATCGGTTAACGGATAATTATTTGCGCTTTTATTATAAATATATAGAACCGCAGCTACCTAAAATCCTAAAAGGACAGTATCAAGCGATATCGCTTTCATCTATGCCATCATGGGAAACCGTCATAGGGTTACAGTTTGAAAATTTAGTATTAAAAAATCGTCATCTCATTCAAAAAGCTCTAAAGATACATCCTGATGAAATAATAACAGATAATCCCTATTTTCAACGTAAAACCGCTCGATATCCTGGGTGTCAAATCGATTACTTAATTCAAACACGCTTAAAAACCCTTTTTATCTGTGAAATAAAGTTTTCAAAAAATACCTTGGGAAAATCTATTATCGGCGACATGCAAAAGAAAATATCTTCTTTGGCGGTCGCCAAAAATTTTGCTTGTATTCCTGTTTTAATTCACGTAAATGGCGTAAGCGAAGAGCTTATGGAGTCAGATTATTTTTATCAGATCATCAATTTTACTGAATTTTTAGAGGATCTATAGAAATTTCAGTTTAATACTGCCAAAATATGTCAGCATGTAACTCATAGGCCGATACTTTGTCTAGATCACAACGACTTTTCGAGCTCATCCAAATACTTAGGCGACATCGCTACCCCGTCACAGGGAAACACTTAGCCGACGAGCTTGATGTAAGCCTACGTACACTTTATCGCGACATCGTCACATTACAAGCACAAGGGGCATCAATAGAGGGGGAGCCTGGTCTTGGATACGTGTTACGCCCAGGATTTATGTTGCCCCCGCTTATGTTTTCTGAGGAAGAAATCGAAGCGCTAGTACTCGGTTCACGCTGGGTAGCACGCAGAACGGATAAAAAATTAAGGCTTGCTGCTACAAATGTCTTGGCTAAAATATCAGCCGTCCTTCCAGAAGATCTACGGCACCAACTTGAATTTTCAGGGCTACTCATTGGGCCTGTGAAAACTGCAATTGAAAATGATGACGAAAAAGAAGCCTTAATCCGTCATGCTATTCGTAGAGAGTATAAACTTCAAATGACTTATGTTGATGTCAAAGGTGATGAGTCTCAACGCCTTATCTGGCCGCTAGCACTTGGTTTTTTTGAAGAGGTACATGTTGTTGTCGCTTGGTGTGAGCTACGCCTTGATTTTCGCCATTTTCGAACAGATAGAATCGCTAAATTAACACAACTAGAAACACGCTATCCCCAACGTCGTCAAACGCTACTAAAAAAATGGCGTGAAATTCACAATATTCCTGAGCAGTAAAGAGACACTCACTACTGACAAAAACTGTCAGTCTATGCCAGTAAACTACGTTCGACAATATCACACCACTTAAAGGGGAAAACATGATACTCGAACCAACCGCTGTTGTACTTTACGTTGATAATCTTGCGATAAGTAGCAAATTTTATCAGGATTTACTTGGGATAAGGCCAGAAGAAGCCTCGCCGACATTCCATTCATTCACATTATCAAATGGAATGGGTTTGGGTTTGAAGGCTAAACATGCTGTTGAGCCTCCCACTGACAATAAAAATGGTGGTGGCGAATTAGCGTTCACACTCGATAATAGCAAAGAAGTTGATGCGTTATTTGCAGAATGGCAAGAAAAAGACATCAACATGGTTCTTCCTCCAACTGTCGTGCCTTATGGTTATACTTTTGTAGCACTAGATCCCGATGACAATCGATTACGAGTGGTCTCACTTGGTAAATCATAATGCCAAATTGGATTGCTGTTGCATCTGCGGAGCATGTCCAAAAAGGTCGATTATCAGGCTTCATGCAAGTTTGCCATGGCAAAGGAGCTCCATTACGGCGCATGAAGCCTAATGATTGGGTTGTTTACTATTCTCCAACCGTAACATTTGGAGGAAAAGACAAATTACAATCATTTACCGCGATAGGACAAATTAAAGAAGGCGATCCTTATCAAGCTGATATGGGTAATTGCTTTTGTCCATTTCGGCGAGATGTGCTCTGGTTTGAGGCGCATGAAGCCCTTATCACCCCGCTGCTCAATCAGCTTGATTTCACGAAAAATCAAAAAAATTGGGGATATCAATTTCGTTTTGGACTAATCGCTATCAGTGAACATGACATGCAACTGATTGCGGAAGCAATGCAAGCCACCATCAACACTAAATAGGAGAGATTTACATGTCATCTATACCACCAACCCTGAAATACGTAGAAGGCTTTACGGTAATGGGATTAAGTACAAAAACTCAAAACACCGACGAATTTAATGAAAAAACAGCGAAGTTACCCAGCCTTTGGCAACAATTTTATTCCAGTGATTTAGCTGCCAATGAAAACATATTTGAAGTCTATTCAGACTATGAATCTGATGCAAATGGTCTATACACTGTCACTGTTGGCATCACTGATAATAGTGATCGAACTGGCGCTGAGTTTGCCTTTGTTAAAATTCCAACAGGCAACTATCTTGTTTTTCAAGGTGCAGGCCCAATGCCTGCCACTGTGGTTGAGACTTGGAAGCAAATTTGGAATTACTTTGATACAAAAAGTAATTATCAGCGCAGTTTTATCAGCGACTTTGAAGCATATAGCGGCTCTGACAAAGTAGCTATTTATATCGGCATTAAATGAAGTGTATAGGTTTAGTAACAACTTAAAGGCTAAGCTCACTATGTGAGCCAAGCCGTACAAGCTGTAAGGTAGCATCATCTGGCTTTCTATAAATTAAAACCAGATCAGGTTTAATATGGCAATCACGATGATCATGCCAATTATTTGAAAGCGCATGGTCGCGATGTTTTTCAGGAAGTGGCTTATCATTAGCAAGTAGCTTTAAAATATCGGTAAAAGTGGTCTCTAATATTTCCCTGTATTTGCCTTTCTTTTCTCGCTTGTAGTCTCGTTTAAATTGCGTCGTAGGTTCAATCTTCCTCATCATTTAAATCATCCATGAGTGATTGAATAGTATTAAAAGAGCGTAGTTTCCCCTTTCGGGCCTCTTTCATTGCATCAATTGTTTTTTGATTAGGTACAAGGGGCTCGAAGGGTAGAGACTTATCCTTTGCTACACGAGTCAATAACATACGGAACGCGTCAGATACGGTTAGACCCATGGAAGCCAATACAACGGACGCCTCTTCTTTAATATGCTCATCAATTCGAGCACGAACAATAGCATTTGCAGTCATTATAAACTCCTTACCTTATGAGCTACATTGTAGCACAAAAATATAGAAGTTTCCAATTCACATCTTAATCCAACATAAATGTCCAATTTGTATTAAAACAACGTGCTCGCAATTTACGAAAAAACGGCACTGATGCTGAGAGGCATCTTTGGTATAACCTTCGCGCGAATAGGCTTGGCGTTAAATTCAAGAGGCAAGTACCCATAGGAACATACATCGGTGCTCGAAGTCATCATGGCTGCTCTACTTTAAAGCAAGCAGTATACTCACAAACATCACACCAGTGAGGTACATCCTGGCCGTTTTATCATACCTCGTGGCAATCCTTCTAAAGCGCTTAATTTTTTGAAAAAATCGCTCAACAATATTCCTCTCTTTGTAGATATGACGGTCATGTCAAAAAAAACAGGAGCCCATGTGGCCCATGGGCTAGCGTAAAATTAAGCCGGAACAGAACTGGGGGCTTCTTGCTTAGGATCTGCTGGCATTTTATCCTCCCTGCGCGCTGATAGGTAGCCATACCGATTTTCACTGAGCGCAACGTCTCGTGTGTATTTTTTCTCCGCTTTCATGAGGGGGGCGAGGTAGTCATATCGTTTAGCAAAAGCTTCTGCAAAATCTTGTTTATTGATATATGCAAATGCCTCTAAATCATAAGGAAGCCCTTCAGTGAGCTCAAAAGGTGCCCCCAATTTACTTTGGATGATTGCCCGGTATAACCACTTATTGACCGAAGCTGCGCCCCTAATTAAAAAACATGCTTCGACCATGTCATAAATAAACTCGCCTAATTGATTAAAAAATAGCTGCAATTCTTTTTCTGTGCGCACAGGCATGGTTTTTAATGGTGTAAAATAGCGCTCATCTAATTTCGCGAGCGTTGCTTTATAGGTATTATTCGCTTGCTCAAGATTAAACGCTTTTGGGGGATTCAGTATGAAGATTGAGGCGATCCCTCCTGTGTGAAACATCATTATTCGATATCCTGGCGCATCTTGATCCTGACCAGAACGAACCCACGTTCCAGTTAGATGGCCGTTGTCTATGTTGGCTCCCATGGCCCAATAACCGTCCCTTTTGGTGAGCTGATTTTTAAATATTTCTTCCATCTTTTGACCAATGATTTTTGGTTCATGGGTTAATTCAATGCCTTCTTGTATTTGAGACGACTTATTATCAGTAGAGCGAATCGCTGAGATGCAATGTTGAAGGGAATCATGGGTAAGAATAAGCGCTCGCTGTTTTCTCAGGCCATCATAGATGGACTCTAAGTTAGCGTTAGGAAGTAAGTCGGCGGCTTGACTAACAGCTTGTTGAGATTTTTGATTCCATTCGACTTGCTTTGTTTGAGGGAACTTTTGCACTGCGCCAGGCATAGTAAAGTATGAATTTGGAACCTGATTTATCCGATAGGGTTCACTATAGCCTAATAACGATGCGGCCAATAATTCAGTGCATGCGATGCAATTTTTATCGGTTTCCATTGAAAGTGTATTATACAGAACAAACAAGGCTTTTATGTCATGCACTGCGATAGGAGCGCTATCCTCACATGCATTATGATCCACCAAAATCCGATCAAACAGCTCATCAAGCGATTGAAGTGATTTGTTTTTTTCTGCATACCCTGTTAATGCAGTCTTCAGTGTACGAATAGTTGCTTTGGTGATAAACATAAGTTTTTCCTTTTAAAAAGGTAACTACCCAGGTACACGTCATCCTGAGCGCCAGCGAAGGATCCCCCCTAGCTAGCAATGTGCTAATTAGCAGGAGATCCTTCGCTGGCGCTCAGGATGACGTGGGGAGTTACTTAAAAAGTGTGTTGAGTAGATCTGCCTAGGTTTTGTTTATCCAAAATGGCTAAGGCGTGCTCCATGAACTGCGCAGGCAATTGTTGAGTTTGTACAAGGGTTTGAAGGGTCGAGTAGGCCGAGATGCTGTTTTGAGGCACGCCAACACCGCACTGATGCCAAGCTTCATTGGGTGCGTAGTATTCTGCCAGGAGGATCAGGGGGTACAACGCGGGTTCAGCAGGGTTTTTTCCTAATACGCCTAGTATTTGTCGCAATGGAAACTCGACTTCAACGCCGTTGTATTGTAGACCCTTGGTCCACATGTCCTGAGGGTTTTGTTTAACGAACCATTCACATGCTTCAATTAACTCCAAATCAAGGGTGCGATTGTAGTAAAGTGCATCAACGATCTTGGTGAAATAGGTCCAATGGTTGCCATTCCAGGATTCAATCGTCAACCATTCTTGTGCTGTGATCAGTTTTGCAATCTGTGATATTAAGTGATAATAAAGCGAATTAGGCTTGTACTTGGCTGATTGATAAAGACAGCGATTGATAAGGTATAAAAATGGACTCACCTTATCATCATTGATCTGCGCCTGTGTCGCCCAAAAGGAGGGATGAATGCGATTTAGGCGATTCATCAGTGCAAGTATATTTGCACAGTTAGGGTCATTGTATGGACATATTGCTTTGACAAGCTTGAGCGCATCATAGGAAGACATCACAGCAATACGTGGTAGGTTAAAAAATGGATACACCCTAGTCTTCGGTTGGAAAGGGGCTTTCAATGGTGCAGGAGGCGTGTTGGTTGCTGCTTGATGATGCGGACTTTCCTGGCGATGGGAAGTGGTGTCATCGTCATTGCTTTCAACTCGACCCACCGAACCTTTTTCAGTGCTTGAGGCTGCTGTATCGAGTCTCGCAGGCGAGACTTCGAGGCAATCATCGTGAAGTTGATGGCACGTTTGCGTGGTTGCATGAGCGATCTCCACTCGCGCCTCTGCAAGTTCAGACGGTCTTTCGATATCATTTGTCGCTGTGGTTAACTCATGTGGAGGTGGTGACGGCGTTGTATCATCAAAAGATGCCGCTGCTGTGATAGGCTTGGTTTTTTTTGTCTCTGGCAAATGAGGTTTTGAGACCTCAACCCGCTGTTTGACCGAGGGATTCAGGGATGCTGGAAGCCGCTTGGAAGCTGCGCTTGCTGGCGTCGGCTGCGCTTCTTTTTTCGGCAGAGCAGCTTTGGGTTGCGGCTTTGCTTTTGGCGCAGGACAGCGATTTTCGTAGATCTTTTTGACCTCAGGCGGCATGCTTGCGGTTGTCCAGAGCGGTGCTAGCGCGCGTAACGCGCTTTGTGGAACCATCATCATGACTTTGCAAAGTAGTTTTGTGGGCGCTGAATGTTCAGTGACAAGTTTGGCCAGCTGGTGCAAGGGGCTTAATTGCCCATCGATTAATGGCGCACTTTCCCACATTTCTTTCATTGCTTCATCTTCACTCTTTATACATTGTTCTAGTAAATGGTTGAGTAATTGCAGGAGGAGGTTTGCAAGTATAGGTTGATTTTGCTTTAGGCCAATGCTTAGTCCTTGAAGGAAAAGGGTAAATAACGTACCGGTTTCAAGGGGTTTTCTCTGTTTTTTAGGCAGCCCTTCTTCATCCAATGTTGAGAGCCTGACATTGCTTTCCCAGCGATCGGTTGGTAAATGCACCCCCAATTGACATAGGAGCTTGATTTCAGGCAAATTTGCCTCGTGATGTTCTTTTATTTCAAGCAACAGATAAACCATGAGCGTGAGTGTTTGCTCTGGAGACAGACCGTGTAGAATTTGCTGGAAAAATTGTTCTGAGCCGGTTTCTTGTTGTTCAACGTCGTAGAGCTGGATTAATTGCCTGACAGGAATCATCATCATCGGGTTGGGTTTGTCATAAAGTTTAAAAACAAGATTCAGAAGAAATTGTGCCATGCTGGTTTCAGATTCATTGTTGACACTGATTAACCCCTTAGATGACTCGAGCGGGAGCTTACCGACAGCTTGGTGTAAACAAAGTATTCGTATGGCACTTTTCGGCTTTTGAGCAAGACCGTTCGCAATTTCGCTGATTGGGCTAATGGGGCCCTTTTCGTGGCAGAGTGCTATTTTTCCAAAAGCAGCACCCTCTGCTTTTTTTATCGCGCTCAGCATCAATGTGTCCAATCGAGGGTTGTCCGGTATTTTTGAAAAAGCAGAGGCAAGTACTCTTAATGCAGTATCACCTGGTTCTACACCTTGCATCACTTCTATCGATAAACCTTTGGGTGGGATCTGGTTGAATAAAGTCACGTAATCCTCTAAAAACACACCCGTTGAGACACTTCGATAGAACCCAATGCTTAATAACCGAAATGGTGTATTCCCTGCATTGCTAAACCTAGACAAATCATGCATGAGGAGATCATTATCGAAGTGAGGAAGAAGCAGGTGAAACATTTGATTTAAAGTGGCATTATCTGTATTGACGCTGAATGCAAAGGAAAAATCACATAGGATTCTTCGGAAGGTCTCGCCATCAAAGGTGTTTTTTAGATTCTCCAGGTACGTATGGATGAGTGTTTCTGTGATCTGCGGTAAACAAGCGGCTAAATCGACATTGTAGATCCTAGCGTTCATCAGATGATTAAAAAACACGGTAAAAGGAATCAATGGGTATTCAGGGGCGCCCTCTTTAGCAATGATAGGCGTATGCCAGAGCGCTATAGGCGCACTCAGGAGCTTGCGCTTGACGGTCTGTTCAAGGGCTGTTATCTCCTCATCAGCTAGCCCAGGTTGGTTGACTCTTCTCAGATAATCTAAAATCAACCAGGTAAAAAAAGGCAAATCAAAATGGGTGCTTGCGATGGTTTCGGCAATACGCTCAGGTAGTGAAGCCAAGCATGCTTGGTAGGCTTCAGTTTGAATAACATGCTCGATTTCTTCATGTGTAGGTCTGTTCACGTTGAGGATCCTTTAAATGGAACATCCTTGTGGGTATAACGAGCGCCGCCTGCTTTATTAATAATCTCTAATTATATACATAATGCAGTTTATTAACAATTCGATCATGATTATTTTTATAAGATCATCGTACGCTTTATATGTACGTAATAGGAGTGCATTCATGTTAACCACAAACATCACGACGCTTAGAAACGAGCTCCCTAAATATTTGCATTATGTTCAATTGGGCGAACATATTATGGTGACGTCTCATGGAAAAGTGGTTGCGCGAATCATGCCGCCCTTGGATGCGTCCAAAGAAGCAAAATCACAACTCAAGCAGCTACGTAAAACCTGTCATGTTGGGGATGTGATTTGGTGAGCAGGGTGTGAAGTCACGGTGAGACGGCGCGCATCACCGGATTTTGTAAAGAAATCATCGTTTCAGTTGACTGTATCTCGTCAATTGTTTGAATTTTTTTGATGAGCAGTTGTTCGAGGTCATCAATCGAGCGACACATGACTTTAATGAAAAGATTAAAATGATGGCCAATGGTATAATAGACCTCAACGACTTCTTCTAAATTATCCAGTTTGTTGAGAACGGTCTGATAATCTTTTGCGTGGTTCAGGATGATGCCAATAAAACAGCATACATCATAGCCTAAGCGCTTGGGATTGATATGCGCGTGAACGCCTTCAATAATCCCTGCTTGCCGCATTTTTTCTACACGAACATGAATGGTCCCGGGGCTCACGTCAAATCGTTTAGCCAATTCCGCATAAGCAGTCCGCGCATTTTTCATTAAAACGCGCAATATATTTCTATCTAGATTGTCGATTTGATAATTTTCCATGAATTTCCTTAGGCATATTATTACCCCAGCTCGTCATCCTGAGCGCCAGAGAAGGATCTCCTTGGGCTAGCTGAGTGCGAATCGAAGGGAGATCCCTCGCTGGCGCTCGGGATGACGTCGGTTTTTGTGGTGATAACCTGGGTAGTTACCTCCAAAGGTATATCTATTGTTTGTGTTTTAGAACATCCGCTGATCAATTGCAAGTGCTTAACGCGCTTCGGCCATGGCACTAACTCCTCGACTTCTGTCTGCAGGGTGGTCAGGTTCTGAGAAAGCCAGTCTTACTTATTTTGCTCTTTTTTGACAAATTAAAAATGAATGCTACCATTAAATATAAGGGATCGCCTTTCGCTAGCCATGTGATTCGCTTTAGCGACTCATAAAAAAGAGGATTCAACATGCAAACCTTATTAGAGTATGCACAAAGAAATGACATCGCGCGCAGCTGTAAATTAGTTGCAGGGAACCTTAGCGCGTTCCTCGAGAATCATCCGGTATATGTTTTAGAAGATCATGATCAGATCGACCGTTTAGCAGCTGGTTACTATCTAAGAATCATTCCTATAGGGAATTCATTTCATCTGTATGGCGTTGAAGTGGGAGAAACAGGAGAGGTGTTGGTTCATGAAAATGTGGATCCAAGAAATTGGGATAAGCATGCTGATACTGTTTTTAAAGATCAACTGCATAAACTCAACAGACAGTCTAAGGTGATTTTTAGAACTGCAAGATCCCAAGGGGGAGGCTATGATTTAAATGAAGATCTGATGTGTCAATATACTCAACATGGTCAGGTTGGAATGGAGTATCGCTCCGAGAAAGAAGCAAAAACGAGACCAGAAAAGCCGCTAGAGGTCGTATCGAATCCGCACCGTCCTATAAAATATGTGGTTGTTTTAGACTGCGATGACACCATCGTCAATACTTCTGTTGTTGTGAATGCATATTGGCAGGGCATGAACATCAACCCGAGTTTAAATTCTCACATCGTTAATATGCTTTCTAAATTAATGAGCCAGGGACACGATGTCGACGTGGTTCTGACTACCTCTCAGGACTATGAAACATTAACAAATCGCATGGTAACAAAAGAACAGCAAGCTACCTTTGTTTGGAATGTGGGAAAAAACCTAGAGGCAGCTTTGAACCGTACCTTACCTCAACAACAACTTCATCATGTGGGTCGATTAACAGTTCACTATTGTACACAAACAGATATTTACCCCAACTTAGAGGCAGGCGGCTGTGTTGGCTTTGGGAAAGGAATGATATCTATTAAACAAGCAATTCAATCAAAAGAGGCTGATCCTGCATTAACAAAAAGTGAACGTGCATATAATCTGGCCGTGAGTCAAAGCGGAAAACAATCACCAAGTGAGATGCGTGATTATAGCGCACACACGGATCATGCTAAAGAAACACAAATTGCAATGGTTTTAGGAAAGGCGATCCATGACGATGTGGACGGCGCCCCAGTTGTTGTCCTTTATTTAGATGACACTAAAAGCAATGTTCAAAAACAACATTTACTCACAACAGCTGGGATTGAAAAAATAAAAGCGCAGGATAATGCCTGGCTTCAGGAGTTCGGAACCGATTCACGCACAGTGACAGAGGAGTTAAAGGCATGTGTTTCATGTCGTCGTGCACGCCTTGATGCACTAGAAGGTGCGCGGGGTATCGATGATTCTAAGGTTGCTTGTTTTATGGCATGGGATTGCTCTTTAGACGGAAAAGGAAGCGTACCCTCTCGATTCAAAATAGCCGTTTCAGCCCAAGATCCGTCTATGGAAGAGAAGCGGTTCGACTTGAGCGAACCTCCTTTAGCTGAAGTTGAACGCATTGCCGCTTTAAAAGTGGCTCCAAATGTCGATTTAGGCTCGAATAATGGCTTAGCTGCGAGATCTTCTCCGCACCTGTAGACAGCACCAATATCTCTGAAACTGAAAGGATCCTGAGGTTGGCTAGATACTTGTCAAATTGAGATCTTCGCTACGCTCAGGATGACGTTGCTGGGTAGTTACTTTCTATCTAGATTGTCGATTTGATAATTTTCCATGAATTTTCTCCAGCATATTTATATAAAATTCAGTTTAAACGGTATTTTCTTGCATGATCAACACCGGTATGCGTGTTTATATGTTATGCGTCAAAATATATGCATTATTTATTGTATAATATACATTCTTGAACGCGATACTCAACTTGTCACTCGAAACAATCCGAGCCGCGACTCGATTAGATTGAGTATGAAGTTGAGAATGGTGTTTCTTAAGACAAATGCGATGAGGATGATGACAATGAAACATGAATACATCAAGAAACAAGAGCAAATTAGGTTTGTTAAATCTTTTTTTTCTCAGCAATTGGAGCAAGGTTTGGGGCTGATTGAAGTTCAGGCACCCTTATTGAGCCAAGTGGGAGATGGCGTACAAGATAACCTGTCAGGCACAGAAAAAGCGGTGTCAGTGAGCATTAAAGCTTTGCCAGATGCGTCATTTGAAATTGTGCACTCATTAGCTAAATGGAAGCGGAAGATACTGGGCCAGTTTGGCTTTCAATCTGGGGAAGGCATTTATGCGCATATGAAAGCATTAAGGCCCGATGAAGACACATTAAGTGCCACGCATTCGGTGTTTGTTGATCAATGGGACTGGGAGCGCGTGATTGACAGTGAAGATCGCCAGTTAAGCTGTTTACAAGAGACAGTAAAGATACTTTATCAAGCACTTAAAAAAACAGAAGCAGCGGTCAGTGAGCGGTATGATTTAGCCCCATGTTTACCGGCAGAGATTCATTTTATTCACGCTGAAGAGCTATTATCGTTATATCCGGATCTCACACCGAAAGAGCGAGAGCATGCCATTACTCGGAAATTTGGTGCGGTGTTTTTAATGGGGATTGGAGGGGGGTTATCTGACGGAAAACCGCATGATTTAAGGGCCGCAGATTACGATGACTGGAGCTCGATTAACGACTCAGGATTAGCCGGATTAAACGGTGATATTTTAGTGTGGAATCCGGTGATTGAAGCGGCCTTTGAGCTGTCTTCTATGGGCATTCGAGTGAATGCAGCCACCTTGAAGCACCAGCTGGCATTAACAGGCCATGAAGCGCGTCTTGAATTGGATTGGCATCAACAATTGATGTCTGGGGCATTTCCACAAACCATTGGGGGAGGCATTGGTCAGTCACGTTTGCTGATGTTACTGTTGAAAAAACAGCATATTGGTGAGGTTCAGTGTGGTGTTTGGCCGCGCGCAGTATAAATCCGAGCCGCGACCGTTAGGGAGCGGAAGTTTTAACAATTCCGCTCCCTAACGGTCGCGGCTCGGATTTACAGCATTAAGGTTGTGCCATCTTAAATGTAGGATTCCGCTCCTTAGCACAGGTATCAATGAGGTCTGCAATCTCTTTGATGGCTGCACCCTCTGCTTGTGAGAAAAAGGTGGGGTTGTTTTTCCCTTTTGCTGAGGCTTTAACCAAAAATTGACGCATTGCGGGTAATGCATAAAAACCATTTTGGTTCTGAAAAAGCAAATCGAAAACCATTAACTCCAAAATGTTATCTAGTTCTGCTAAACAATGCTTTGCAGACGGTGAATCATAAATTTTCAGAAAAGCTTGTAGAACTTTATCATCCATCTTAGGCGGCACAAAGTTGTAAAACGGTCTTCCCATCTCGAGTACAATAACCGCGAGCATCGGCGAGTGATGCTTGTCCTTAGCTAATGCTATGACTTCAGAATAGGCTATTTTCACTTGTTGTATGGATACAAGATTACTTTGCATCATGAGCGCAACATGCTCTCTATCCGATCGACGAAGCGCTATTTGAAAGGGCGTAATGCCAGCGTTGTTTGTATGTTGTAACAAAGCGCGACTGATCTCAGGATTATCGATAGCCTCAAACAATTTATAATTGATATGAAGTAAGTTATTTCCAGCTGAATCTACTTTCTGAGCGACAATTTTTAATACAGCAGGGGGGACATTCTTGAAATCGGCCTTATTCATGTGTTTCAACGACATGAACACTAATTCAGCTAGACAATCATCAGATAACTTCTTTTGCTCTAATGCGACCTGTACTGGGAGGTGCCCATGATGATTTCTCTCTGCCCATAAGGCATTATAAAAGGGATCTGTACTCAGCCTCAGTTTATCAATCATCTCTACGGGCGGGGGCGGATCCTTAAACAACATATGACAAAGGTTATTTCCTTCTTTATCGTAACCTGTGATCTTAATTTGGGCGTCGGTCTTGAGAATTCCGCGAATCCCTCTTGATTTACGTTCTAATTTCACCTCAAAAAGCTCAGCTAATAACGGCCAATTTCGTTGCTCTAACGCCAATCCAAGCGGAGTTATCCCGTCTGCATTGGCCTTTGTCCACAATGGAGCACAAATATCTCGAGTGATCAGGCGACGACGGATGTCTGCGTGAAAGGTCCCTTTTAAATCGAGTGCTAAAAGATGGCACGCATTATTGTTGTCTTGATCATGTATCTCAGTGAGGGCGTGCTTGATCGCCGGAGTCAGGAATAATTGACTCACCACCTCATTTTGATGTTGAGATAATGCGGTCATAAAAATTTTATTATACCCTTTTTTCCCATCCGGATCTGTGGGGAATTGCTTGATAACCTCTAATACCTCATGCCATTTCTGTTGTTTAGCGAGGGCGTCAAGTGGGGTATCAACACCTGCGGTCATCATCAGGTTTTCGTACTCTGTTAGATTACGATGCTGTTTTAAATAATGTTTTGCGGCCTGATTATTCAAATGAATCGCTGCAGACATAATCCCCTTGTCATAGCATTTATTCGAAAATAGCTGTGGATAAAGCTCAAACAGGGGTAAAACCCAATTTTGATAGTCTGCTTCTGTTAGAGAGGCGATATTTGCAGGTGTTTGATTGAGACAGGTCACAAAAGAACGTTTCACCTCATTATAGCCATCTGTGCAATGGGTGGATTGAAACCAAGGCTCATTGGAGGGCTTTTTGAGCACACCTGATGAAACAAAGACAGGAATGGCTGCTAATTGTTTGTCATTCAATGCACCACGTAGCGCGATGCGTAGCTGATCTATAGAGAGAAGATCGGCTTTTCCAACCTCAAGTCCATGTTTGAAAATAGCCGCCAACGCATTCCATTTTTGTTCTTGTATCGCTTGAGTGATTGGCGTCAATTCAGCACGATTTTTAGTTTGACATAGACGTAAAAACAACATCATATCTAATTTTGAACAAAACAACTTGCAAGAGTTGAAGTCATTGGACACCAATGTATCATGTAACAAGGTATTGCCTTGTGCATCTATCAAATTCCCTTCTCTAGGGATATATGAAGCATCAATATGACTAGATTTCCCTTGACGAATCGCTTGGCTTAATAAATCTCGGATAAAGTCTTTTTCTGGATAATGTTTAAGATAGCTACCGAGGAGATGCATATAGAAAAAAACCGGGTTTGCGTGCTCTTCTGAAAGATAGTATTTAAAGTACCCTTCTATTAACAGCTTATCCAACAAGGGGATTTCACTTTTATGTTTAACTATTTTACTCAATAGCTCTGAATATGCAGAGAAGTTGAACTTTGTTGGGTTTTCCTCTTCGTTGTGGAATATTGCTACAAAGTAACTCTTGAGCTCATCAATGGTCTTCGCGTTATCTAGCTTAATGTGTTTGATGAAAGCGATGAGTTTATCGGGTTGATTTTCCAGCGGTGACAGTTGATCTCCGATATGCTCCCCTACAGATGCTTCATCTGGCTCAGCACCGACCACGGTCCCCATCACAGCCTGCTGCTGGTTGTTTTGGGGGGCACTGATCTGTAAAAGAACTTGACGCTTAATCTCCTTTTCTAAGAGCATGGGCTGTTGAGAATCTGCAGAAAAATAGGTTTTTTCTTTGTCACCTGGTTGAAAATTTGTCCCTTGATGTAAAAATTGATTAATCCAGGTATTGATCTCATGAGGCGCTTTGCCAGCAATAGACTTTTGTATATACCAAACAGCATACCCACACAGATGTTCAGGGGTGTAGTCTTCCATAAAAGCTTGCGTTAACGCCGCCTTTTGCGACGCATCGGGCATAAAATCAGGATGTTCACTCGTTTTTCTGACGCCATACCCTAATTGTTCAGCCGCAGCATAATAGCCGTCAAATAAAGCATCTTGCGTAGTGCTTTGATGCATACGCATGACAACCCGCTCAACAATCTCCTCTCGGTATTGGTAAAGCGCACCAGCTAAACACTGTTCACGTCCGAATTTTGTTCTTGGAATATAAAAGGCTCGTATAGGATCGAGTTCTGGGTGATACTGCTCGGGAATTTTTGATGGCATACATCCTCTATAGACAACAAAATATTGTTCATATAAATTACATTCTGGTATACTGCTTGTATTATGTCAATTTTTGTAACTACCCAGGTACGTCATCCTGAGCGTAGCGAAGGATCTCAATTTGACAAAGATCTAGCCAAATTCAGGAGGTCCTTCACTGCGTTCAGGATGACGTTTGTTCGTTGTGAGTGCTAATAAAACAAACTTATCCAACCAATTTTTTCACCTAGCATGGATTGGCGATTGTAGGGAGATGGGATGAAGTCAATACAAGTTGGGCATGTAAAGTCTAAATTTTTAGCGATATTGCCAAGAGTTTTTGGTATACTGAAGCATCGCGCTTCATTTATGATCGGTGAAAGCTTTAATATGACGGATAATGAGTTTCTTGGTCATTCATCGGTACGCATACCCTGTTTAAAAGGATACAACATGAGTTTTTCAGCTTTAGGTCTCATTGAGCCCATAGTTCGTTCGGTGACCTTTCAAGGCTATCTTGAACCTACACCTATTCAGGCGCAGGTTATTCCGGCTATTTTGCTGGGTCGCGATGTATTGGCTTCGGCACAAACGGGAACGGGTAAAACGGCAGGGTTTGTGTTGCCGATATTGCAACGTTTAACGAATACACCGCGTGCCAGTGGCAATCGGGTTAAAGTGTTAATTTTAACACCGACGCGAGAATTAGCAGGTCAGGTGCATGAAAGTATCGTGCAATATGGTCGGCATTTAACCCATCGTTCAACCGTCGTGTTTGGCGGGGTGAAAATTAATCCGCAAATGATGAAGTTGCGAGCAGGCGTTGAATTATTGGTGGCAACGCCAGGTCGTTTATTAGATTTACATCAGCAACGCGCGGTGCAGTTCGATGACGTCGAAACCTTAGTTTTGGATGAGGCCGATCGCATGTTAGATATGGGATTTATTCATGATATTAAGCGGATTATTCATTTATTGCCTAAACAGCGTCAAAATTTATTGTTTTCGGCAACGTTTTCAACGGAGATTCGAACCTTAGTGAAAGGGCTTTTACATCAACCGGTAGAAATTGATGTCGCGCCACGAAATACAACGGCGGTTGCCATTACCCAAATCGTGCATCCTGTCGATAAAGCGCGCAAAGTCGCATTGTTGAGTTTTTTAATTCATAAGCATCTTTGGGAGCAAGTGCTCGTGTTTAGTCGCACTAAACATGGGGCAAATAAATTGGTCAAACAATTAGCCGCTGAAAACATTTATGCGGCAGCCATTCATGGGAATAAATCACAGTCTCAACGCACCAAGGTGTTGGCTGAGTTTAAATCTGGCGCGCTGCATGTGTTAGTCGCAACCGATATTGCAGCACGCGGTATTGATATTGATCAGCTCCCTTGCGTGGTGAATTACGATTTACCGCAGGTGGCTGAAGACTATGTGCATCGCATCGGCCGCACAGCCAGAGCGGGCGCTTCAGGGCTAGCCTTGTCTTTAGTCTGCGCAGATGAAGCCCCGCAATTACATGCGATTGAAAAGCTGATTAAGCAAACTTTAAAACGTGAGGAGATCGAACGTTTTGAGCCGAAGCATCTGGTCCCGCTTGCGTCTGTGAGGGCTCCTGCGAAGCGGCGCGCCTATTAGGCAACGTCCCTAAAGTTTTCATATACCCCGATCAGTCCCCTCTCCCGCGCTAGAAACCCTGGTAAAACTCATATATTGAACGCGGGGGAGGGTTAGGGAGGGGGGGGGGACAAATGGCTTGGGCTTTACCCCCTCCCCAACCCTCCCCCGCGAAGAGCTGCATCATGCTGTTCAAACTTCTAGCGCGGGAGAGGGGGTATTCGAGCGTAAAAAACTTTAGGGACGTTGCCTAAGTTAACGCCCAGGCTACCTCACAGTCTTTTTCAAGAGGTGATCAAGAGCGCCGATTGAAATTTTAAGCTAATAATGACAAACTGTCCCGGCATAATGGCTAGGGAGAGTCTGAGCATGAACATCCAATCTTATTATCAATGGGGTATCGCGGTGACGTTGGCTTTATTCACGCCGCTGGTCTTAGCGGCTGAGCTGACTCCTGGGTCGAATTCACTGTATGCATTCGTGCCGACGACACCCACCACGGTCCATGTGCCTGGTTTCGGGAGCACAACCATAGAATATCAAGTGACCAATCAAACAAAACGCGCACGTACGCTGGCTTTGTCGCCGGCAATAGGGGTGACTCAAAACACGGATTCCGGGCATTGCGCTAATCCGTTTTATTTAACCCCAAACGGTTCATGTCTGCTTTCTTTATCTGTGAGTCGCGAGCATTTTATTCCTAGCGCGACGGGGACAGCGCTTCCTGAGGTTTGTAAAACCCCGTCTAGTAAGCATCAGTTATGCGCTCAGGCGAGTTTAGCAAGCTCGATACAACTCAAATTATTGGGTGGAACGAGTCAACAGGCTGATTTTCCCTATGGCTCTGCCCCAGAAGGGGATGTGTGTGTGAGTACATCTAGTTATTATGCCACCCCTGAAACCATGCTGGGGTCTTGGGCGATGCTTCAAGGGATTGCGCTGGATGCGAGCGCTGGCGCGTTACCTACTTTTATGACTCCTGATAATACAGTTTATGCGGTAGGTACCGCAGCATTAGGCCAACAACTGGGGATTTCAAATTGCGATGGTGGGTGCAACCAACTCAATGGGTATTGTTTTGCAGTTCGGTTTAATGGGAAATCGTCTTATCCTTACATGATTTTTCAATCTGTAAATATTGCTGCCAATAATAACAGCTTTGATATTTATATGGCTGGTGGGGGCGCGGGGGCGTATCCGAATCAATGTAAAGTGTTCTGGGGAACCGGTACATCGGTGGATTGGAGTTTCAACATTGAGAACTCTACGTGTGATACCTATTTTAATGGTTTTTCAACGATCGATTCGGCTTACACCGTGACGTATAATAGTGTGGTTCATCCAGCTAAACAGACCCTCATCGATGCCTGTGCGTTTGCATCTGCTGGCGCTAGTGGGTTTAACACGCAAAATTGGAGTAACTTGTCGGTGGTGCCGGTGACTTGCCCGCAAGCCTTAACGCAAGTCACTGGTGTGCAACAGCCTAGCGATATCACCACGGTGGGGACTCAAAAAGTATATGCGCTGAATACGTTGACGACGCAAAATTTTGATCAAAGCACCATTGCGGGGGTCACCACGACGCAAATGCAAGATTGTAACACGCCATCTTCAGGGTATTGCGGCAACGTGTCACAAAGCGTGCCTAATTATCAGGCCTCAATCTCGGCGACGTTAACCGCTCCTTTATTAACCAGCCCTCCACCGGCCACAAATTATTGTCAACCCAACCCGACCATTACCGGATTTTGCAGTTGGAGTCACGGGCTGAGTGATGGCAGTGATTATTGTAATCAGTCGGAGAGTATTTGCATCAGTTGCGGAAATTCCGCCCAGTGGTGTAAATGCGATAATGGCGTGTTGTTAGGGTGTAGTAATACGTAACTTCCCTAAAGGTTTATTACGCTCGAATACCCCCTCTACCGCGCTAGAGGTTTGAATAATATGTTGATGTCTTTCGCGGGGGAGGTGTGGGGAGGGCGTAACATTCATTGCTGAAAG
>JAPLRL010000021.1 GCA_026399205.1 Gammaproteobacteria bacterium
CTTGTTCACTTGCAGTTTATCCATTCATTTAAAAAACAAGTGGATAAACCAATTGTATGTTATATGTCAATTAATTTATTCAATATCGTGCCACATCAAGCACCCTCATCCCCAACCCTTCTCCCTCAAGGGAGAAGGGAGCAGATTGCACTAACTGGCTAACTTCAGTTCAAATCAAGATGGGACAGCCCTGTCTCGGTCATAAACGCGCGTTGACTAATGATCAAAATAACGCTACAATGCATATTGTTTGGCGCATCTTTACAGAAAACATAACTGAACTTTGGCTAAAGTCCGGTCCAGGAGATGCATTAATATGATTAGAAAAAATATCATTCCCCTATCAGAAAAGATCGGGTACATCGGTGCTTTAGGGGTCGGATTGCTCGATTTGCTTGTGACAACTATCTTTTCCATTAAGGATTACGTTGAGTTATATAATACAAAATTGAACGGGGGCCGATTAATCTCAATATTCGATCTCATTTTTCATCTATCCAAGTGTGTGATAAAGATTTTGTTCCTCTTGCCCTTTGCCCTCATTGGAGGAGCGTTAGGGGCTGTAGTTGTTTTTTTTACATGCTTATTCAAACCTGACATGATTTGTATTGAGCCTAATACCGCACCTGCGCCTGTCCCTGGAGACGATAAATCGGTTAGAATCATGACCTTTAACGTCTCAATGGGGCTAGAGGTTATCAATACCTTTAGCGGGCTCAGTAGGAGTACAGCAGAAGCGGTTGTGCTAGTTGCTACTAATCTTCTGGAGAGTGATGCCCAGGTAGTCTGCTTGCAGGAGTGCTTTGATATTCAAGCCTCCAGATCTTTAAGCGAAAAACTCAAAGAAAAATATCCATATCAAATTTTAAATATAGGTCCAAACAAATTCGGGCTCAATAGTGGTCTGGCGATGTTTAGCCAATTCCCCCTAGAGAAACCGCGCTTCTATAAACATACGACCACTGCCGGCTACTGCAGGTTTGCGAAGAAAGGGACCCTGGTGAGCCAAGTCAATTTGGGGAAAGAGCGTATTGTGGTTTCAAATACCCACCTAACCGCATTTCCTGACTATGACACACCTGGGGCAGCGGAAGCAAGAATAAAGCAAATGCGTGTTTGGAGAGAAGAGTTTCTCCCTGACTACAAAAAATCGACCAACGTCACGCAGGATGTATTAGTGTTTCAATGTGGCGATTTCAATTCTTCTCCTCAGCTGCCCTGTCTATGGCCAGAGTGGCCCAGCATTCTTGGAACGGATCAAGAGGCTCAATCTAGCGAAACCACTACAATGCCACATGGCGAATATGCATATTATGATCATATTTTCTTCTCTTGCCGCGAGCCAGGCCAAGTACACGGTACGATACAAGTAGCAGATGATTTTTTTCAGAAATTATCTGATCACGTTTCTGTTACAGGATGTTTCCGGTGGGGCAGTTAAGCCATTGACGCCATCAATAATGATGGGGTTTGGTAACTACCTGGACAAATCAGATCTGGTTTTTTCGAGTCCGTGGGAGAGCCCGTGCCCGCCCGTTACCGAAAAGCAGTAAAGACAAACTATGAATTAATTGGGGTTTTGAGAATTCTTGTGTTGTTCTCAAAACCCTAGGGAACGTCCTTAGTGCCTCGTCTTGTTAATACGTTCCCTATCGATGTCATCCCCGCGAAGGCGGGGATCCATCTATGATATCGCACTGTGCCAGTTTAAGGATGGTTCCCCGCCTTCGCGGGGATGACATCGATAGGGAACGAATTTACAAGACGCACCACTAGTTAATTCCCAATACTTTATCTTGAGCTATCGGGTATCTAACGGTCGCGGATCGGATATCGAGTAGACATGAAAAATTGTCATGTACGGAGATCGGTATATACTGACAAAAACCATCAAGGACTCCTCCATGGCAAAAATCATCCCTAACCCTATCTTTTCTGACCTACGACAACGCGTCAAGAAAGCAGGTCAACCCCCTGGAACATTGATGTATACAGGGCAGAAAAAAGATCAAGCACCGATCATTACCGTCAGCACCTTTGACCAAGATGACTGTAAAGTTACCACGGTTAAAGATCTCAGTAAGTGTCCACTCGAACAACACGCTAACAGTATCAATTGGGTCAATGTAGAAGGCTTGAACGATGTAGAGATGATTAAAAACTTAGCCGAATGCTATCACATCCATCCACTCACCGTCGAAGATATTTTAAATGTTGAGCAACGCCCTAAAGTTGAAGAATTTAATGGCTATATCTTTTTAACCTTGAAACTCTTGCACTGGTCGCATGAAAACGAACAACTGACCGTACAACAAATCAGTATTGTTTTCGGACAAGATTTTATTTTATCTTTTCAAGAGTCCGGGACCCCTATTTTTAATACGATTCGTAGCAAACTACAAACGACTGCCAATCAACGCTTACGTCAACACAGCAGTGAATATCTTGCCTATCGATTGTTAGATGCCATTGTCGATGAATATTTTGTAGTGCTTGAGTGTCTAGGGGAGCAAATTGAGCGCATTGAAGAAAAAATTATTTCAGAACCTACGCAGCATAATTCAACTCTCATCTATCAATTAAAACATCAAATGCTTTTGCTACGTAAATCCATCTGGCCACTGCGTGAAGTGATGAGCCATTTACTTTATGAAGACAACCCTTTAATCAGCAGCTTTACCCGCATTTATTTACGCGATCTCTATGATCATACCATGCAGGCCATTGATACCATTGAAACCTTTCGAGATATGCTCTCTAGCATGTTAGATATGTATTTATCGGGTCTCACCATTCGCATGAATGAAATCATGAAAACCTTGACCATCATCACCACGATTTTTATTCCGATTACTGCACTGTCTAGTATTTACGGGATGAATTTACCCAATATTCCGTTGATGAAATCACCCTGGGGATCAAGTATTGTAGCCGCACTGATGGTCTCGAGTGTCGTTTGTATGGTTTTTTATTTTCGTCGGAAGAAGTGGGTGTGAGCTGAGCGGCGGATCTGCGTACCCTACATAGACTCAACCCTAATGCGTTTTCGGATTTTAAGCTATCGCCTAAAAAACCGAAAACGCATTAGCGTTGAGTATAAATCACATCAGATAAGTCAGCTGAAACATAACCTCATTCACATACAAATGTGATTGGGACAATGTGCCGGGTACATTAACCCCACCAATGGTTGCCTGCCCTAAATTCACAGCTGCCGGATCTGAGAATCGATAGGCTACGCCCACTCTTGTATGTGAATACACATCAACATCAACCCCCGCGCCAACTCGATACGAAAAGGAGCCTGAGGTATTATTCGCATATTGCCTGGTTGAAATCAGCGCATCTGGCACCGTTGTTTGATAATTAGAAACCGCATTAAAAGATCCCCCCAGCCCTAGTAAAAAATAGGGGTAGAAGCGCTCGTGACAAGCGTGCATGAGTTTTGCCTGAGCCATCAATTGACGCGTGGTGATCCAGTAGTTGTAGCCAAACTGATTGGCAGACGGAAGATCTAAGCCTTGTGTTAAAAGGCCTTTCGCTTCATAACTACCGGCCTGGCTATAAGAAATGCCAGGTTGAACGATCCAGCCAGAGGGTAGCTGATGCTCCCCTCCTAAAAACACCTCAAACATACCCTGCGTCTGAGACGAGCTTTGATTAACATAATCAAAAAACTGACTTGCCCCAGGTTCCGTCACTGGGAAATTGTGTGATTGACCAACATTGCTGGGAATCACCGGTCCGCCACCAGC
Organism: Gammaproteobacteria bacterium; assembly: GCA_026399205.1. Taxonomy (GTDB): domain Bacteria; phylum Pseudomonadota; class Gammaproteobacteria; order Legionellales; family Legionellaceae; genus 2-12-FULL-37-14. Next base: position 3,756 of record JAPLRL010000021.1, read on the forward strand.
GCCGACAACCGCGCGCCAGTTATGGACTGATTCGGAAAGGATGCCATCTGCATACGCAAATGAGCATCCAACTAGACTACATAATCCTAAAGCCATCGAGCGTTTAATATTCATCGTCTTTATCCTTTTTCACAGTAAGCTTGTAACTCTGGCGTACATGCCAAGCTGTTTAAGTTACCTTCAATAATGGCCGTGGTTGGAATATGAAACGTACTATTAAAGTATTTATAATAAACCAGCCGTCGATCATAATGATTGCATCCTCCGTTCACCATGCGCGTCACTGTCGCAATATCTTGGCAAACTGGTCGATTCGGATCGTTGACTATCTTGTGAATGGGTCGGAAACCTAAGCTGGTTTGACCATTAATACGCTCCATCCAATACCAAAATGCACCTGTAAACGCTAACTTCCCATCAAGAAGATACTGACTGACAAAAGAATAAAAATTTTGATAATTTTGTTGTGTTCCCGGCGTAGGCGTCTGAATTTCTGGGTGTTGATAATAATACCCATAAAACGCATACATGGTATCAGCTGTCAGCTGTTTAGGGCCCATCCCAATCCAGTAAGATTCAGGTAAAACTGTCGGGTCGTTTACGGCAGTTAACGCATAGGCTGAGGATGTGACTGCCACTGCATTAGCCGCTGCATCCATATTCCACTGATAGACAATTTTTACTGGTTTAGGTGTAGTCGTTCCAGAATCTGGTGGAGTATAAAAAATATAATATAAAGCGCCTTGGGTTGCAGGTGAGGGATCAGGTTGCCACAATCGATCAGTATACGTGGTATACGTCCCCATACCGGTTGGCGGAACAGGAGCAGTCCCAGCGTTAGAGCGAGCTATATAATAAGGGGCCGCCTGGTAATAATAGGCCGTTTTATAATCCCAGCAAGTTCCATCACCGGTGCAGGTACCTGGCAATAGAACGCTATTTTCATAGCGAAAATACAAGCCATCATTCGTATAACCTGAGGCTGCAGAGGTGGTTTCTTGAGCAATCGTTGTTAAAAAATTTGAGAGTTCTTTATAACGCCGCTCTTTGGTTGTATTTGGATAACAACCAAACTCAGGGAATAACTGCGAAGCAGAAATAAAATTCGCATAACCAAAATAGCCAGCCGCAACAGAATCAGGCGTACAATATGCATCATAATATTTTTGCTGCAATTGCGAACCATTGAGATCTTTAGGCGCTTTGCAATACCCATCTAAATTATCTGTGTTAAACAACACCGAATTATAATATTGCTCTGCTGTTTTTCCTACAGCTTGCGCAGCACAGGTGATTAATTCCTCCGCACCGCAGGGCAAACTGCAATCTGCAATTGCCTGCGCACTGACTAACACACTAGAACAAACAATCCATTTTTTTAATTTCATTGTATTAAATCCCTATAAAATGAAGCCAGTTATGCCTTAAAAAGTCGCGCCAAAGCACCCTTATTTTTGCCATACACATTGGTCAGAAGTGCTGGTTTGACCCGCTGAGAACAACGTGCCAGACACCAATGCAATCGCATTAACAAAACTGCTCGATCCAGGATTCACCGCAGACCAATTGCCATTTGCATACGTCCAGACCCCACCGGTGAAATCACTCGTGACCCCTGCAACATACAAGACGTTATTTGAATCCACTGAAAGAGATTTAACATCCGTCCCTGCTGTCGCCTTGAAAAAGCCTAACGTAGACCATTGACCCGATTGGTATTTCCAAACTGTCCCGCCAAAATCGTCATATCCACCGGCATATAATATGCCATTAGAGTCGGCGACAAGTGAGTGCACCTCAACAATGCCGCTAGGAAGGTAAGTATCAGACCAACTTCCGCCTGCTAATGGATAAGAAAATACTTCAGCAAAATTAACCCCTGAACCAATAACCGCAGCATATAAGTTGTCACCTGCGATCGCCAATGAATCTACATAATTGGCATTTTCTAAGGCTAAATTTGTCCAAGTTGTTCCATTATATGAATATACCGCACCATAATTGTTAAGAAGATCGGTATTAACTTCCCCACCCACATACAACATCGTATTACTTGATGAGTAGAGAACTGAGTCGACTTCAACCGGATATTCTGTCTGACCACTTGGGGTAAACGTATAATTTTGGAAATTTAGATCGGTGAGCGTTGCAGTCGGTGCCGACAAATTAACGGAGTAAACCTTCCCATAAACGTTATTGTGTCCACCTAAATATCCAGAGGTCGCATTAATCAAGCTCATGGATTGAAAAGTACTACCGGAACCTGTTGTACCCGCGGCACCTTGGTAGTTTGTTGTCCACGCACCATTGAGATAAGAGCGTAGTGTACTGAAATTATCAATTGAATGGCCGATGGCATATAAGGTTGAGCCATTAGCCAGTAGCGCTTCAATATAACCATCAACCGAACCATTATCTATTGAGCCGACAAGGGTCCACCCACTACCCTGAAGGTTGAGCGAAAACCCTTGACACACCGGCGGCAGGCCGGGGGGGACATTAATGCAAAGTTCAATATTGTTCGCGTTTTGAGCATTATTCACTGCAGTGTTTATTGTCATCTCTAAAACACAACTGCTCCCAACTGGCAACGTCACTGGTGAAGTACACAACGTCGGATATAATGGATCTACCGTGACTTGTGATACCCCCGCTGGCAAGCCTTTTGAAAAACTTGCAGTTAATGGGTAGGTTGATGTATTCAAAACTGAATAAAAGAAATTAAGCGGTTGTCCTGAATTAATCGAAATCACACTTGTCGAAAGCGGCGAAACCGTAAAAGGTAACGCCATCGCTTGAGAACACATCAAAAACAGAGTTGAGAAAGCCAGCCCTGTTCGCGCAACAGTTATTCCATTCATACTATCGTCCTTGTTTTGAGCGCAAACTTAAAACTTACCTGATTTTTTTTTGAATTACAATAGAGGGATTAAAAGATAATATGGTGCCCAGGGCCGGAATCGAACCGGCATGGTGTTACCACCGAGGGATTTTAAGTCCCTTGCGTCTACCTGTTTCGCCACCTGGGCATGTTTTACTGACGCTGGAGGCTGAGGCCGGAATCGAACCGGCGTACGCGGCTTTGCAGGCCGCTGCATGACCACTCTGCCACACAGCCAAAATTATTATTCGACCAAATAAAAAAAAGATGGAGCGGGAAACGAGGCTCGAACTCGCGACCCCAACCTTGGCAAGGTTGTGCTCTACCACTGAGCTATTCCCGCTTAAACGAAACGCAATTCTACTGAAAAATCAGTGCCTGTCAACCAGGGAATCACAATTTTCTTTTCTTCCCACTAATTCTGGCCAAGCAACGGTCAAATATATCACCATAGACCACATTGTTAACCCTGCAGCAATGTATAATAAGATGATGCCTAAGAGGCCCCATAGTGATTGTGAGGGGGTGTAGGCAATCAATAAAAAAATGGCAACCATTTGTACGCCGGTTTTTATTTTTCCCATATAACTCACCGCTACACTCACACGCGTTCCCATTTCAGCCATCCATTCTCTTAAGGCTGAGATCACAATTTCTCGTCCGACAATCACAATGGCAGGCAACGTGATATAAGCAATGTTTTGAGAGCCAACCAACATGAGTAAACTGGTGGATACCAAGAGTTTATCTGCAACGGGATCTAAAAATGCGCCAAAAGAAGAGCTTTGTTCAAGTCTTCTTGCCAAATAGCCATCTAACCAATCGGTGAAACAGGCAATACAAAATAAACCCGCCGCCAACCATTTTGCAAAAGAAAAGGGCAGGTAAAACGCAACCACGAAAAAAGGAATAATGAAAATACGTGTCAGGGTTAACCAATTGGGTAGACTGAGTACGATGGGTTTCATGTTTTTTCTCCTTCGGGGTGGTTCGCGATCCAAGCTGCAATTTGATCAAAGGTGCGAAATATTTTTTGAGCACCAGCCTGCGTTAATGATGCGCCCTGTTTATCACTTGGGTCAATGCCAATCGCATCAACATTCAATGATTTTGCCATTAACATGTCAGACTCCGAATCCCCTATCATTAATGCCTGGGCTGGAGACACCTGAAAACAATCAAGAATTTCTTCTAGCATTTGCGGATGCGGTTTAGACATCGTCTGATTTGCGCACCGAGTCACTTTAAACCACGTCCCCAACTTTGTGACCTGCAAGTCGCGCTGCAAAGACACGCTGTCTTTATTGGTTGCAATAGCTAAGCCCACACCAGCTTGAGACAGGGTTGAAATCAATTCAATTGCCCCAGGAAACACATGAATGGCCATTCTGGCACTGGCTAATTTGCGCTCCACTTCATTAAGTAGGTAGGGGTATTCATCCTCAGAAAAAGACGGGTATAGTTTTTTTAATAATAATCGAATGCCCACATGCACATTTTGCCTAGCCAACACCTCATCAAAGGGCGCTAAATTGCGGGCCTTCGCTGCCTCGCGTATGGCCATGAGGATAGGACCTAAACTATCCGCTAACGTCCCTTCCCAATCAAAAATGACCACTTGGTATCGTTGAATCATTTAGTTTTCCTTACACTGGGCCAACTGGGGGAGGGATATATCTAACATCGTCAAGGCATCCATAAAACGCGTATCTAATTCAGCGGTAAACTCATACGGTTGATTGTCTAGCGTAAATTGAATTGAGCGCGCATGCAAATATAAACGTGCGGGTAACTGCTCGCACGTCATCCCGAGCGCAGCGAGGGATCTCTTGCCACTTGATGGAGATCCCTCGCTGCGCTCGGGATGACGTGCCAGCTCGGGATGACGTGCCAGCTCGGGATGACGTTTCGGGTGAAGCGTATATTTTGCATCACCCACGATCGGATGCCCTAAATAAGTACTATGCACACGAATTTGATGAGTGCGCCCAGTCTTAGGCACCGCCTCTACTAAACAATAAGACGGGGTATTGGCCAATAACACAAACCGCGTCTTTGACGCTTTTCCGTTTTCATCCACACGCACAACTCGCTCACCAGACAATAAAGTGTTTTTTAAAAGCGGCTGGTCAACGTAGCATCTTTCTTTACCAACCCACTGTCCATGTAATAATGCCCAATAGGTTTTTTTGATGGTTCGCTCTGCAAATAAGGATTGGAGGGCAACTAAGACACTGCGTTTCTTTGCAATGAGCAAACACCCTGAGGTGTCTCTATCTAATCGATGCACCAACTCCAAATAAGATAAATCTGTCCGCGCCTGTCTCAAGGCCTCAATCACCCCAAACTGAATGCCACTCCCACCATGTACGGCAAACCCTGCTGGCTTATTTAAAACGATAAACCCCGCATCTTCATATAAAATAGACTGTAGTAACACATCGATACTTTTTTCAGTTGCCTGTGGCTGGGCGGATTGTCCTACGCGTACCGGGGGGACACGAACCATATCGCCTAACTGCAAGCGGTTCGCAGGCTGCACCCTTTTTTTATTCACCCTCACCCGACCCTCGCGGATAATGCGGTAAATATAAGATTTAGGCACTCCTTTTAAGATGCGCATTAAATAATTATCTAAGCGCTGACCTAAATCGTTTTCTTTGATCTCTAGCATTTGTACTGTTTGCATGACTGCCTCTTGCTCGAAACTTTTGGCTCTGTTATGATGGCTGAGTGCGTCAATTTACGTTGCACAACAGATTTTAGGTGGGACATGTCCGTTGGAGATATACAAATATATCATGACACTTCCTCTCCAAATTTTAAATTAAAATATTGCGTAGTCCCTGAGTGAAAAGCATTACAACTACAACAGCCATGATTATATCACCGATACGCGTAGGACACACCATTCATTCTACCGTACTCAACAACCTTCTCGGCCCTTTTGCCCGTCGCATGCGTTCGACCTCAATATCTCTTCTTGATGATGTTCGCCGCCGTTGTTCATCCATGGCTTGGAAATCACTCACTCAATGGAATTATGCCAAATTAATGGGGTAGCTTAATGGAAAAGATGTTAATTAATGCGACACAAACGGAAGAAGTTAGAGTCGCTCTTGTGAAGAACAATATCTTATTTGACCTAGATATTGACTGTCCCTCAGAAGCAAAGAAAAAAGGGAATATCTATAAAGCGCTTGTCACGCGCTGTGAGCCTAGCTTAGATGCCATCTTTGTCGAATATGGCTCTAAACGCCAAGGGTTTTTGCCACTGAAAGAAATCTCTCCTGAGTACTTTCAACACCCTGTCAATCCTGATGGTTCTGAAAGACCGCCAATTACGAGCCTCATCCGTGAAGGACAAGAGCTGCTGATTCAAGTGGAAAAAGAAGAACGCGGCATGAAAGGTGCGGCACTCACCACCTATATCACGCTTGCCGGCTGTTTTTTGGTTCTCATGCCAAACAGTCCTAGTGCAGGCGGCATCTCACGTCGCATTGAAGGCGATGAGCGCGACGAGTTACGCGAAACATTAAACCAGCTAACCATTCCAGAATCGATGGGGCTGATTATCCGTACGGCAGGCGTCGGAAAAAATCTTGATGAGCTCCAAAGCGACCTCGACATGCTGTGTAATCAATGGGCTTCCATTGGTCAGGCCTATAAAACATTACCCGCACCTTGTTTAATTCATCAAGAAGGTGATGTGGTCATTCGCTCCATTCGAGATAATTTAAGAAAAAGCATTTCCGAAATCATCATTGATGACCAGGTCTCTTACATTAAAGCCAAGCAATATATTGAACAAGTCAAACCAGACTTTTTACCACATCTCAAGCTATACAATAGCGCCATTCCTTTGTTTAATTACTACCAAATCGAAAGCCAAATTGAAACGGCTTATCAACGTGAAGTGTTACTGCCTTCTGGCGGTGCATTGGTCATTGATAGAACTGAAGCACTGGTCTCTATTGATATTAACTCAGCCAAAGCGACAAGCGGAACCGATATTGAAACGACCGCGTTTAATACTAACTTAGAAGCGGCTGATGAAATTGCAAGACAATTGCGCTTGAGAGATTTGGGCGGATTAGTCGTGATCGATTTTATCGACATGAGCTCAGCTAAACATCAACGAGAAGTTGAAAATCGCCTAAAAGAAGCCCTAAAAGCCGATCGCGCGCGCATTCAAATCGGACGAATTTCACGTTTTGGTCTACTTGAAATGTCTAGGCAGCGTCTGCGATTATCCCTCGGAGAAACCGCTCAAGTGGTGTGTCCGCGGTGTGAAGGACGCGGTATGGTGCGTAACATTCAATCTCACTGTCTTTCTATCATTCGCCTCATTGAAGAAGAAACTTTAAAAGACAAAACCGGCGAAGTCCAAGTTCAGTTGCCTGCTGAAATGGCAACGTTCCTGTTCAACGAAAAACGCGACGCGCTGTTAAATATTGAAAAACGCCATTCGGTGCGAATTACCATTGTGGCTAACCCTTACTTGCACCCGCCTCAATATCAAATGACGCGCTTACGTGAAGATCAGGTGGGCAAACAAAAAAAGGCGAGTTACTCGCTGATTCAACAACCTGACTTAACCATTCACAAAGCTGAACAACACAACTTTGAGTTGAATGAGCCCGCGGTGAAACTATTAACACCCGGCAATGCCTGGTCTGGAAAACATCGTTCTGAAAACTTTCTTAAACGCTTGTTACGTGTTTTATTTGCAAACAGCGAAGAATCAGAAACACCAGTCACTGAACCGGTACAACAGCCAACTCAAGCGCCCGCTCGTGGACACAGACCGTCCAATCAGGCACAAGGAGAAAGGCAGCACCCGCAAGGACAATCTAATCATCCGAATCGTCGGCGACGTCCAAATGCGTCACGCAATGGGCAAAACCCACAAAACCGTAGACGCCCGCCTACGACCGGACCTCATCCACAAGGACATGCTCAAGCACATCCACAGGGACATTCACAAGCGCATCCACAAGCGCATCCTCAAACATCAGCGCCTGATGGCAATGTCAACACGGAAGCTAAAAAGCCACAAAGCAAAGAAGCTGAGGAGTAAATCATGGCGGCCAAAAATGCACTTTACGCTCAATCTGGCGGGGTCACTGCGGTTATCAATGCGTCTGCGTATGGCGTCATTCATACCGCAGCACGTTTTCCTGAGCACATCAAAACAGTCTATGCCGCACAAAACGGTATTTTAGGCGCGCTCAATGAGACCCTGATTGATACCTCTCTTGAGTCTCCTGAGATGTTAGCCAAGCTCATGCACACCCCTGGTGGTGCATTTGGGTCTTGTCGATATAAGCTCAAAGATAATTCACCAGATTATGAACGCTTAGTGAGCGTGTTAAAAGCGCATGACATTGGTTATTTTTTCTATAATGGCGGTGGTGATTCACAAGATACCGCGTATAAAATCGCAATGCTCAGTGAGCAATGGGGCTATCCAGTCACTTGTATTGGGGTCCCTAAAACCATCGATAACGATCTCCCCTTCACGGATTGCTGCCCAGGCTTTGGGTCAGTTGCAAAATATGTAGCGATATCAACCCAAGAAGCAGGCTTAGATGTAGCCTCAATGGCCGCGACGTCCACCAAGGTCTTTATCTTAGAAGTCATGGGCAGACACGCGGGCTGGATTGCTGCAGCTAGTGGCTTGGCAGCTCAAAGTGAGTCTCAACCCCCTCATCTTATTTTGTTACCCGAGGTGGTTTTTGACCCAAAAGCATTTCTGAAAAAAGTAAGCTCAAGCGTTAACAACTACGGCTATTGCGTCATTGTGGTCTCTGAAGGCATTAAAGATGCCTCAGGTACATTCTTAAGCGAAAGCGGACTCAAAGACGCCTTTGGCCATGCACAATTAGGCGGTGTAGCACCTGTCCTTGCAAACTTAGTCAAACAAGAATTAGGCTATAAATACCATTGGGCCGTCTCTGATTATTTACAACGCGCTGCCAGACACATCGCTTCACAAACCGATCTCGAGCAAGCCTATGCTCTAGGACAAGCCGCAGTCGAACTCGCTGTTTCCGGCCACCACGGCATCATGCCCACCATCCACCGCGAACAAGACGCCCCCTATACCTGGTCGATTCAACACGTCCCCTTAAAAGACGTCGCTAACCAAGAGCGCACCTTACCCAAAAATTACATTGCCGAAGACGGCATGGGCATCACAGACGCCTGCCGACGCTACTTGGCCCCTCTCATTCAGGGCGAAGCCTATCCACCGTATGTCAACGGCCTACCTGATTACGTTCAGCTAAAAAATGTATTGATTGAAAAGCGATTACCCGCAAGAGAGACCCCCATCAAATCGCCAGGATGATATCTTGTGGGCTTTTGCAGGATCATCGTAGGGTGGACAAAGGAGCCCGGCACCGAACTTTCCGCTGGCTACGATCGCCCGGGCGACGTGCCCACCGGTAACTCGGAGCCACCTAGTAGATAGGCTGCAAAAAAGATCGAGCAATGTTTATCATGGCACCCAACCCTGCCGCAGGAAGTGACGTCCGCGCAATCCTTTTTCAAATCTAAAACAAGAGGATCGCGAAGGCCTGTTGCATGGCGAAGAGCGTTAACCGAGCGATGTGCCCACAACTGCTCCGAGCCACCGGTGGACACGTCGCCAGGGCGATCTGGGTACATAGCAGGTTCCCAGTGGGGCGCCTTTGTCCACCCTACAGCATCTACCTTTTAAATGGATTAACTAAAGGAGCATGAAATCTTTCAAAATCTTATACGTTTCTCGTCACTACCGTTAAACTATGCACCATACCAACTGGGGACCATCTAGGGCTTGTGGAGAGTTATTTTATTTTTTGATATATTACCCCTGTCAAATTTTTTAAAACAGATTCGAGAACCTATCATTGAAAAACTTTATTCTCATGTGTCTATTCATGTTTACACCTATCAGTATCGCTTGTACTGGATTTGGGGTTATCACAGACTCTGGCACGCTAACCGGTAGAAACCGAGATTATTATTATGATCCACAACAGTTTGAATTGATGGTTCCTATACAACAGTTCAATAATTGGTATGAAAATAACTACAATCACAATAATACATTTTATGCTTTGACATCAAAAAACAACGTCTCGATGGGCGTTAATCAACATGGATTAACCGTGATTGAAGAAGATTCCCCTCTCGCCAAATATGCAAAAACACAGAGAAGACTTCAGCAGCCAGAAAATGGTACCGCCGAGGGGATGATCAAATATGGTATTTTGCAAAACTTTAACACGGTAGACGAGATCGTCCCTTATTTATCTAAAATATTTAGTGTGGCAGATCCGCAATTTTATCAAATTACAGATGGTAAAAAGTTATTAACCGTTGAAGTTGCCTATGGGAAGAATAATACTGATAAGCTACGTGAATTTACGTATAAAATTTATACCAAGAAAAATGATTATTTTGCACATACCAATCATTATTTAAGCCCAGAGTTTAGCGCATTAAACCAGCTCCGATCAGATGAAGACTTCTTTCTCGGTACGCACAGTCGACTACAAAAAATCACGGACCATCTCACCCATACAAAAGTGAAAAATATGACTATTGCAGCCCATTGGCTTATGGATACTCATTCTGATGTTGCAGGAAAAAATAGTAACATTGGATGTATGAATTCAAGCCTTTTTCGTTCAGCGTTACAAGGTGTTAAATCCATCAATCTCAACAGTTCGAATGATAAAATCACGGGCACTGTGAGTAGTATGGTGATTAGTAACAATGGTGATTTAAACCATTCCTATATCTATTTAATCATGCTAGATTCCATCATAATTGATAAGAACAATAATCAAGTCATCAAATATAGAAAATTACAAACCACACTATCTAAATTATTTTCTGAACCACATCCCAACTTTACTAAACATGAGTTTGTAAGAAAACCGCCCATCAATGGTGTCTGTAGCTAGCGATCTTACGAGATCGTTGTAGGATGGGCAACGGAGCCAGGCGACGTGTTCCCCCTTCCAATTAGGTGAGTAGATCCGGCGGATCTACTCACCTAGCCTTAAGTGCAAAACTGCCCAAAATCAATCATCCTAAAAAAATAACCAGAATCACAGACCTCATCACTCACGCCATTGACATGAATGAGCACAGGAAGACAAGCGTATCCTCGAGGCAAGACCAGTTTGGCAATTTTGTCTTTGAGTTCTTGAATAATAGAGAGATCAACGGGCTGTTTTAAAAACTTAATTTCACAGACAAATAACGTGTTGTAGCGTGTTTGAATCAAGTAATCAATTTGGCATCCTTGTTGCTTGGTGGTTTTTGTCTGGAAATAAGGATTATCTGTGAGAATTTCATCTTCCTTTAAGCCCAGTAGGTCATATATTGTATGACGATTGTTTAAGATCATGTTTTCAAATTGTAAGCCCGCAATACTACTCCAATTGGTTAACGACGTAAGTGAAGTTTGTGAAAATTGGTTTTTATCAATTTTGGTTAACCGAGGAGCGATGTATTTTAAATAAAAGCGCAAATAATTATCACTTAGTCTAAAATGACTTAGTCGAGAATCTTTGCCATTTTTGAGTGCCCACGTGTAGTCTCGACTGATAAATCCAGAGGTGAGTAAATCATTCAAATATTCACTCAATGATCCACTATTGTGGTAATGCAGTGCGGTCACAATATCACTATATTCTGCAGGGCCCTCTGCAAGATATTCAACAATTTTTTTACAGATTTCACCTCGGCGCCCAAATAAATCATGGAATATAAATTTAAATTCATCGACCAAAATGCCATCTTTTCTAAAGCAAAGTTGTTTAATATTTTCCTCTGCGGAATATGCAGGATTGATGAGTTCAATGTACCAAGGAATTCCCCCTGTCAGTGAGAGGAGTTGAAATGTTTCAGTGAGCGATCGTTTAAACCCTATTTTTTGGAGAAGTTCATGACATTCATTTAATAATAATTCTCTCAGGGTCATTTTAAGTGAAATTCTTCCAAAAAAACCGGTGCTACTAATAATGTTTTTTTCTATCCACACCGAAACAGAACCACACAAAATGAGAATAAGTGATGGATTTTTCTTAAAATACAGATCCCAGGCGTCTTTTAATTTGCCTAGGAACGTAGGATCTTTAGATCCCATCCAAGATATTTCATCAAACAACACGATGGCTGGTTGTAATTTCAATTGATCGGCAAGCAATAAAAATAATTTACTCCAGTCGTCAGCCTTGATTTCGGGTAAGTTTGTTTGTGCTGCTAATTGTCTAGCAAAATGATCCCGTTGCATATCGGCGGAGGTTTGTTCATTAGGCGCAAGGCCAGAAAAAACATAATAAGATTTATTTTTTGCAAACTCCTCAACGAGCCGGCTTTTTCCAATTCGACGTCGTCCTTTTATAACCACGAGACTGGCTATTTTTTTTTCTAATAGATCGCTCAATAAGCGCAGCTCAACTTTGCGTCCGACAAATAAGTTTTTGATCATAAGTTGCGCCTATTCGAATTTTGTCTATTATACGCAAGTTTATATCACGAACATAAGTTTCGCAATAAAGAAGATGATCTATTTGGCGCAAGTTTATGGGGTATAACCTCATCCCGAGCAAGTTTTACTTTAATCTTAGGTGAGTAGATCCGCCGGATCAGTCACCTATTGTTTTTGACAAAAAAAAGGGGTTTGCACCAAGCAACCCCCCTATATTATACTCACCATTTAGTACCTGTGATGGTGAGCAGCTCTTCCATGGGCAGTTCTTACATGGTGTTTGTGCACGCCATGCGCTCTATACCCAGGACGCGCAATGGCATCTCCCGTAGTATGAACCACGTGCCCTGCGGCATTCACTGTAGTTCCAACCACATGTGCAGAGCCATTAACCAGAGCTTTTCCCACGTGCACTGTACCGCCAACGACATCATCTACAGGATCGGCGATAACGGGTGTACTCATACCTGCCACACTGACGAATACCAAAGTGGCTTTCAATACATTGAGCATCTTCATAACGTTCCCCTTGTTTATCATTGTTTAGATTAACTATAGCACATAATATACAAATAGTTTTCAACATTAATTGGAGCATGTCGATCAATAAGAGGTCATGTTGAAATTAATTAGATCCTCATGTACTATCCCTCACTTTTACTTAAGGAGTCGGATCGATGTTATTTCGATGGAGCGCGATGGTTTGTTGTGGTTTTATCATGTGGCTTGGGACATCGATGGCGCTGGCAGCGCATTGCCCCAGTGTTAATGAGCTAAAAGAATTTCAACCTGTGTTAACTTGGCCCTATGCATATAACTCAAAGAATCAAAATGTCGAGTATGTTTCTTTTGCAGCAAAGGAGCAAATTGGCGATACGTATGTGGTTTGGTTGCTTTATTTAAATCCTGTGCGTGCGAAACAAAATGAAGATATTTACGCCAATATTCAATCGACATTAAGTCAGCTTAAATTGGTTTCACTGACAGCGTTTGAACATCATGTGAGTGATTTTGATAACGGTGAATTGAATTTTCAATTTTGTGCCTATACGCTACCAAACAATACTAGGATGCAAGCCATGGCTTATCGTTTTGAAGATCTAGATGATAGGGATGAGACCACCCTAGAAGTCAGTGGTTTATCACAAATGAATATGAAATTAAAATTAAAACATCATCCTAAAATACAGCGGTTTATGCAGCAATTGATGTTACAAAGCAAACCATAGTAATGTCCTCTCGGCTACAGAATCATCGTAGCAACTGTCTTGACAGTTGCTACGACATCTATCCTACAAATAGATTAAGTCACTGAAAATGAGGTTGCACACCCCGAAATTATAGACTATTCTTTCATGAAATGGATAAAAGTCGCGACTATAATGCATTTTACAACATAATAGTCTTAACTATCGGGGTTTTTATGAAACGGTCACAACTAGATAAAATTTTAAAAGATTTAAAATCAAAAATGGTTATCTTAGTTGGGCCAAGGCAATCAGGAAAAACCTGGTTGGCGAAAGAAGTGGCCAAATATTACAACATGCCCCTTTATCTTAATTATGATAGCCGCTCTGAGCGTGACATCATGATGCGTGAAGGCTGGCTACCTAAAACAGATCTCTTAATTCTTGATGAATTACATAAAATGCCCGAATGGAAAAATTATTTAAAAGGTGTTTTTGATACAAAACCGAATGGAATGCACATCTTAGTGACGGGAAGCGCGCGTTTAAATGTGTTTAAAAAAGTAGGGGATTCCATGGCTGGACGATATTTTCTACATCATCTCTTGCCTTTTTCTCCTGCGGAATTGGTCACCTGCGGTATTCATGATTATTGTATCGACGCACTCATTGAGCGAAGTGGTTTTCCTGAACCCTATTTAGCTCAAGATGACGTAAGTGCAAAACGCTGGAGAAACCAGTACATTGAGGACATGATAGGTGTTGATGTATTAGATTTTGATAACATCATGAACCTACGTGGGTTTAAAGCGATTTTTGACTTATTAAGAGAAAAAGTGGGAGCGCCTGTCTCTTATGCATCGATTGCAGAGGATGTTCATCTTTCTCAAACCACCATCAAAAAATACATTGATGTTTTAGAAGCGCTTTATGTGGTCTTTCGGGTGAAACCTTATTCAAAAAATATTGCGAGAAGTTTGTTAAAAGAACCTAAAATATATTTTTTTGATCCAGGCCTCGTTACCGCGAATGAAGGCGCAAGACTCGAAAATTTTGTAGCAGTTTGCTTATTAAAACATGTTTATGCGAAACGTGATTATGCAGCTGAAGACTATGAATTACATTATTTACGCACAAAAGATCAAGATGAAGTAGATTTTGCTTTAGTTTGCTCTCAAAAAATAGAACAAATCATAGAAGTAAAAACAAGTGATCAGTCCATCAGTAAATCTTTATATAAATTTCATGAAAAATATCAGTTTCCCGCAACACAAATTATAAAATATATAAAACATCCAAGTCAGCGAGGTGGAATTGTGCTGCAATCCGTACAATCTTATTTAGAATCATTGGCGACTGAAAGTGACTAGGGTCTGTTGATCCCCGATTCGCGCCGATTGCCAATCTCATAGTGTCTTTATCACCGCTCCGTTAAACCTGTATGGCATCTCAGGCGGCACAATCTCTTCAACACGTGCTTCAGGCTCAAAAAAACTCACTTGACGAGCGCGAGTTAACCTTTTTTCTGATGCTGCCAATATATTCCGTTTTTCTGTAAAATCCTTGTTCATAAAGTCTTTTACATGGGTTATCCATTTTTTTGCTGTCGGACATCCCGCTGCATCCGCTCTTTCATAAAGTGCAATTGCCGCTAAATAATTCTTCTCACACCCTAAGCCTCTTCTATGCAATCTTGCTCTTTTGTACATGGCATCAACGTTATTTAGAGCAATGGCTCGATCATATAGCGTAATCGCTGCGAGATAATTCACCTCGCCTTCTATGCCTTTCATATGAAAATCGGCACGTTTGTTCATTGCGCTTGGCTCATTCAATGCACTAGCTTGATCTAAAAGCACAATGGCCGCAGGATAATTGACCTCCTCACCTCGCCCTAATTCATACAATCTCGCTCGATAACACATTGCATAGGGTGTCATCATGGGAATTAAATTGCGCCTCAGTGGCAACGATGATTTGAGCGATCTCATCATCACTTAACGCTTTATCAATCGCATGCTTAGCTAGGAGTAATAATGCCTCCCTCTTTCCCTCTAATGCACTTGAAAGTAAGGTGTGAAACTGCTCAATCGCCATGTTTAACTCTGCTCTTTTTGTTTTAATTTGTTTGAAATAATAGCATCACGCCATGTCTTGCACAACCTGCGTTTCCCTGCAGCTTGTTGGTTCATGAGTTTGTCAGAAAACCGCCAGTCAATGGTGTCTGTAGCTAGCGGAGCCTGGTGGCGTGCCCCACCACTGCATCGAGCCCTTAAATTAAAACGTCGCAACTTGCGCCACAAAATTTGGAATATTAGGTGTGCCAACGCCGACCACATCGTTCCAAAATTGAGATTCAGGCTCGATGGTCAGAGAAGAGTCCCAACTATAGGTGAGGCCATCAAGCGTGAAGGCAGATAGCGGTGCGCCACTGGGAGGCTTGGTCGCACCAGCGATGATTGCATGGGGGGGAATCACTAGATTAAGCGCCTGATTTTGCACTAAAGTTGTGTGTTGATTAAAAAGATAAGGGGCGGCTAAACCCAGTGGGCTCTTGCTCAATAAGGCGCGTGCCTGGTTAATTAAGGTGAGTGTGCCAGAAAATAAAGGGCTCGATAAACTGGTGCCACCATATGTATTGGGGTTTGGACTACTGCCTGTAAAATAGATGCTTAATCCCGTATTCCAATCAGCCAACATAGCAACATCAGGCAAGGCTCGACAAACCTGGTTATGACTGGCTCCACAGGTGTTATGCGAACCAATCGTACCTGTATAGCCTCCGGCAAGAAATGAGCTGATGGTCGTTTGCCATGACGAAGGGCCATATATGGTGCTAATTCCGCCACCGCCGCCCCCTTCAAAACCAGCCTGATAACTTCCCCAACCTGTTTCAAAGGCATAGGCCCACGTGTTGCTTACAAATAAACTTGTTCCTCCAACGGCCGTAACAAAGGTGGAGCTAGCCGGGTAATTCACCGCAGCATCTGTGCTTGATGAAGGATAAGGGCTATTTAAACAATGGCCGCCACTATCAACATCATCACCGCAATCCCCTGTAGAAAAATTAAAACTGAGGCCGTTGGCGACAGCCAGCTCTAACGAGTTTTCAAGGGAGTTAAAGATACCGCCGCTTTCTGTTGCCCCCCAACTACTAGAAACCACAGACGCATTTGAAAACCCACCAATGGTATGATTAGGAATTAAGGTACTCACCACATCGTTAAGTGTCGTCACCAAATCTGGAACATCTCCGCCATTAGGCGCAAGCACTAAAACCGTGTTTGAACCTGGGGCTATCGTGTGTGAAGATTCAATATCCAGTGCGATTTCTCCCTCCCATCCTGATTCAGATGGATCTGTAGAGCACGTCGTAAACGATGAGCCATCTGGGTTAATCGCGTTGAAATTCGCTGAAGTGAACGGCGTAATCCCATTAGCTGTATTATATTGATTCGCATCATTCATCATGGTTGCAGTGCTATTGAGCCCACACCCATCGATGATCACGAGGGTTTGCCCGGAACCATCAATGGTCGTACCTGCAATAGGCTGGATATTTGCAAGATTCAAGGCGGTTGTTAAATGCGCACCCGTAAAGCCATTAATTGTAGAGATATTGGTGGGTTGTGCGTCCGGGGTAAATGAATCCCAGGCCAGGGTAAAATCATGCGGTTTTGGATTGGCATGGTTTTTGACGGAGCGTGTAGCTAACATGGGACGAAAACGTATCATATTATTTAAACCCGTGACTTCTGAAACATATTGCGCAATATCTAATTGCAAGCTTGGGCGTGTCGTGTTTGCATAAACGACTCTATTTTTAAAACGATAGTGATTGATTTTTACGTGAAATGCCCGCTCAACTTCTTCAGCTCGTGCCACAAGCCTAACACTATGGTGAACAATGGTGGCTTGTATACCCTGTGCTTCGAAATAGTGTTTTACCGCCTTTTCAGCCTCAAGACTAGGCAGATATCGTTGGCTAATTTCATCAGCCGTTAAAAAGGTCTGATACCTTGGGCTATGGGGGTCGTAAATATCACGAACCGCTTGATCCAGCTCTATTTTGTTTCTTAAGTTTAACCACAGGGTCACATGCATCGGTGTGTCTCGTTCCATGGGGCCTAATAAGGTCGCTTGTTTCACCAATGAAAGCCCAGGTGTAGGTAAGTGCTTCAAATGCATCACAGTTGGGTTTGCGTAAATGACTGCGCTGACGAGCATGAGGGGTATGAGACTCATGGCTAATTTTTTAAACTGAAACATTCAATACCCCCTTTAAGTAAGCATGAATACGCTATTAATTGGACTTTGTGTCACAAACCCTAATTCATCTCCGGTGCTGAGCGAAAACACATAACCTCCTTGTGTTCCAGAAAGAACATACGTGGCCGTTGCATCCACAAACAAACGATAAGCCGTCTGTCCTTCCGCTACCCACGCGCCACCGCCCGTTA
The DNA here is from genome assembly GCA_026399205.1 of Gammaproteobacteria bacterium. GTDB lineage: Bacteria > Pseudomonadota > Gammaproteobacteria > Legionellales > Legionellaceae > 2-12-FULL-37-14. The sequence goes on from JAPLRL010000021.1 coordinate 21,777, forward strand.
AAGCGTTACTGATATAGATATACTCATCTGCGGTATTCACATACAAGATGCCGTTAGCCATATAAACACCCATCACAGCGCTGCCATCTACGCTGCCGTTAATCGCTACCCAAGATGTACCTCCGTCCGTAGAGTAATACACATAGCCATCGGCACACCCCGCATAGAGAACGTTCAAAGACACAACAAACAGGCTATTCACTGCGGCCGACGTTAGGGATGGAGGAGTGGTCACGGTTGACCACGTCGTGCCCCCATTGCTCGAATAATAAACCTGCCCATTGGCAGCACCAACGTAGATATAACCAGAGGCGGTATTGACGAAAACACTCTCTACAGCAGAGCCACTTGTGGGGACGTTACTATTAACCCATGTTGTTCCATTATCATTTGAATAAACCATCATCCCATTTGCAGTTCCTGCATAAAGAAAAGAGGCCGTTGCAAAAACAGCATTCACCGCACTCCCACTCGCAGGCTCCACGCTGGTTGCGGACCAATTAGCGCCATTATTTGTGGAGTAATAGACCTGGCCATCTTGAGTACCGGTATAGCTTGCATAGGTGCCTATGGGGGTGATGAGCGGAGGCGTATAAGAGATGGTGTTGCTAATGGGAGGTAATGTGCAAGTGTTCCCTATAGGATGAACACAAGGTGGGGTATACCCTGACGGGACGGTCAGCGTGACACCATGATAAATATGACGAGCTGCGGTCGCACTAATCGCAAAGCTGGTTGTGGTGATACGATGGTTTTGACAAGACACATTAGAGGTCAGACAAAGGGCGATAGGATATGGTGTACTAAGGGTAGTACTGCCCAGCGTTGGCACAACCCGGAGCAAGTTACCTGCATACGCACCTTGACAAAGCATCCAGAACAATAAGATCGCTGTATTTATCATCGTCCGAGTTGTCATGCACGCATTCCTTTGCTTGATGAGCGTAAAAAATATCACACCTTATCGATAACAATCAATTCTCATTTGAGTAGACCAAATGTATAATTTGGTTTTCACCAATATATACCCAACGCTAATGAAGAGAGGCATGATTTTGCTCAACTATTCAATCAATTTTTTGGCTGTTTTTTCATTGTTCATGATGATAAATAACCCCGTCAGTGCAAGCCAAGCCAAGACAATGCGTGTATTTCAATTTGATAATGATAAAGTGTCTGTATGGGAAACGGTGATTTACCCCAGTAAAAATCAAGTATTAAAAATGCATAGACATGAGCATAATCGTGTTGTTGTTGCATTGAGCGATGGGGTATTAAAGATCACTAATGATAAGGGTAAAGCACATTATTTAAAGCTTGAAAAAAACAAAGCCTATTATTTATCCAAAGATATCCCTAACGAACTACATAATGATCAGAATATGTCGACCAATCCTATCAAAGTACTCGTGATTGAACTGAAAAATTAGGATGAGTGATTTATTAATCCGAAGAATAAATGAGCTACGTCAGGCGTTTAAGCAGGTTATTGAGCGTTATCCATTTATAATTGATGGAATCGTGGTATTGCCTGATCATTTTCATTTGATGATGACGCTACCACCAGATGATTCA
>JAPLRL010000030.1 GCA_026399205.1 Gammaproteobacteria bacterium
TAGAAAATATGTTTTTAACATAGTTGATCTCAATTTGACAAAGATCTAGCCAAATTCAGGAGGTCCTTCACTGCGTTCAGGATGACGTTTGTTCGTTGTGAGTGCTAATAAAACAAACTTATCCACAACCTGAGGAGTTACGTTTAACGGCTGAATTTCTAATTATTTAATTGATGGCGTTTGCTAGCAATGCTATCACATGCTATGATTAAATCATAATAAATATTTTATTGGGGTGGCGCTTATGGCTAGTTTAAGTGTACGAAAATTAGATGAAGAAATTTATTCTCGATTAAGGGTGCGGGCGGCAAAGCATCATGTTTCGATGGAAGAAGAAGTGCGAAACATTATTTCTCAGGCTGTTTCTGCGCCTGATTTAATCAGTGAGGTGTTTAGGAAGAACTTTGGAAGAGAAAATGGGATTAATCTTGCGATCGCTTCTCGAAATGAGCCTCATGAACCCATGGATTTTTAATCGATGATTATTCTGGATACGAATGTAATTTCTGAGATGATGAAATCACAGCCTTCTTTAAAAGTGATGTCGTGGATAGATAAGCAAGACGCCAATCAACTTTTTATCACGACGATTACCATCGCGGAAATTTTTTATGGGTTATACGCATTACTGGTAGGTCATCGTCGTCATCTTTTAGAAAATGCGTTTAATAAAACAATCATTGAAGCATTTGAATATCGAATTCTTTCTTTTGATGAGGCTGCCTCTCATTCTTATGGTCAACTGATGGCTAATAGAAAAAAAATGGGAAGGCCGTCTAGTATTTTAGATGGACAAATATCCGCAATAGCACTAACTCATGGGTTTGCTGTTGCTACGCGGAATATCAGTGATTTTTCTGATTGCGGGTTGGAGTTAATGGATCCATTTGCATAAACCCCTCTTAATGACGTTATGAAAACGTAGGGTGGACAAAGGAGCCTCATGATGAGCTTGCAGAATGCCGCGCTCTTTCGGGCGACGTGTCCACCACCACTCGCGGCCATTTGAGCACTTCAGGCGGCCCGAGTGACCGGTGGACACGTCGCCTTTTAGTTTCTGCTAACCGATAACATCTGCGTTAGGCTCCTTTGTCCACCCTACGGCTTTCTGCGTTATTGCTACAATGTTCGGGATGAAGGTGCAATATTATGCCGGCTCCCTCAGCAGAGACTACAAGCTGTGGGGATTTATTCTTATTGGTTGTCAAATAAAATGGTGGTGTCTGATGTGAATACGCCGATGGTTGCTGAGGTGGCTAAGAGGCTTCATAAACCTTGACAAAATCTCATGATGGCGTGATGATTCCCGGGTCGCGGGAATAGCTCAGTTGGTAGAGCACAACCTTCCCAAGGTTGGGGTCGCGAGTTCGAATCTCGTTTCCCGCTCCATCTTTACCCTTCACGGAGGAAGGATATGAATATTGATTGGACGCATAAGCACATTCGCTCTGGCATAAAAGGGCACTGGGATGCTGTGATGGGGCCTGGGCCTCGAACGGTGCATGAAGAACAACTCTGTTGGTTTGGAAGCGGGTTGTTGGTTTTAGCTTTTTTTGTGAGCGCTTTATTATACCCTGTGAACTGGTCTTGGTGGCAGTATTTACTTGCGATGGGACTGGTCTTTGAGTTAGGGGTTGGGGTGATTGCCCTCGCCAGTAATGTGAGTAAACGCTGGCATCATCGTGAAGCAGTGCGCGGTAAGTTGCGAGCGGTGTTGCCCTATTGCGCTTTGCATATTCATCCTTTTGTGATTGCTGGGTTTTTTGCTGATCCTGCCCCTTGGCTGTGGGCTATGGAAATCTATGTGGCAATGTTGCTGTCTGTGGTGATTCTGTGTAAGACGCCGCTTTACTTGCAGCGCTCCATGGCTGGGTTTTTGTTTGTGTTATATGTCATTGTGATGTCTTCTTTAGGGCAAGCGCCTGAGATGTTTGAATGGTTTATGCCGGTGTATTTGTTTAAATTGATTGTTTGTCGTGCGGTGTGTGAGGTGCCTTTTAGGCCTGAGGCGGTTAGGACTTAGGGTAGATATCCGAGCCGCGACCGTTAGGGAGCGGAAATTTTAAAACTTCCGCTCCCTAACGGTCGCGGCTCGGTTGCATCGTGCGTTGTTTGAATTAAGATACGGTTGCCTTGTAGAGTAGAGGGTTTTTCCAGAATTCGCTATACTTCAGCTTTATGATGGGTTGAATGGCTTGCATGAAGTTAATTTTTAGAAAAAACACATCGCCTCGCTTAACAGGTTGTGCGCTAACCTTTGGTAATTTTGATGGGGTGCACCTTGGGCATCAGGCTTTGTTGCGGCGTTTAAAACACGAGGCGGATGCGCGGGGGTTGCCGATGGTGGTGGTGTTGTTTGAGCCGCAGCCAGAGGAATTTTTTAAGCACGCTGAGGCCGCATCAAGGATTACGAGTTTACGCGATAAAGTGCGTTATTTGATGGCGTGTGGGGTGGATGAATTGTATTGCATTCATTTTACGCAAACCATTGCACAACTTTCTGCTCAAGATTTTATTCAACAGATGTTATTCTCCGCATTAAAAGCTGATTATATTTTACTGGGTGAAGATGCGCGTTTTGGTTATGCGCGTGAAGGGAGTCTTGCGCTATTACAACAGATGGCCAGCCCCTTTCATAAAACCGTTGAGCCTTTTTTAAATCATTTACGTGCTGGGGTGAGGGTGAGCTCTACGGCGGTACGGGCTTGCTTGAAAGACGGTGATTTAGCTGAGGCTGCAACTTTATTAGGGCGGTCTTATCAGGTGTCTGGGCGAGTCGGTTATGGTCTCGGACGGGGACGTCAAATGGGGATTCCGACGGCTAATTTATGTGTTCGTTACCGTAAACCTGCATTACTTGGGGTGTATGCGGTAGACGTCACAAAACAAGATGGCCAACGCTTTCAAGGGGTTGCCAATTGGGGAAGTCGTCCTACCTTTGGTGAGGAGCGGGCTTTTTATTTAGAAGTTCATGGCTTAAATTGGGATGAAAATCTCTATGGCCAACATTTACAAGTAACGTTTTTGAAAAAAATAAGGGCTGAAATGCGGTTTGATTCGATGCAGCGATTGATGCTTCAAATCCATCAGGATATTGACGAAGCCTGCGCATTTTTTGCCTGTGCTGATGGGATATACGGGGTTACACAACATGAGTGAATATAAAGATACATTGAATTTACCACAAACTGATTTTGCGATGAAAGCCAATCTGCCTCAACAAGAACCAACTTGTTTGGCTTGGTGGGAAGAAAAACAAATTTATCAAAAAATCAGGCAAATGCAGAAAGGCAAGCCGCGGTTTGTGTTACATGATGGCCCCCCTTATGCAAATGGGCATCTGCATTGCGGACATGCTTTAAATAAAATTTTGAAAGACATGGTGGTTAAATCAAAAACCTTGGCAGGCTTTGATGCGCCTTTTGTGCCCGGTTGGGATTGTCATGGGTTACCGATTGAATTGAATGTGGAAAAGAAGGTCGGTAAACCGGGTGTGAAAGTGGCGGTAAATGAATTTAGAGCCAAATGTCGCGAGTATGCTCATTCGCAAATTGATATTCAGCGCGCGGAGTTTAAGCGCTTAGGGGTATTTGGTGAGTGGGCTTCGCCTTATGCAACCATGGATTATTCTTATGAAGCAGAAGTGGTGCGTGTTTTAGGTAAATTAATCGATTCTGGGCTTGTCTATCAAGGATTTAAACCGGTTCATTGGTGTATTGCGTGTGGCTCGGCGTTGGCTGAAGCTGAAGTGGATTATGAAGATAAACAATCGCCTGCAATTGATGTGGCGTTTGCGGTGGTTGATGTGGGGGCTTGTTTAGACAAGTTTAAGCTTAAGTCACTGGATAAGCGCGTCATTCTCCCCATTTGGACCACGACTCCCTGGACTCTACCCGCCAATGAAGCGGTGTGTTTGAACCCTGCGATTGATTATGCACTCTATGATACGCCTGAGTATGCTTTGATTGTGGCAAGTCTTTTGGCTGATGAAGTATTAGCTCGTTATGGCATCACAGGGGCTAAAAAATTAGGCGAAGTGAAAGGGGAAGTTTTATCTGGGTTATGTTGCCAACATCCTTTTTTAGATAAACAAGTGCCGGTTATTTTGGGTGATCACGTCACCACCGACGCGGGGACAGGTTGTGTGCATACAGCGCCAGCACATGGGGTAGACGATCATACGGCTGCCAAAGCTCAGGGGCTTACGTTTGAAAATATCGTATTGCCAAATGGTTGTTATGCAAAAGACGTGCCCTTTTTTGGCGGTTTATTTGTTTTAAAAGCGAATGAACCTGTTATTGAGAAATGTCGTGAAACTAAGACATTATTGGCATGTGTTACTTTATCGCATACCTATCCGCATTGTTGGCGCCATAAAACACCCATGATTTTTTTGGCAACACCACAGTGGTTTATTTCTATGGATAAAACGCAGCTGCGCACTAATTTATTGAACGCATTGGAAGACATTCAGTTTATTCCAGATTGGGGTAAAGTGAGAATGGCTAACATGATTTCATCTAGACCCGACTGGTGCATTTCAAGACAAAGAACTTGGGGTTCACCGATTCCGGTGTTGATTCATAAAGAAACGCGCGCGCCACATCCACAAACCGCTAAACTGATTCAAACCGTTGCTGCTTTAATTGAAGAAAAAGGGGTTGAAGCTTGGTTTGATTTAGATATTGAGGTGTTGATAGGGGCAGAGGCTGCAGACTATGAAAAAGTTATGGATACGCTAGATGTTTGGTTTGATGCAGGTGTGTCACATGCCTGTGTCTTAAAAAAACGGGATAATTTAGCGTTTCCTGCAGATTTATATTTAGAAGGATCGGATCAGTATCGCGGTTGGTTTAACTCCTCTCTAACAACAGCTGTGGCCCTAGATGGAACGTCACCCTATAAGACCGTATTAACCCATGGGTATACCGTTGATGCGGCTGGAAAAAAACTATCAAAATCTCAAGGTAATTATGTTGAATTAGAACAAGTGATTCATCAATATGGCGCTGATTTGATTCGACTTTGGGTCGCTTCTACTGATTATCGTCATGAGGTGAGTATTTCTGATGAAATTTTAAAACGCTTAGCAGATGCTTATCGGCGGATGAGAAATACGGCTCGATTTTTATTAGCTAATTTATTTGATTTTGATCCTAGTTTGCAGTTGGTGCCCAACGATCAATTGCTGGGTATTGATCAATATATGTTAGCTAAAGCGCAACAGCTACAAGAAGAAGTGATTCAAGCTTACAAAGATTATCATTTTCATGTGGTATATCAAAAAATACATCATTTTTGTAGCATTGATTTGGGCAGCTTTTATTTAGATATTATTAAAGACAGGCAATATACCACAGGGAAAAACAGTCTCCCTAGGCGCTCTTGTCAAACGGTGATGTATTATGTATTACAAGCACTCACCCGTTGGATTGCACCTTTTTTATCATATACGGCAGAAGAAATTTGGCGGTTTATGCCAGCGCGCGTTGAAGAATCGGTATTTTTGACGCAGTGGTATCAAGCGTGGCCGCCTGTTGAAGGGGTCGAATTTGCGCAGTGGGAACAGTTGCAAGCGATTCGCGATGAAGTGAATAAAGCATTAGAAATTGCGCGTGAAGCTAAAATCATGGGCTCAGGGTTGGCAGCAGAGGTGTTGATTTATGCAGACGCCGAGATGAGTCAGTTGTTGGCAAGCCTAGAAGATGAATTACGCTTTTTCTTAATCACGTCAAGTGCTAAGGTCTTGCCGTTTGATGAGGCACCTGCCGAACTGACTTATCGTTCAACAGACTTAAAATTAGCGGTATTAGTTAAAGCTAGCCCCTATGAAAAATGCGTGCGTTGTTGGCATCGGGTTGAAGGTTTGGGGCAAGTTGAACAGCACCCGACGTTATGTGTGCGTTGTGCGAATACGGTGGATGGGACGGATGAAGTGAGAAAGCATGTTTAAAATGTCAGTAAAATGGACAGGCTTACTGATCGCTGTATGCGTTATCGCCCTAGATCAATGGAGTAAGGCCTGGGTATTAGCGCATTTAGTCCCTTATTCGCCGCTACATCTCACGTCATTTTTAAATATCATGCTCGCGTTTAATAGTGGGGCTGCGTTTAGTATTTTGAGCGGTCCACAGCTTTGGCATACTTGGTTTTTTATTATTTTTTCCTCTACCATTAGTTTGTATTTGGTTTTTTGGTTAGGAAACCTTAAGTCAAATCAAGGCGTATTGGCGGTTGCTATCAGTTTGATTCTAGGCGGTGCTGTCAGCAATTTGTATGATAGGCTGACCATTGGGCAGGTGGTTGATTTCATTGATGTATTTTATCGATTTCATCATTGGCCAGTGTTTAATGTGGCGGACTCTGCGATTTGTATCGGTGCTGTGATGTTGTGTTTTTGTGAGGTTAAGTTTCCGTTTAAGCGATCGCAATGACGGGCTAAGCAACGTCCCTAAAGTTTTCATATACTCCGATCAGTCCCCTCTCCCGCGCGAGAAACCCTGGTAAAACTCATATGCTGAACGCGGGGGAGGGTTAGGGAGGGGGTTACAGCGGGCTTGGGTTTTACCCCCTCCCTAACCCTCCCCCGCGAAGAGCTCCATCATTCTGTTTAAACTTCTAGCGCGGGAGAGGGGGTATTCGAGCGTAAAAAACTTTAGAGGCGGAAATAACGTGGGAGAGATACGATGCCAGGATTGACGGAATTTATCTTATTTGCAGAAATTGCACCTTATCAACTGTTTCGTTATGCAATGGATTGGGAACGCCAGTTACTGGATAATCAATTTGCTGTGCATGCTTGGGAGCAACGTGAACCTAATGCGTTGATGGGGGTTTTAAATGCTTATGCCTATGTTATTCCTTGGATTCAGAATGGCCCAAGTCAGCGAATCACTTTGGATGAGTTGCGTAACATTCATTTAAAATGCATGGCGCATAGCACTATACCGCGTGTCTTCCCAGGAGATTTGCGATCGGTCGATGTCGAGCAGCAGGTCGCTCAGCTGTTGCATGATTTTTATGAAGCGGGTGGCCAATTGACGAATACAGTCACCCTGGTGCAGCGCTTAGTACAGCTGCGTCCTTTTCATGATGGCAATCTTCGAGTGTTGTGTCGGGTGTTGTTAAACGCCTTACTCATGCAACAAGGCTTGTTGCCGACCTTGTTAAATAACGTCCATCAAGTTGAGGCTTGCTCAATAGAGCAGGTGGTACTGTTGGTTCAAGAGGGGATGGAAAGGACGTTGTCGTTAGCGAACTATGTGGTACAAGAAGATAAACATCCCAGTCACTTCGAGCCCTCTCGCTTACCGGATGATCAATATGCGGAAGTGACTGAGAAAAACATTGATTGTTTTTTGCCTAATGCGCGACATTGGATGGAGGTGCATCCTGAGCAGCGTCATGAGTTGAGTGGGTTTTCATTGGCGTTGAGAGAGGCGTTGGTGTGAGTTCTCATAGAGTTTTTTAACACTCGAATACCCCCTCTCCCGCGCTAGAAGTTTGAACGGAATGTTGATGTCTTTCGCGGGGGAGGGTTGGGGAGGGGGTAACGCCACGTTGGTTCAGGCCCCCTCCCTAACCCTCCCCCGCGTTCAGCATAGGAGTCTTATAAGGGTTTCTCGCGCGGGAGAGGGGACTGATCGGCGTGTATAAAACCCTCACACTCCGTCAGCCTGAACCGCCTTTTTAAACACCCGATCAGCCCGATAACTAGACCGCACAAACGGCCCAGAAGCGACTTCATGAAACCCTTTTTTTAACCCAACGGTTCTGAACCACTCGAACGTGTCGGGTTCGACAAAGCGTTGTACGGGTAAATGGTTTTTGGTGGGTTGTAGATATTGACCCAACGTTAAGATATCAAGTTTAATTTTTCTTAAGTCATCCATGGTTTGCAGGATTTCCTCATCGGTTTCGCCAAGGCCTAACATGAGACTGGTTTTGGTGAACATCGAGGGTCGATATTGTTTGGCGTAGTGTAAGACATTCAGGGTTTGCTCATAGCTTGCACGACGATCGCGTACCGGATGCGTGAGTCGTTTTACGGTTTCTACGTTTTGCGCAAACACATCCACATCGCTGTCTAATAAGATGCGAATCGCAGCTTCATCGCCTTGAAAATCAGGGGTTAAGGCTTCAACTTTAGTTTGTGGTGATTTTATTTTGATGGCTCTGATGGTATCTGCATAATGTTGAGCGCCGCCATCGGGCAGGTCGTCACGATTCACTGAGGTTAATACAACATAATCTAATTTCATGATGCTGACGGTTTCAGCGGTTTTAAAGGGTTCTTCGAGATCTAACCAGCCTTGCGGGTTTCCTGTGTCTACGGCACAAAACCGACAAGCGCGGGTACAAACCGCACCCATGAGCATAATGGTTGCCGTTCCATGTGACCAACACTCCGCAATATTGGGGCATTTGGCTTCTTCACACACGGTGGCCAAGTTGTTTTTTTTCACCAATGATTTGACTTTTTCATATTGAGAAGAGGTTTGTGTCGTTATTTTTAACCATGAGGGTTTTTTTAATGGCGTCACAGCTTGATCGGTTGCTTTGATGCCGTCTTTAATAGCAGTGCCGCCTGTTGCGGTTCGATATTTGTGTCCACTTTCAATGATCACCGGGATGTTCTTCAATGAACTCATGGTTTACTCCTGTTCTGCCTTTTTGTAATGCCCCATCCGATGAGGATGCTTACGCCTAAAGTGACTAAAGATAAACCAAAAGAAGATAAAATGCTAGGCTGGATGATTAATATCAGACTCATAAAGCCAAGAAAAAGAAGGCTGACGGTATGCATCAATCGATAAGGCATGGGGGGTTTATATGCAGCGCGTTTCTTTTGATGGTAGCAAATGAAGACGATAGCGGTGGGGATCAGTAAATAAATCACTAAATACGTCATGATAAATAATAGATGGATTGACGCATGGGTCGGCGTGATATTTAACCAAATATGAAATAACTGGGCTAAATTAAGAGGGCAGGTTTGTTGGAAAAAATAAATAGAAAAACTGGTGATGAAGCTTGTGAGGAGGAGATAACTAGGGCTTATTGCGAACGTCATTCTCTGCGTCCACGTCATCCCGAGCGCAGCGAGGGATCTCTTGGCGTTTGATGGAGATCCCTCGCTGCGCTCGGGATGACGTGCTGTTTGTTCAGGATGACGCCGGATGTGTGTATAGATATAAGGGATTAAACTCAGTGCAGGAACGAGTGCAAAGACGCGCAACCAATTACTTTGTATGAGAGCATAATACCAAATCGGGTCGATAAGATGAATTAATAAAGCGCACGTTAAGCCCATGAGTGAGGTGATGCCCATTTTTAGGCTGAAATAGGCTTGTTCAGATAGATACATAAAAATAAGAAAAGTGATGAAGAAGAAAAGCGAGCAAGGGTTTAAAAGAAGCATGATGGCTGTAAATGGCATAAATAAAAACGAGGGAATGACAGCATAGCTTTGATTAAAATAACGCATGAGTTCAGTTTTGTCTTGTAATGCGTGTTGAATGAGAGTTGGAGAACGGTGCTGGTTTAATTGTTTTTGGCAGGTGTTAAGGTTTTGGATGAGCTCTTGTTGAACCACAGTTGAAAAGCCGCTCCAATGGGCGTTACAAAAAAAGAACGCAGGAACCGAAAAATCAATTTTTTTCTCTTTTAATAAACGGGCATGCATGTCTTTTAGGGCGTCGCGATCGGTGTTGATCCAATGGTAATGGACGCTAATGTCTGGGTGTTGTTTGGTATAGGTCGTGAAAAACTCATGCGCTTCAATGCAGTGGGGGCAGGTTGAGGTGAGGAAGATGTCGAGCTGTAGGGGTTCGGCGGTGGGGTGGGCGAAGGTTGCGGTGGTAAAAAAGAGGAGGAAGGATAATAGATAGGGGTACATGTGTTTAACGCTCCGTGTTAAGTGTTTGATGCTAATTGCGCGATACTATTCGGTTACTGCAATCTACCCCCTCGCCCGCGCCGGAAGGGTGAGTATTTGTTTGATTTAATTCGCGGGAGAGGGTTGGGGAGAGGGCCGCCGATAGTTTTAACCCTCTCCCCAGCCCTCTCCCGCGATGAAGCCCAGTTTTCTACTCTATTTTCCGGCGCGGGCGAGGGGGTAGATCGCGCTAACCGATCAGCTCAAATTATCTTACAATCTTCCAAGATCCATCTGATTGTCGACAAGCTCGACCATACACCTCTTGGTTTTTTCCACCAATGAGTGCATGTGTGGTGTATTCTCTACACGGATGTTGATGTTCATAATAGGTCCGCGTTGGGCGCACTGTATAGTGGTTGCCGTTATCAGGGTTGCTCCATGCCACAGGTCTTCCTGTTGGCGCGGTTTCTAGTGCGCGCTGCATTTGCATTTGGTCGACTTTATCCATTGATTTACCGATGTTGCCACCCAAATAAGCCCCTAAAAGTGCACCACCTGCAGCAGCCGCTACTTTTCCGGCCCCACCACCAAACTGACTACCAATCAAGCCACCCACGACACCACCTGTCACGGTACCTACACCTTCATGAGTGATATTTTGGCAAGCGACAAGAGCCATGCTTAAACCCAGGATGAGTCCATATTGAATATAACGCATAAATTGAAATCTCTTACTATTAAAAAATATGAACGCATATATTAGCCTATTTTTTTGTCAGTGCCAATAAGTTCTGTTCGCCAAGACATGTGGTTTCGGGTATACTGGCGGCGCTAAGACGTAAAATAAAGGCGAACATGATTGTATTAAACCAACTAAGCATGGCATACGGACAACGATTGTTGTTTATGGATGTGACACTGAATTTTGATTTTCCTCATCGCTACGCCATTGTGGGCGCGAATGGCGTGGGGAAATCGACGCTTTTTCGATTGTTGCAAAATGAAGAAGAAGCGACCGAAGGGGAGATTAAATGCCCCAAAGAGGCCACGATTGGTTGGTTAAAACAAGACCAATTTAAATATGAAAATGTACACATTCGCGATATCGTATTACAAGGTCGCCCGCGATTATGGGATGCATTACAAGAACGCGATGAGATTTTAGCTTCCGATGACTGGGACGATAAGAAAGGCTATCGCTTAGGCGTCTTAGAAGACATCATTATGCACGAAGATGGCTATACGGCTGATTCTGAAGCCGAACAGATGTTGCTTGGCTTAGGCATTACAGCAGATTACTTTGATAAACCGCTGAGTAGTTTATCAGGGGGATACAAATTAAGGGTGTTATTGGCGCAAACGCTATTTCAGCGTCCAACGATTTTATTACTGGATGAGCCGACCAACCATTTGGATATTGTGTCCATTGCATGGTTTGAGTCATTCTTAAAAAATGAATTTAAAGGCTTGGTGCTCTTTATATCGCATGACGTTGAGTTCGTGAATCGGGTGGCAGAATATATTGTCGACATTGATTTTGGTGATATTCGCCAGTATCGTGGTGATTATAAGCGATTTTTGGCTGAAAAAGCGCTGGTTCAAGAGCAAAAACAAGCGGAACGTAAAAGTTTAGAGAGTAAAATCGGCGAAATGCAGCGCTTTGTCGATCGCTTTAAGGCAAAAGCCTCAAAAGCAGCGCAAGCGCGTTCGCGTATGAAAATGATTGAAAAAATTGAAGTGCCAGATGTTCAACAAAGTTCACGTGTCGCGCCTGTTATTCGCTTTACGCCCAAACGTCCTTCGGGAAAGAGTGTGATTAAAGTCTCAGGGCTTTGCAAATCATATCAAGATAAACTTTTGTTTAAAGATTTAAATATTGAGATTAACCGTTCAGAAAGAGTGGCGATTTTAGGTGGGAATGGATTAGGCAAATCGACCTTGATGAAAATGATGTTAGGGTTGGTGCAACCTGATGAGGGCTCGTGTACTTTTGGTCATGAAGTGCACCGTAGCTATTTTTCTCAAGATCACCATGAGTTGCTGAATACCTCTATTTCTGCTTTTGATTGGTTAAGAAATGCCGTGACGGAAGCAAATGAGCAACAGGTCAGAGGCGCGTTAGCTCAAGTGTTATTCACCAAAGATGAGGCGCATAAAAACATTTTAACCTTAAGTGGGGGTGAGGCTGCGAGGTTATTGTTAGCCAAAGTGATGTTAGATTCACCCAATTTAATTTTTCTTGATGAGCCAACCAACCATCTGGATTTAGAAACGATTGAAGTCTTGGCGCATGCGTTAAAGACCTATCATGGCACAGTCGTATTAATTACGCATAATCGTTATTTGATAGATGAAGTTGCAATGCGCACTATTTATTTAGAGGGTAACGCTAGAGTCAAAGATGAAAAAATTGTAGAATGATTTTTTATCGTTTCGTCTTCTCTCGCCTCGTCTCATGGAAGCCATTGGTTTTTTCGCAGGGATCCTCTTTGGATATACCACTGTTTGGATAGTGATCGTAGGTCTTTGGGTCGCGTTTTGGCTCGGAGCCAGTTATCGTATTTTCATTTTTTTTATCATGGGGTTGTGTTGGGCTTTGTGGCATCAACACACCGTTGAAGGCCAAGGCATACCACCTGATGCATTAAAGTATGCGGTTCAGGTAGAAGGGGTGGTGAGTACTATCCCTAAAATGATTAAACATAAAGTACAATTTCAATTTCAACTGAGCCGGTTTTATGATAAGCCTGCGTCTGGTACGGTTTGGATGAGTTGCTACAAGCGTTGTCCGGCCTTTCGTGTTGGCGAAGAATGGCAGCTAGAAGCCCGAATTAAACAGCCTGTATTTCATGGCTTGCCGTTTGAAATGAATTTTAAAAATTGGTTATTAAGCAACCATATTCAATGGTTAGGGACTGTCCATGTCAACGCTTCACATGTGATAAAGCAACCCAGTTGGCCATGGGCGTTACAAGTGTTGCGCTCAAGGATATCAGAACAATTATCTAGCATTCTCAGTCATGATCCAGCACTCGGTATTATTCAAGGCCTGACCTTAGGCTTGGGTCAATATATTGCACAGGAGCAATGGGAGTTGTTTCGCCGTACCGGCAGTATTCATTTGGTGGTGATTTCAGGTGAGCATATTAGCCTGATTGCTGGGACCTGTTTTTTTATTGTGTATCGTATTTGGGGGCGATTAGGCCAGTTTGCCTTGCGCCTTCCGTCGCAACAAGCCGCCGCCATTGTGGCTTGGGGCGTGGGTTGTTTTTATGCGGTGATAGCAGGGTTAGGCGCCCCTGTTGAGCGGGCCTTGATTGGGTTTGGTCTGGTGTTATTGCGGTATTTTTTCTCGCATTTACTGACCATCTGGCAGATTTGGTCTTATGCCCTATTGATGGTGGTTTTCATTGAGCCGCATGTGGTCTTAACGCCTGGTTTTTATTTGTCTTTTGTGGCCGTGGCTATGTTGATGTTTAATCATCAGCGCTTTCCCATTGCAAGAAAAATACCCGAACTTATGCTGCTGCAATTGGTCTGTTTAATTGGCCTCATGCCTCTGACCTTGTTCTTTTTTTCTTATGGTTCGCTCAATGGCTATATTGCTAATTTGATAGCCTTGCCCTTGGTTGGATGGGTGATTGTGCCGAGCGCGCTATTGGGGTTGGTTTTTATGTCTGTGGGCTTGGGCGGGGTTTGGTTTTGGATTGCACGAAAAGGGACGCAATGTTTATTTGCGGTTTTACATTGGGTGGATCATGCTTCATGGATGAATGTACATGACGTTCATCTCAGTGCGACAGCGCTGTGCGCTAGTTTACTGGGGATGGGCTTATGTTGTTTGTTGCCGATTCGCAGGTTAGTGCCGGTCTATGTAATTTTAATGGTGGCTGGGTGGTTTTCTAGCAGTTAATCCGTATGCGAATGACGACCAGGCCCAGAAGGTGAGATTAACCAACGACTCACTGGTTCAACAGCTTCCTGGACTTTCGAAGCAAAGAATCGACATGCTTGATAAAGCGTAGGGCACGTGGGTTGTGGTATGACATCCTCTAGAGGCTCAATGTTTATTTGTACAGCTTTGTCCTCTGGTGGCGTCGGCTGAGTTTCATCTGTTGATGCGAGCATGGTGGATCTCTATGTGTATGAGGCAAGTTGCCGCAGACTATATCATTCGCTCAGGGCAACCGCATCTAAATTTTTGTTTAAACAACGCTAGATGCATCCGAGCCGCGACCGTTAGGGAGCGGAAGTTTTAAAATTTCCGCTCCCTAACGGTCGCGGCTCGGATGCATCGGCGATTATTTAAGCATACGATGGGATTACCCTGAACAAACCCTAGAAACGTGCGTCAAAAACGATTAGAATACCTGTAATTAAATTAACCAATAGTCATGATGCTTAAAATACTTTGTGTAATTCCTAGTCGTATTGGTTCTACCCGCTTAAGTCGTAAGCCTTTATTAGACATTCAAGGTAAGCCCATGATTCAATGGGTCTATGAGAATGCGAGCCGTTGTCAATTATTACATAAGGTTGTGGTCGCAACGGATAGTCAGGATATCGCCAATATTATTCATCAATGTGGTGGCGAGGTTGAGATGACGGATCCTGAGTTAAAAACAGGTTCTGACAGGGTGGCTTGTGTGGCTGAAAAATACCCGGATGTGGATGTTGTCATTAATTTACAAGGCGATGAGCCTTTTATTCAACCACAGATGTTAGAGCAATTGGTTGCCCCCTATCTTGCAGGGGAGCGGCCTGAGATGACCACGCTTGCCTATCCACTCGATAGAGAACGTAAATATGATGATCCGGGTGCGGTGAAGGTGATTGTTGATAAACATCATCATGCGATTTATTTTTCACGAGCGCCTATTCCTTATTTTAGAACGCAAGGGCCGGCACCTGTATATCAGCATATGGGCTTGTATGCTTTTCGCCGGGATTTTCTATTGCATTATACAACGTTGCCCCAAACACCCCTCGAGCAGGTTGAGTCGTTGGAGCAGTTACGCGTGATTGAACATGGTTATAAAATTCGGGTGTGTTTAACGCAAAGTAGGACGTTGGAGATTAATACGGCGGAGGAGTTGGCTGAGGCGCAGGATTTTTTGTATGAGGCCATGTAGATAAGTTTCTACCACTCGTAGTAACTAGGTCATGTCCCTAAAGTTTTTTATACTCCGATCTGTCCCCTCTCCCGCGCACGAAACGTATATAAAACTTATATGCTGAACGCGGGGGAGGGTTAGAGGGGGGGGGGCACAAGATTTTACCCCCTCCCCAACCCTCCCCCGCGTTCAATATCGAATCACCATAAAGGTTCATAGCGCGGGAGAGGGGGCGGATCGGAGTAAAACTAAAGATGTGTGAATACATTCGACAACTTTATCTATGCTCATACAAATACGCCGTCGCAACCCCCCAGCTCATCTGAATCAACGTTACCCTCTTTTCAACAAACTGATTGCTAATTAATTTTTTACTGATAGTGATCACTTGCGTCCCAACCGCAGTTTGATCTAAATTTTCATTCAATTGCTCCCAGGTTTCCCCTAGAAACGCAGTGGCATTAATAAAAACCAAAGTGGCGTCATAAAACGAAGTGTGTAAAAAATTTCCGTTAATAAAGTGGATGTGGCGTGCTCTTTTCTTATAAGACTTTAGTTTTGCGAATTTCTTTTTTTGGAGTTCGGCTGCCTCGTGCAAGGGTTCAAAGAGCTCGATGCCATTATATTGCTTCATGTCATAAAGCAAAGCGCAGGCAATCACGGCTTTTCCGGTACCACTGCCTAAATCATAAAACACCGTGTCGCGATGGGGGTGAGTGAGATTGATCATAGCAATGAACGATAAAAAATCGATTTCTCCATATAAGTACTCTAAGGCATCACCACTGATGCGAGCTTCTTTAGAGAGCCTGAAGCCATTGACACCTTGATAGAGATCATCAAACTGTTTTTGATGTTTATCTAAATGAAGTCTTTTTTTCCACCGCCAGACGAGATAATTGCGATATCCATAGCGTAACAATGGCACTAAAAATATACCGGTTAGGATGATCCATGCTAATAAGACATGGGGCCGCATGCAGCTTAAAACCTAATTTGGTTAGACGCTTTCGGTAAGGCGCTCACCATCGATGAATGAATCGATTTAGTAAAACGGTCGAGAACAGATTTTTTGATCGTGTAATCGATGATGCTCTCTTGTTTGAGGGTGTGCATCAGCTGACCTGTGCTTGAAAATCCGTCAATGAGCCCGAGCTCCTTGGCTTTGGTGCCTGTCCAAAATAGTCCGGAAAAGAGATCATCCGTTATTTTTAATCTGTTACCCCGGCCTTGTTTGACTTTCTCAATGAAGGTCTGATGAACTGAATCGAGCATCACTTGCAGCAGCTGAGCTTGTTGCGGATTAACAGGAGAAAAAGGATCAAGAAAGTCTTTGTTTTTTCCTGCGGTAAAGAGTCGTCTCGACACGCCTATTTTTTGTAAGGTATCTACAAAGCCAAACCCGTTATATAACACGCCAATAGAGCCAACCATGCTGGAAGGATTGGCATAAATTTCGTTGGAAGCGGCGGCGACATAGTAAGCGGCTGATGCGCACATATCAACACAGACCGAGTAAACAGGAATGGATGTGTTTTTTTGCCGATAATATTGAATTAAGTTATACATATAGTCAGCTTGAACAGGGCTGCCACCTGGGCTATTAATGCGTAATATAACGGCTTTTAAGCCTTTTCCTTTATAGGCTTCGTCTAGGCTTTTGGCAAAATCATCAGCATTACTGGCTTCACCATCGCCAATTTCACCACTGATATCGACTAAGCCGACATGATCTTTTGATTTGAGTTGTGTTTCTTGGATAAACTCATCTAATGAGTTGTAGAGAATGATCACGGTGAGACAAGCCACTAAAATACGAACCACCCAACGAAAACGTCTTTTTCTTTTTTGTTCTTTCATGAACTCAATGACAATTTGATTGATGAGGTTTTGTGCATCTATCCCTTCAGTTACCACCGCGCCACCTTGATTTTTTAAATTTAATCCCACATCTTACTGAAGATAATCATGAATTGGTACCCTTGGAGAAAAAACCGTGAGTCTAGATAAGCTAACTGCAAAATTTCAGTCCGCATTGAGTGAGGCGCAATCAATCGCATTGGGTCAAGATCATGGCTTTATTGAGCCAGAGCATTTAATGAAAGCCCTACTTGAGCAAAGCGGGGGGAGTGTTTATGCGTTATTGACCAAAGCAAACGTTAAAGTTGGCACCTTGAAAAAAAGTGTAGATGAGGCTTTAACACGCATGCCTAAAGTGAGTGGGATAGGGGGCGATATTCATCTGTCTAATCAATTGGCAAAGTTGCTTAATCTAACGGATAAGCTTGCTCAAAAGCAGGGTGATGCCTATATTTCAAGTGAGTTTTTTATTCAGGCGGTTATGGATGAAAACTGTCAACTACAACAGTTGCTGAAACAAGCTGGTGCGACGCATGAGAACATCAAAAAAGCGATAGAAACGTTAAGAGGAGGCGAATCCGTGCAAGATGCGAATGCAGAAGATCAACGTGATGCATTAAAAAAATACACGTTAGATTTGACTGAACGAGCCCTAAAAGGAAAATTAGATCCGGTGATTGGACGTGATGACGAAATCAGACGCACCATTCAGGTCTTAGAGCGGCGTACCAAAAATAATCCGGTTTTGATTGGTGAACCGGGGGTGGGTAAAACCGCAATCGCCGAAGGCTTAGCGCAGCGGATTGTGAATGGTGAGGTGCCTGAAGGATTGAAACATAAACGGCTGCTGGCATTGGATATGGGTGCATTAATTGCGGGTGCAAAATTTAGAGGCGAATTTGAAGAGCGTCTCAAAGCCGTATTAAAAGATCTCAGTAAAGAAGAAGGGCAAGTGATTTTATTTATCGATGAATTGCATACCATGGTGGGTGCGGGTAAAGGCGAGGGCGCTATGGATGCGGGCAATATGTTAAAACCTGCATTGGCCAGAGGCGAGTTGCACTGTATTGGGGCGACGACACTCAATGAGTATCGTCAATTTATAGAAAAAGACGCAGCCTTAGAGCGCCGCTTTCAGACGGTTTATGTGAAAGAGCCTTCTGTTGAAGACACGATTGCTATTCTGCGTGGCTTAAAAGAGCGTTATGAGATTCATCATGGGGTCACGATTACAGATCCTGCTATTATTGCTGCGGCAACCCTTTCTCATCGTTATATTACCAATCGTCAATTGCCGGATAAGGCGATTGATCTGATTGATGAAGCGGGCAGTTTGATTCGGATGGAAATTGATTCTAAACCGGAAAGTCTGGATAAATTAGATAGACGCTTGATTCAGCTTAAAATCGAACGTGAAGCCCTTAAAAAAGAACAAGATGAAGGATCTAAAAAACGGCTAAAAGATTTAGAAGCTAACATTACTGAACTAGAAAAAAAGACGGCTGATCTCAATGAAATTTGGAAGGCAGAAAAAGCGGCCTTACAAGGCACCAATCAAATTAAAACCGCCATCGAAGAGGCGCGACTTGAGCTAGAAAAAGCAAGGCGTAACAGCGATTTGGCTAAAATGTCAGAATTACAATATGGTCGAATTCCTGAGCTTGAAAAACAACTCGAGCTAGTGACCAAGATGGAGTCACAAGAAACGCAATTGGTTAGAAATAAAGTTACTGAAGAAGAAATTGCAGAAATTGTGTCTAAGTGGACAGGAATTCCCGTTAATAAAATGCTAGAGAGTGAGAAAGAAAAACTATTAAATATGGAAACCGCGTTACATCAGCGACTGGTCGGACAAGACGAAGCGGTGAGTGTAGTGGCCAATGCGATTCGTCGCGCCAGAGCCGGGTTGTCTGATCCGAATCGTCCTGTGGGGTCATTTCTATTTTTGGGGCCGACGGGTGTTGGCAAGACCGAGCTTTGTAAAGCATTGGCGACGTTTTTATTTGATACGGAAGATGCACTGATTCGTATCGACATGTCTGAGTTTATGGAAAAACATTCTGTTGCGCGTCTGATTGGTGCGCCGCCTGGTTACGTAGGGTATGAAGAAGGGGGGTATTTAACAGAAGCCATTCGACGTCGACCTTATTCTGTAATTTTATTAGATGAAATGGAAAAAGCGCATCATGATGTGTTTAATATTCTGCTGCAAGTGCTTGATGCGGGTAGGCTGACCGATGGCCAAGGTCGTACAGTTGATTTTCGAAACACGGTGATTGTGATGACGTCAAACTTAGGTTCGGACATCATTCAAGAAGCCACACAACAAAATAAGACAGCAGACATCAAAAACCTGGTGATGGACGTGGTGACGAAGCATTTTCGCCCAGAATTTATCAATCGTATCGATGATATGGTGGTGTTTCATCCTTTACAACAAGAGCAAATCAAACAAATTGCCGAAATTCAAATTGCTTATCTACAACAACGACTGAAGCAGCATGATATTAAATTAACATTTAGTTCAGAAGCGCTTCAGCTGTTGGCTAAGATGGGATTTGATCCCGTGTATGGCGCGCGTCCTTTAAAAAGAACCATTCAACAAGAGCTAGAAAACCCCTTGGCTCAAAAGCTCTTAAAAGGTGAGTTTACGCCGCACTCTGAGGTTAAAGTATGGGTGAAAGATAAACGTTTGGTGTTTGAGTCTGAATAAAAAGAGTGCAGGTTTGGTGAGGTTGCTGCCTTAATGTGTAGCAACCATTTATCACGGTCTAACTCGTTCAATGACTGTAACTTCTGTTCCAATGTCAGTAGTTCTAGTTCATCTAATTTTAAAACCGCAGTTAAAATGGGTTTGTTTTCCACTTGAGTGTCGAAAATAGGATGGGTGGATAGCTTCTCTAACACGACCAATAAACAGGGTAGTTGAGGGTGGTTGAAGAGATGATCAAGTTGTATGTGTGTTAACTGCACAGGCGTCCAATTGTGAACATACAGTGAGGGAGTGTGGCGTTTGTCTTGACCCAAAATACGGGTTAACTTCAACAGGACTTTGTTGAGCATAATCGGGTCAGGGTGTGAAAATAAACGCTCACTGTATTTAATGATGTCCTCTCCAAAGAGGGAAATTGTAATCGTCAGCGCCTCGATGATTGATATCACATCACTTTCTTTATGGCGTGAAAAGTTATGGAGCATCACATTGATGAAGGGAGTTAACATTTTTTTGTAGGGCGCTTCTTCGATAAGTTTTAGTACACCATATACCGCAGAGTTGGTCGCTGGGTGAGTGGAGTGTATGAGCATAAAAAGGCATAGTGCGGTATCTTGGCTCATGTGAATATGATTGATATTTAATACATGCAATACATGACCGTAATGGATAAGGACTTTTTTTAATTCCACTGTTTCTTGTTCTTCCACACAATACGCGGCACTGTCCATGTATTTTAAAAGAATAGACATCAGCGTGATGTCGCCTATATGTTCATCGTTTGGCAGGGCGCCCATGATCACGCGTCCTTCATCGGGCGATCGCTCAGACAGCTCTTTTACGAGCGATAAAATGCCAGATATCAACTCAATATGATTTAAAACAGAATAACCCGATAAAAATCCACTTAAATGATGACAGGATGACATCAGAACGATCAATTCTCGCGATAGTTCAATTTTACTCGAGTTTAGCCATTTTTCCCTAATCCGTTCGCCCTGAGGAGTGTGCGTAGCACACGTCTCGAAGGGCTTTCTAAGCGGCTAAAGTGAGTTGATAGATCAAAGAATTAATTTTTTCTTCTGAGTATTTATCTAAATCAA